>JBEKZL010000054.1:0-52713 GCA_049509915.1 Bryobacteraceae bacterium | reverse complement strand
GCGCGAAACCCCTCCTTTTCCAGCATCACGCCGATTACTTCGCGGATGCCGGCATCGTCGTCGATGACCAGGACGGTCTGCATGCCTCAGGCCCCTAATTCTATCGGAATCCTGGCGGGCGCGCACGCCCGATACGGAGCGGAAAGGAGCGCTTCCTGCGGCTCCCGCGGCGGCTGATAGCGGCAGCCGTTGCCGCAGATGGTTTCCAGGTGGCGGCGGCCGAACGCGCCCAGCTTCTTGCGCAGGCGCGCCAGGTGTACGTCCAGCGTTCGGGTACGAATCTGGCTGTTGTAGCCCCAGATCGCCAGCAGCAGCTCCGTGCGGCTGAAGGTCTCCGAGTTGTGCGACGCCAGGAAGCTCAGCAGCAGGTATTCCTTGGTGGTAAGCGGAATGGAGCGGGAGTCCAGCGTCACGGCGCGGCTGGAGAAATCGATGGTCAGACGCGCATCCCGGTAGAGTTCGCGGCTCGCGCTTGCAGCCCAAAGTGGTTCCATATCGGTTCAGCCCTCGATACGAATGTTAACGGGAGCGCCGGCCGGAGGTCGTTGGGAATTTGTAAATACGGTGTAAAAAGAATCGACCGGGCACGCCTCCGGCCGTGGGATGGGCATTCGTGCCTGCAGTGTCGAAATTCCGAACTCCTGAGGCCGCGGAATTTGGGTTGAGCCGGTTCCGGCGGCGAGAGGGTGGGACAGACCATCGTCTTCGTGGTCTGTCTGGCCCTCGCCAGGCCCTAACAGCCTGACAGACGACAAAAGACGATCGTCTGTCCCACCCTCCGGGTCAGGTCACACTCATAAGAGCGGCGGCCAGTGTGCGACTCAGTACGCGCCTTCGCCGGTCAGAACTACCTTTATGGTCCTGCCGAGGATATAAAGGTCCAGCCAGACCGACCAGTTGCGGATGTAGTGCTCGTCGAACTGGACGCGTTGAGCGTAGGTGGTGTTGTTGCGCCCGGAAACCTGCCATAGACCGGTCAGGCCCGGCCGCACCTTCCGGTACAGCGCATACTTCGGACCGTACTTCGCGGCTTCGATCGCCACGATCGGCCGCGGCCCCACCAGGCTCATTTCGCCTCGGATCACGTTCCAGAGCTGGGGAAGCTCATCCAGGCTGGTGCGGCGCAAGACCGTGCCCAGCCAGGTCACGCGCGGGTCGTGCCGCAACTTACGGCGCTCCTGCCACTCGGAGCGGAGCGCGGGGTCGTCCCGCAGGCGCAGGCGCAGCACCTCGTCGGCGTGCGGCACCATGGTGCGGAATTTCCAGGCCAGGAATTCCCGCCCATGGCGGCCGATGCGCCGGTGACCGAAAAATGCCGGCCCGGGCGAGGTGAGCCGGACCAATATAGCGATGGCCGCGATCGCGGGAAGGAGCAAGACGCCGGCGGCCGAAGCCACGAGCAGGTCCATCGCCCGTTTGATTAGTTGCGGCGCGCGGTGCAACAGCCGGTGGCTGACCGGAACGCCAGCGGCGAGATCAAAGACAGCGGGTGCTGCGCCAGAGCTTACCCTCCTACTGCGGCGCTCAACCGTTACTGTCCTCCGCCCAAGGGCTGCCATGCGCTTATCCCCGTGTCACGAGTACGCGGCAAGCTGTTTGTCGCCGATTTGCTGCAGGGTCCGGATCGCACTTAGCACGTCGTCGACGGATATTCTCGCCATGCAATCCGTCGGATTCCCGTCAAACTCGAAGCCCAGGTTCAGGAATCCACAGCCCTCCTTCTTGGCGACTGAAACAGCCAGAGGGCCACGAGGGCCCCAGCGGTGGTCGGCGGTCGGTCCGTTGATGCCGACCGTCGGTGCGCCAAGGATTGCCGCGAGATGCATGATGCCGGTGTTGACGCTGACCACTAAAGAGGCGCTCTTCAGAATCGGTACGATCTCACGTAGACCGAACCTGCCAACCAGGCCGCGGCATTGAAGGCCGGCCGCCATCAGCTGGTCCTGGAGGTCCTCGACCCGCGGCGCATCCGCCGGCGAACCGGTCAGGATGAAAGTCGTTCCGGCCCTGTCCAAATGGCGGGCAAGCGAGACCCAGCGTTCGGCGGGCCACTCACGCAGCGCCTGCAACGAACCGATGGCAAAGGCGTGGAAGACAACCGTGCGCCCTGTTTCCGGTGCCCCCACCGGACTCTCCAGATCGTCTCTCAGTGTAAGTTGAGATCTGGCTCCTACCCCAATCGCTTCGCCCAGGCGCGCATAGTTCTCGATCTGATGGACCCTGTCGGACAGTTCAACGCTACGGTCGTAACACCAGTGGCGATGCTGACCGGCAGTCCGAAACCCGATAGAAAACCTGGCGCCGGATAGCCGTGCCAGCAGAGCGCTGGCGCGAATCCACGGAGAGAAGTCCACGAGGATATCGAGGCTGCTCCGCCGAAGCGCCCGTACGGCTTTCCATGCAGCGGGCATGGGAACAACGACCAGCTCGTCCACCGCAGGCAGCAGCTCAGCGGCACTGCGGTTCAGCGGCGTCGCGAAGAACCACACTTCTGCTGACGGAAAAGCGGCCTTCAAATCTCGCAGAGTGGCGGCCAGCAGCAACGTATCGCCGATTGCCGGGGCGCACATCACGCCAATTCGGCGCACCTGGGAAGGCATCGCTCTTTTCCGCTGCCCGAAGAACCGTAGGAAGGCGAGAGCGGGGATGCCGAGGTAGCGGTCGATGAGCCGGTTCCGTTTTGAGCCCCGATTCATCGCTGGCGGCCCTCAGCACCCGCCGTCACTGCTAATACGAACCGGCGTGGCATGTCGGTGGGGGAGTGGGTTGAGTGACCTTCACTTTCGGGCGGGTGCCTCCAGGCACCTCATCGCCTCGCTGCATTTCGCCCCGGCAACCACCTCGCGGTAGAGGTCCAAGTGGCGGCTGGCCTGCAATTCGAGGGTAAAAAGGCGGGCGACTCTGGACGACGCCGCGCGACGCATGCGCGCCACTGGAAAAGATTCGTCAAGCACCGCGTTCAGGAGCCTGGCGGCTTCTAAGGGGTCGTTCTTGGGATAGAGCAGGCCGGTTTCCCGATGCGTGACGAGGTCCACGGTTCCCGGTATCCGGCTTGCCACTACTGCTAAGTTGTTCGTCATAGCTTCCAGCACTGTAAGCGGCAACCCCTCCCACCGGGAGGTAGACAGAAATACGGCAGCGTTTCGATAAAACGGCAGGGCGTCCGGTTGCGGTCCCAGCAACCGGATCACGCCGTCGAGGCCCGCACCGCGCACGGTGTCCCGTAAGCCTGGTAAGAGCGGGCCGCCGCCGACTACATCGAAGGTAAAATCCCTTTGCGGCCTGAGCCGGCAAAGGTGCCTGGCAATCGCAACGATCAGCTCGGGCCGCTTATGCGACGCCTCCATCCTGCCGACCCAGAGAATTGTGGACGCGGATGGCGCATCCGCTGCGCGCACCTCCTCGGGGCGCAGCCGGAAGCCATTCGGGATGACACGAATCTTCCGTGCGTGGGGAAAGAGCCAGCGGCATAAGTAAGCCTTCTCCGATTCGGACACAGCGATTAATTGCCTGGTTCCGAAACCGAGCAACTGCTCGGCCAGAAGCCGCCCGGCGGAGCCAAGCGGGCGACTCCAGCGGAAGTCCGCACCGTGGAACGAGTGAACCACGGGAACACCAGCGATCCATCCGACCGGCCGGGAATACAGGCCCGCGCCGAGCCCGTGCGAGTGAATCAAGTCGATGCAATTATCGGCCACGAAAGAGGCCAGTCGCCGCAGTCGCGCCAGGGAAAACCTCCGGTGGGGAATTTCGAAAATGTTTTGGGCACCCACGAGTTCCGTGAATCGGGACCAGTAGGGTTCCTCTCGCGGACAGGCGGCGAAGCTCTCCACTTCGCCCTGAGTAGAAGCGATCAGGCGCTCCATGACGGCCGGGCCGCCGCCGATATCGGCGCGCCCGCTGATGTGAACCATTCTCAGCAGGCTACCCACCCGGCCCCTACCATTTCCGCTTCCGTGCTTCGGCGTCGCTGGGCCTCAATGGATGACATGATCCCAACGGTAATCAGCAGGACCGGCGGCGAAGAGCCAAAGTAAGTCCAGGTATCGCCTGTCACGCTGTGGATGATTTGGCCAGCCCAGATCGCGAGCAGAGCCGCGCCGACGCTGGCCGATAGGCGCGCTGTAGCAACGGAGCTCTTCATCACCCAGATATAAAAGTAAACCAGCAGCGCGAAGCCCGGCACGCCAGTCTCGAACAATGAGCTCAGGAACATATTGTCGAGAGAGGTTCCGTGGACCACATAGGCGGCCTTGTAACCGATGCCGATGAATGGGTCTTGCGTCCACAGAGCGAGACATGTTTGCCAGTGGCCCACCCGATTCGAGGAGACCGCATCCAGCTCGGACGGCTGAGTGCTGATCTGAAACACGCTCCCGAACCGCTCAAGGCCGATCCTGTACCGATAGGTCAGGTCGGCCGGCATGCCTCCGGCCCAGAACCAGATCAGCGAAACAAGCGCCGCAACTGCGACCAGCGCAGCCACCTTCTTCCAATTGCCCAACATACCGGTGGCGATCACATAGATCAGCGCCGCGGCCAGCAGGTTAGTTAAAGCCGACCGCGACATGGAAGTATAGAGAGCAAGAGAGGTAGTTACGCCGACCACAATCAACAACAGTACTTTGTACGCTACGCTCAGCAGCGGCCGCAACAGGAGAACCGAGAGGGCACACCACGAAGCTGCCAGATAGCCGAAGGCGGTGCTTTCCTGAAACAAGCCGCCGGCTCGGGGCACAGGCGTACCGGCTCCATAGTCGAACGTTTCCACCGCTTGGGTCGGTGCCCACTCTAGATAGAACCCCACAATGCCAATCCAGAGGCCCACCAGACCACCCCAGAAAAAGGCCTTGAGGTAGGCCTTTGCCTCCCTCCCGGTGGGGGCGAGAAAGCACGCCAGGATCGCCGGGCACACTACACCGGCCAGACGCACGGTTTTCAGCGCCAGCGGGGCGAACTCGGAGCCATCCACGTATTTCAAGACCGAAATCAGGCAAACCACAGGCAGGCCCACCAACGGGATCAGCACTAATGGAGGGTCGCGTCTGGCGACCAGGACGATCGAGGCCAGGCCAACTGGCAGCAAGATATCCGAGAAGCACAGCGAGTTATCGCCAATGGTGACGATGCGATAGAACCAGGGGCAGCAGAAGGCATAACACACCAACACCAGGTGGGCGAGGTGCCGTTTCATTCCGCTAGCTTGGTCGGTGTGCATTTTGCCAGGTAGCTAAGTACACAACTTCATAAGTCGGCTAACGTATATCCGGGCAACCCCTCCCTGACGGTCGCGGCTCGGTTTTGCGCGTTTCCGGGCCGCGACCGTCAGGGAGCGGTTGCTTATTAGGTGGCCGTAATTCCGAAGTGGACTCTCCATGCTACCGATTTCACGCGACCTCCGGAGAGCGCCCGTTAACAGCCGGCGGGCAGGATGCCATCCTGCCCCACAAGGCAGCGGAGCACAGGCTCCTTGTGGGGCAGGTTGGCATCCTGCGCACCGATTGTCAATCGGTCCAGCCGGGCGCCAGCCTGGCCGCGTGCCGACGATCTCGAAACCTGACTCAACCCAATTTCCACGACTTCAGGAGTTCGGAGTCTCGACGCGGCACGCACGAGTGCATGCGCCACGGTAAGTCGTCAGGCGTTCGACTCACTTTTGTGCTCGCGATAATACTTTCCGTAGTAACCGTAGTAGTAATAGCTCTTACTCAGTTCTTTATGCACTTCGTTCAGCACCACTCCCACCACGTTGGCCCGCAGCCGCTCCAAGGTCGCCAGAACGGCCGATACGGCGGCGCGGCTGGTATGGCCGGCCCTGGTCACCACGATGACGCCGTCCACCGAGGCGGCCATCTGCAGGGGCTCGGGGAAGCCCAGCAGGGGCGGGGCATCGAGTATCACCAGGTCGAACTCCTGCGAGATCTCATCGAGCAATGCGGGCAGGCCGCGGCCGACTAAATCGGCGGCGCGGCGCGTGGCCGGGCCGGCGGGCATGACCCAAAGGCTGAGGTTCTCGCGCGGCTTCACCAGCGTGTCGCGCCACGGGAAGCCGTAGACCAGCAGCTTCGAGAGGCCGGTGGCGTTGGACACATCGAAGAACTTGTGTATGCTGGGCCGGCGCAGATCGCCATCCACCAGCAAGGTCCGTTGCCCTTGTTCGGCATGCGCCACGGCCAGGTGGACGGCCACAGTCGACTTGCCTTCCGAGGGCGAAGCGCTGGTGATGAGGACGCTGCGCAGGCTCCGGTCGAAGTCGGTGAGCAGGATCGAATTGCGGATGCTTCGAATGGCTTCGTCAAAGCCCGTCAGGCTACGTTCCGCGCGCTTCAGCAGCTCGCTGTGTCTGCCGCCGAGCCCACCTTCGGAAACCGGCAGGCGTTGCCCGCGCCAGTTCCTGATCATCGGCAAAGTTCCCACTACCGCGGTCTTCATGGCGCGGGTTACTTGTTCCGGGTCGCGGACGGTGCTGTCCAACGCGTCACTTACTACGGCCGCGCCTACCGCCAGGATGCCTGACAGAAGAAACGCCAGCGAGAGGTTGAGCGGCAAATTGGGAAACACCGGCTTAAAGCCTGGGCGCGCGTTGTCGGCGATGCGGATCGAGTTGTTCTGGAAGCTGGCGTTGATGCCGGCTTCCTTGATCTTTCGGATCAACTCCTCGTAGAGCTGCTTGTCGGTGTCGGCTTCCCGTTTCAACGTCTGATATTCGAAAGACCGCGCGTTGAGGCGGTCGAAATCGGCCTTGGTTTGCAGAACCGTTTTTTCGAGCATGGCCTCGCGCGCGGCGGACTCCCGGTATTCGGTCTCGACCCGCTTGGCGATGCTGGTCTTGGTGGCATCCAGCAGGCGTTCGGCTTCCTTCACGTCCGCCTCGGCCTCCCTGTATTGCGGATGGACCGGCCCATAGCGGGTCTTGACGTCGGCGAATCTCTGGCTGGCGGCGTCGAACTGTTCCGTCAGCTTCTTCAGCGCTTCGCCCTGGCTCGAAACCGCGGCGGCTTCCATGGTTCCGCTCTTGACCGAATCGTAGGCAGCCTCTTTCTTCACGCGGTCGGCTTGGGCGCTGGTGTACTCGGTGTTGAGCTGCAGCAGGCGAGCGGAGATGATATTGGTCTTTTCCTCGGGGTTGATAACGTCGAGCTCCCGCTCGAACTGGACCAGCGCCGCGCTGGATTGCTCCATCTTGGCCCTCAACTCTTCCAACTGCTTTTCCATGAAGTCGGAGAGACCGGAAGCCGCCTTGAAACGAATGTTGTAAGTGTGCGCTAGGTAGGACAGGGCGATGGAGTTAGCCACGTCGGCGGCGAGTTGGGGATCGGTGGAGCGATAGCTGATCAGGAGGAGGTAGGTGTTAGAGGGCCGGACCACGTCGAGCTTTTTCAAGAGTACCGGAGCCGCGGCCGCGGCGGCCTTTCTTTGCGGGCCGCCGGGTACCTCGCCCCGCTCCAGTTCCCGCAGATGATATTTCTCCGCCACCGGCCGCAGCACGGAGTCCGACTGGATCAATTTCACCTGCGTAGCTAGAAACTGGTCGGCGTCGTTAGTGGCCGATTGCACCGCTTCCTGGCCGAGGACGGCGGTGGGGATGCGCCGGTCGATATCGATGGTCGCCGTCGACTCATAGACGGGAGTCACGCGGAGTGAGACGACCGCCGTGGCGATCACGCTAATCGCAACGGCCGCCAGGATTCGCCAGCGGTGGCGCTTGAGAATCCAGAGATATTGCGAGATCGGTACCGTGGTTTCCGCGGGGCCGGCCTCCATCAGCAGGCTGGGCGGAGGCGGTGCCGGGCGGGGGGGCTCGATCAGAGCCGGAAGCGTATTCAGATGTTGGGTACCGTTTTCTTCCACCATATTTGGGGTCTGCTTTCGGTTATCGGGCGCCCGCGTAGATCACCGCCGCGGCCGCTCCGCTGCCGTACATCGCGACCTTTTCGAGGGTAGTGACGCCGATGCGCTTGCCGGTGGAATCGGGTATATAGAGGATGTCGTCGGGCACCAGCGGGACGTCGGGGGCTTTGCGGGCCAGGATCTTTCTGAGCTCGATGCGAAGCTCCACGCGCGGCTGGCCGTCGCCGGCGGGGCGGTAAATGTAGGCCTGTTTGGTGGCATAGGGGGCGACGCCTTCGACCATGGCGAGCAGCTTCATGACGGTGTTTTCCGAGCCGTCGCGGACGGGGAAGGCGCCGGGGCGTTTCACGTTGCCCAAAACGTAGATCTTGCGGGCCTCGGGGACGCGCACGGTTTCACCGCCGAGGAGCGGGATATTGAGGGCGGGGTCGCGGCCGTCGAGGAGGTTCTTCAGATTGATGCGGTCGGCCAGGGCGGCGGGGCCGGAGTGGGTGACGAGGACTTCGGGGCCGGCATCGGCACTGACGCCTTCGGCGCGGGCCAGGGCATCGAGCAGGGTGACTTTGCCCACGGCCTGGAAGACCAGCGGGTGGCGGACGGCGCCCATGACGCCGATGGTGCGGGCGCTGGAGTACTCGACGATGGTGACGGTGACTTCGGGATGGACCAGGACCTGACCTTTTTCGAGCGCGTCGGCGGCGGCCTGTTCGAGTTCGGGCGGCAGCAGGCCGGCGGCATGGACCGGGTTGGGGAGCATGGGAATGCGGATGGAGCCGTCGGCCGAAACGCGGACGGTGCGGGTCAATTCCGGCTCGTTGTAGACGGAGATGGCGAGCAGGTCGTCGGGGGCGATTCTCTGGGCCGGCAAGTTAGCGACGTTGGCGACGGTGCTATCGACGACGCCCTTAGTTTGCGCGCGGCCGGCGTTCGAGAGAGCGCACGCCAAAAGAAACATGCCGATGGCGGTCTTCACGATTGTTTTCCTTCCTGAAAGCGGGCCTCTTCGGAAGACAGATGGCCGATCTTCGCCGCCATGCGGCCGACTTCCTCCTGCAAACCCGCCAGAGTGCGGCGGACTTCCTCCAAGGTTCCGGCGCCGTCGCCATCGCCTCTGCCGAGGGCCGACAGCAGCAGCGAGCGAGCGAAATCCGAGGTGCTTCGCGCGCCCCGGTCGCCGCTGGCTGTCTTCAAAGTGTCGTACTCGTCCTGCGTCAGCCGAATCAGAAAAATCCGGTTTCGGGGGTTCAATACCGCCATTCGCCCACCCAATCTCAAACGGTTTGCGCCTCATCGGAGGGGCGCGATACTATCGCACTCCACTTCCACGGCTACTGAGCGCATCAGCATCTCGACGCTGACGACGACGCGAGCGCGGGCCTCTTCCCGAGCCAGAATGCCCTGGAGGCCGGCAAGGCAGCCCTTCACTACTTGGACCCGCTCGCCGGCGCGCAAGTGCGGCCAAGGCCGCGCGGGAAGGCCGGACCTGCCAATCGATTGCAGAGCGGCGATTTCGGCGTCGGGTATGGGCTCGGGCGCCGACCCGAAGCCGACGATGGAACGCACCCCGACCGTACTCAGAGCCAGGAGGCGCTGCCGGTAGGAGAAACAGCAGAACACATAGCCGGCAAACAGCGGCAGATCGACCGCTTTCACCCGGTCCGACCAGCGCCTGGCAGCGCGGTAGGTAGGGCACAGCGCCTGCAGGCCCCTTTTTCGCAGATACTCGTCGACCGACTTTTCATGCCGGGGTCGGACTGCCAGCGCGTACCAACGCTCCTGGGAAGCGGAGAAATCCTGGACCGGCATCCTATTGACACTGTTCAGGTCTCCCTGAGATAGGTGTGAAGGGCACATGGAGGTCGATTACATTGGGCAAAGCTTCCGCTAGCTCACTCCCACGGATCATTGTGGAAGCAGACCAATAACAGGTTTGATTAGCAAAATAGTATACAAATAGCTTACAGTAATCAAGGACTAAATCAACGCGACCACCGCATTCTGTATTAATTTCATCACTAGTACTACCAGGAGGGTGGCGCATGACGCACTGGAGAAGGCGTGAGCAGGTTGGTCAGGGTCGAGCGAATGGGACGGGTCACCGGCAACGAAAATCGCGGGCGGCTACAGAGGAAGGCTCTCTAGCGCCCAGCGGGCGTGCTCGGCCACCACTGGATCGTGGTGCGCGGCCAGCTTTTCGAGCGGCCGGCGAAATTCTTCCCGCCGCGCATTGCCCATGGCTACGGCCACGTTGCGCAGAAAGCCGCGGTAGCGTGCGCGGGTCACCGGCGTGCCACGGAACATGTGGTGGAATTCGGACTCGCGGATCGACGCCAGCCTTTCCAGCGGCGGGGCAAAGTGGCGGGCGGCAAAGGCGGCGTCTGTTGTAACCGGAGCCTTGCGGTTCCATGGGCAGACGTCCTGGCAGATGTCGCAGCCAAATATGTGAGGGCCCACGTCGGCGCGCCGCTCCTCGGGAATCGCACCGGCCAACTCGATGGTCAGGTAGGAGATGCAGAGACGCGAATCCACCTCCCAGCGTCCGGCCTGGGGCACGATGGCCGCCGTGGGGCAGGCATCGATACAGCGGCGGCAGGTGCCGCAGCGGTCGGGTGGCGGCTGATCGGGCGCAATTTCAATGGACACCAGCAACTCCCCCAGGAAAAACCAGGACCCGGCGCCCTGATGAATCAGGCAGGTGTTCTTGCCGATCCAGCCTAGCCCAGCCAGCCGGGCGTAGGAGCGCTCCAGCAGGGGCGCGGTATCGACGCAGATTTTGCTGTGGATCGGCTGGCCGGCCCTGGCTTCCAGACGTCCGCGCAGTTGCTCCAACCCGGCCCGCATCGAGTGGTGGTAGTCGTCGCCCCAGGCGCAGCGGGAAATCCAGCCGCGCTCAATATCGCTGAAACGTGTCGAAAGTGGCCGCGGGGTGTTGTAAAGCCTGCCGACGCACACGATGGAGCGAGCCTCCGGCAACAGGTTGCGGGGATCGTCGCGCACGGCCGCGCGGCGGTCGGTGAGATAGCGCATTCCGCCGGCCATGCCGCGCGCGACCCAATCGTGGTAGCCGGGCAACTCCGGCAAAGGCAAAGCCTCGGCCACGCCGGCCAGCTCGAATCCGCATTCCTGCGCCAGTGCGCGGAGTTCCTCCGCCGTCAAATTCGGAGCCCCACGGAACGCATCAGCTCGATGGCATTACTCTTGCGCACCACGCCCGGCCGCATCACGTAATCGAAATGAATGCGCCCATCGGCGATGGAATCCTCGAAGTGTACGTTGGCCGCGCTTTGCTGCAGTTCGTCGGCAATTTCCGCCAGCGCGAGATCGTGGGTGGTGACCAGGCCGATGGCGCCGCGCGCCACCAGTTCGCGGGCCAGCGCCGCGGCTCCAATCCGCCGGTCGTGCGAGTTGGTGCCGTTCAACAACTCATCAATCAGGAACAACGCGGCCGGGCGTCTGCCGGTGAGGTCCAGAATCTGGCGCAAGCGCAGAATCTCGGCGTAGAAGCGCGAAACGCCGCCCTGGAGAGAATCGGAAATCGAGATCGAAGCCCCTACCGACAGCGCCGACAGCCGGAGCCGGGCCGCCCGGACCGGCGCGCCCGCCTGGGCCAGCACGACGTTGATTCCCAGCGTGCGCAGCAAGGTACTCTTGCCTGACATGTTGGAGCCGCTGACCACCACGAGGCGCAGCGAACCGCCAATCGAAATGTCGTTGCGCACCACCCGCCGCTCGTCGAGCAACGGATGGCCGATGGCTTGAGCCTCCAGCCACGGACCGGCTTCGACAAACTCCGGGAACGGGTCGGCCGGGTGCTCGAAGGCGTGGCTGGCCAGCGAACTCAGCGCTTCGATCTCTCCGATGGCGACCAGCCATCGCCGCACGGTTGGCCCCGAGTGGCGGCGCCAGTCTTCGACCCGCAGCGCCAGATGCGGTGTCCAGAGCAGGAACAACTCGGCCAAGCGCACGAAGACGTTATCACGCGAATCCAGAAGCTCCATGAGGCGAGCCAGTTTGGCCAGGCGGGCGGAAGGCGCCGAGCCTTCCGAATCGAGCGAGGCTCGCAATTCGGCGAGCAGCGGCGAGACAGACCGGGCGGACTCCAGCAGGCGCAGCACAGCCGCGAGCAAGCTCAGTTCATGGGCCGCCTCCTCCACCGCCGCAACCACTCCGCCCACCGCGGCGCGGTTGCGAAAGAGGAACCAACCGTTGGCGAGCAATACCAAAAGGAACAGGTCGCGGGCGAGCGTCTCCCAGACCGGACGCATCGGCAACGCGCCGAACTGGTGCAGCAGCAGGGCAACCCCGGCAACGCCACCGGCAATTCCAAGCACGGTCGCGACCCAGAGCGCCACGCGAAATGCCAGGCTCGAAAGCTCGGCGGGCCGTTCCCCCCATTCCGCCAGCGCCGCCGGTTTCACGCCGCCGCGGCCTTCCTCCGCCAATACCGCCAGTTGTTCGCGCAAATCCAGGCGCGGACGCAGTTCCTCCACCGCTTGTTGCCGCCGCCCGATGGTAGCCGGATCGGCCGGCGCCAGCAGCCACCGGGCTAGCGTGTCCTCGCCAATGTGAGTGCGCGCGGTGGAGAGCAGTTCGAACAGCGAGCCTTTGCCGAACAGGTCCAGATCGTGGGCGTAGGCATGGGTTGGGCCGAGGTACCCGATACCGGTTTCGCCAGTGCCTGCCCACACGCCATCCAGCCGGGCCAGTGCCCGCGTGAAGTAGCGCTCCGCGCGGCGGCGATTTTCAAGCGCGCGCGAAAGTCGGTCGTGCGCCACCAGCAGGGCCACGAACGCGGCCACCGGAACCAGCACCCAAACGATGGAAAACGCACCACTCGAAAGTGACTGCCAGACGACAACAGCCGCCGTCACCGCCAACCCGAGCCGGGCGTAGCCCAGCCGCACCAAGGTCGCATCGCGCCGGGCGATTTCCGCTTGTCGCCGCGCCAGCAGGTCGCTATAAACGGTTCGAGGGTCTTGGGTCATGGGTTAGGCCGGCCTTGCTCCGTTCGAATTAAATGGCTTTGTTTCAATTTTATATCCGCGGATGGGTTCGTTCGGTAAACGGCGGTTTGGGTTCGTATTTGTGCATTTTTTCGGGCGTCTATTCGCCACTCGGACCGTTGGGTGTAGTAGCCTGACCGATCTGAATTTAGCACGGCATGGGAACGGGCTTGGGACCGGGGCGGGCTAAGAGACTGCGGCGGCAGCGGTTCTTTTTTGGCAAATGCGGTGGGGTATTCCGGGCGGAACTGATTGACCAGAAGCGAAGTCGTCCTGACCTGCCGAAATCCCGAGGTGTTCGTGGCCTGCCCAGGCGTTCCACCTTGGCAACGGACAGTAACGTTGTGAAACATTTTTGTTGCAAAACACATTTGTTGTGAGACAAATTTTGATATGGATGAATCTGGCATACCCGGAACCATGGGCCGCTTGGCCACCGGCTCCCCGTTCTTCGATCGGCAAAAGATAATGTCACGCGCGTGGGAGCTATTGAAAACAAGCAACTTGCTGTTGTTAGCTCCTAGGCGCGTGGGCAAGAGCTTCCTCCTGGAACCGAATGTACGAGGAAAGCGACCACCGAGGTTATAGAGCCGTGTACTTGTCGGTACCCGACGCCGAGGACGAACTCGATTTCATCAAAAGAGTGGTTCGTGGTTTCAGGGATGCACCGTGGTCGTCCGGCGGGTGGGGCCTGGCTTTCCGCGAACACCTTCCCAAGGAGCTTGAGGTAGTCCTCAAAACCGGGATGATCGAGCTCAAGGCGAAGAGCTTCGACTGGCGACAACCCGCAGATGAGTCGGAGGTCCTCTTGAAATCGGGCGACTCGGGTACCCTCCTACTCATCGACGAGCTGCCATTACTGATCGGCAGCATCGTAGAACAAGATCCCGGGGGTACTCGGGCCGAACGTTTTCTCCTCTGGCTCAAACGCCTCCGGGAACAATACCCTCCACGTTGGTTCTTTGCCGGCTCAATTGGACTTGATTCAGTTGCCCGGAGATTGAAACTGTCGGGCACGATTCACGACCTTCAGCCAATCGAACTGGGCGCCTTCACTCCCGACAAGGCTCGCGCGTACCTAATGGCCAGGGGCCAATTCTGCCAGTGGACACTGACCGCCGAAACTATTGACGCCGTCATAGCAGCCGTCGAATGGCCGATCCCTTTCTACTTGAATCTTGTCTTCGAACAGTTGCGCGCCGTTGTCGCTGAGCGCCAGAGTTCACCCTCCTCTGACCTCGTCGAAATCGCTCTACAGCGGCTGATGCAGCAGGGTAGGACCCACTTCGACCACTGGGACGAGCGACTGAGCAAGATGCTCGACGATCGGATGGTGCACTACTGCGAGATGGTGCTCAGCGTAGCATGCCGCGAAGCTACCGGGGTGACTATCAGTACCATCGATCTCCGTCTAAGCCAGGAAGTTGCGGACGATCGGCAACGCTACGAGATGTTGCGGCAGTTGCTCGATTTGCTGACAAGTGATGGTTATCTCGTCCGCGATGTAGGCAGTGTCCGCTTCCGCTCAGCTTTACTGCGACGTTACTGGAAAGAGGTGCAGCCGTGATTTGACAGAGGCGGTTTCCCTTTGGCGGAGTACCGGTCTACAATCCGCAGTCCCTCAGCAAAGAGGAGGCGCTAGCTCAGTTCCATGTCAGGCAGTCGGCCTACGAACATTTAATGGCTCTCCTCCGCCAGGAGCGATCTCCCCACGTACTGATCATCGGAACCCGTGGGATGGGTAAAACGACTCTACTTCAGCGGGTACGTTATGGCGTCGAGGACGAATTCGAGCTGAGCCGCCGCTATCTGGTGCTGGTGTTTCCGGAAGAGCAATACAACGTGAACCGCCTGCACCGCTTCCTCTTGAACACGATAGATGCCGTGGCGGATGCACTGGAGCGCCTCCAGGACAAGGAGGCTGTGAGCCGGGTCGAAGACTATGCCGTGCGTTTGGGCAAGAAAACCTCGGAGGAGATTGAGGACGAGGTGCCCCAGTTCCTGGCCGGTCTCGGTTGCGAGATCCAAAAGGACTTCTTGTTGCTGGTGGACAATGCGGACCGCTTGTTTGAGATGATCGAGGAGCAACAGCAATGGCGGCTGCGTGAATTGTTGTCCTCCCGAAGAGAGCTTACACTGTTCGGCGCCACCACGCGGGCGAGCGATGGCATATATGGCTCCGAGCGCGCTTTTTTCGAATTTTTCCAGATCCAAACTCTCCCGCCGCTGACTGCAGCGGAGGTACGGAGCCTGCTCCTCAAGCTGAGCGAATCCGTGGAGGAGAAGGAGAGCGAAAAGGGAACAGCGAAGCGCCGGGTCACCGAGTGGCTCGGCGCCGACGGAGCACGCTTGCACACGCTGGTGCAATTGCCCGGTGGCAATCCGCGCACTGCCGTCCTTCTTTTCCACCTCGTGCTCGACGGTCTACAAGGCGGCGCGCGCGAATACCTGGAGCAACTGCTCGACCAGGTCACGCCTAACTACAAGGGCCGCGTCGACGAACTGTCGCCACAAGCTCAGCAAGTTCTTGACGCCGCTGCACTCCACTGGGACCCGGTGACCGCCGCGGAGGTGTCGGCCGAGAGCGGGCTAGAGGCGGGCGTGGTCTCCACTCAATTGACCCGGCTTGTGCGGCAGGGAATCTTGGAAAAGGCCGATCCGGGCGACAGCAAGAGGGCTCTCTATCAGGTCGCGGAGCGTTTCTTCAACATTTGGTACCTTATGCGCGCCAGTCGGCGGGTGAGAGCCAAACTCCGTTGGTTTGTTGAATTTCTACGAGTCTTTTCGACAACGCAGAGTTGGAGCTTATCGCCTGGGACCGAATCGAACGATACCGTCCGATCTGGCGGAACGATCCGGCAGAGGTCGAGACCGCGTTCGCATATTTGCTTGCCTCCGGTGCGGAGCGTGATCAGTTCGAGGAGTATCTCAGACAGAACTGCTCCGATATCGAAGAGATCTGGAGATCCTATCTCGAACTGATGGAGCGCGCCCCTGGCCAACAGGTTAAGCCGCCCCAGAAAGGACGCAATAACACCGAGGCAGAAATTCGAGCGCTGATTGAAAGCGACCGGGAGAACGCAACCCACTTGGTCAGCCTTGGGGATGTCCTACGACGGGACCCGCGCAGAGCCGCGGAAGCCGAGTCTGCCTTCCGCAGCGCAATTGACATGGATCCGAGCTCGCGGCGGCGTGGGCCGGCCTTGGTCGCCTGTTAAGGCGACGCGAGGACCGCCGCGATGAGGCGGAATCCTACGTTCGAAAGGCGATCGACCTCGAGCCATCCGGCGGCCGCTACTGGTGCGATCTCGGCGATGTTCTCTCTGCATCGGCTGACAAAGTGGAGCAAGCGGAAACTGCCTACCGCAAGGCGATCGAACTTGATCCGAAATGGGACGGGAGTTGGCGGGGCCTGGGCCGGCTGCTCGCGGAGATACCGGAACGGGCGGCGGAAGCGGAAGCTGCCTACCGCAAGGCGATCGAACTTGATCCGAAAGGGGACCCGAATTGGGCAGGTTTGGGAATCTTACTGGCGAACTTACCAGGACGGGCCGCGGAGGCCGAAGCTGCCTACCGCAGGGCGATTGAACTTGATCCGAAGTGGCCCGGGTACTGGCTGGGACTCGCGGTGCTTCTAGCCAGGGCGCCGGAGCGTTTCGATGAAGCGGTAGCTGCCTGCCGCAAAGCGGTCGAGCTTGATCCGAAGGAGTATTTGCCCTTCGTGCTCCTCGCAGCACTTCTAGCGCGGGCGCCTGGACGTTCTGAGGAAGCAGCAACTGCCTGTCGCAAGGCGATTGAGCTTAACCCGAAATGGGCCGACGCTTGGTTGCTGCTTGGAAGCCTTCTAGGAGAGATACCGCAGAGGGCGGCGGAAGCAGAGGCCGCCTATCGCGAGGCGATCAAGCTCGATAACAGTCAGCCATGGTATTGGCACCGCCTAGGCAGCCTTCTCGACCGTACGCCCGAACGGGTGGCGGAAGCAGAGGATGCCCTTCGGAGGGCCATCGAGCTTGATCTGCAATCGGCAGCGTCGTGGCTGGCATTGGGTCGGCTGCTGGCCAGGATACCAGAACGAGTTGCAGAGGCCGAGGCGGCGTTTCGCAAGGCGATAGAGCTTGATCCCAAGAAAGGATGGTTCTGGCACGATCTGGGAGCTCTGCTAGAGGGGACATCAGAACGGTTTGCTGAAGCGGAGGCCGCTTTCCGCAGGGCCACCGAGCTTGAACCAAAGTCGGCAGCCTTTTGGTTGCATCTCGGGAGCCTGCTAGCTAAGAAACCAGAACGGCTGCGGGAGGCAGAGGCCATTCATCGCAAGGCGATCGACCTCGACCCTGAGGCCGCTTTGGCGTGGGCCAGATTCGCATTCTTTCTCGCGTGTGAGGCACACAAACCGAGAGATGCGGAAGGGGCATTTCGCAACGCAATCCGCCTTGAACCCGACAGTGCCGCGATAACGCGCAATCTTGGCGCGCTACTCTACTGCGATCTGGGCGACCTGCACGGCGGCTCGGAGCAACTCGACCGCGCCCATGAGCTCAACCCTAAAGACTCTATCACAGCGGCTATCGCCGTGGCCGCAAGACAAGCTGCGGGAAGATCAGCGATGGGCGGGTTCCCCGTCGATTCCTCCCGCCGGGCCGACTTCTGGAACGAACTGCTCGTGCTTTGCAAGAACTATCCTCCTTTTGGCAAGCTTCTACTTGCTGTTTGTGGCCTTGTCCAGGAACTAGACACTGCCAATCCCTTCGTGAGACTCCATAGGGCTGTCGCTTTTGGCCAACTATGTGAATTCCCGCGGGCCTCGGTTGCATTCGAGGATGCGCTGGTTGGCGATCCAATCGATCTGCTCGCGGTCGGCCAACAAGGGATCGAGATTCTCCTGGCGGCTTCCGTGAAAAGCGGCCGGGTGCGCGACTTCGTTGACGTACTCGATAAGAAGGAATGGAAGGATGCCTGGCGCCCGATTTACGAAGCCTTGAAAGCCGTCGAGGCCGGCTCCGCCGAGTACCTAAAGAGGATCGCTATTGAAGTCCGAAGTCCCGCATTGGATAAATTGCGCCGCATCGCTTCCGGCTTGCAGGAGATGCCCGGGCGAATGAGGTGATAGCCAAAAGGTGGACCGACGCGAGATTCGCCTACTGGAATTGACCAGGGGGACTGGGCAGTGAGCACCGCCCGTGCGCCCCTTGCGATGGTTTGGCGGGCGATGGGGCGAAACGGGCTGGCGTGCAACGCGCCTGTTTTCCGGCGGGGCTCTCCAAAACCGCCGAATCGGTTTGACGGTTCGGGCCGGCCGGACGCCGTTGGCGGTGATCGGTGCGGCGCCGGAGGTTTTTCACGGCGTGTGCTTAGCCAATCTGGGGAGGTAGGCTCCGGTCAACAGCTCCCTTGCGGTCGTGGCTCGGCTACAAACGCCGTGTGTTTGCAGTCACTTGCCGAGCCGCGACCGCTAAGCGAGCGGTTGCCGGGAGCTAACTCCCCCAAAATCGATAAAGCATCCCTCTTTCCAAATCTACCGATTCTCGATATGATTTAATCAGATTGGAGAGGACACTCATGGCAAACTATGCACATCCGGAAGTCTTGGTAGATACGGAATGGGTGGCGCGACATGGTAGCGACGCCAAGGTGCGCCTGGTGGAGGTGGACGTGGACACCAAAGCCTACGACGAGGGGCACATACCGGGAGCGGTGGCTTGGGCCTGGACCACCCAACTGGCCGACCCGGTACGGCGCGACATTCTTTCCCAGGAACAGTTCGAGGAGCTGCTTTCGGCTTCCGGCGTCGCCCTCGACAGCACGCTAATCATCTATGGCGACAACAACAACTGGTTCGCCGCATGGGCTCTTTGGCAGGCTAAAATCTACGGCCACGCGGATGTGCGGCTGGTCAACGGCGGCCGCAAGAAGTGGCTGTCGGAGGGCAGGGAATTGACCACGGAGGTTCCCTCGCCGAAGCGAACCCAGTACCGGGCGAAGCCGGCGGATCTTTCGCTGCGAGCTTACTTGCCGCAAGTGCAAAAGGCGTTGGCAGAGGCCGGCGCAGTGCTGGTGGATGTGCGCAGTCCGGCGGAATTCTCGGGCGAGATTCTGGCGCCACCGGGACTGCCGGAGACCTGCCAGCGGGGCGGGCACATTCCGGGCGCGTGCAACGTCCCGTGGGGCAAAGCCGCCAATGACGACGGCACGTTCAGATCGGCCGAGGATCTGCGTTCCCTTTACGGCGGCGAAGGCGTGGATGGTTCGAAGCCAGTCATCGCCTATTGCCGCATTGGGGAGCGCTCCAGTCATACCTGGTTTGTATTGAAATACTTGCTGGGCTTTGACAAAGTGACCAACTACGACGGTTCGTGGACCGAATGGGGCAACCTGGTGGGAGCTCCGGTGGAGCGTGGCGGGATGGCGGCGGCGGCGAGGGGTTGAATATGCGCGCGGAGGGTTTTAGCGAGCGCAGCCTGGAGGTTTCGGGCTGGCCGGTGAATATCACCAGTTACAAACTGGGGCTGGAGTGGCACGCCATGGCAGACAACGTTTCTCCGGGAGCGGCCTTGGCGCGTACTACCGGCGCCAGCCGCGAGGAGGCGGAAACCAAAGCTATTGAGCGCGCCGGGGCTTTACTGGCGCGCACGCAGCGCCGCTAGCGGACAAGTAGCCACCTTGCAGGCGGCCCTCCTGTCTTGCTCGCTCGCCTCCGCTTGACGGACGATGGGAAACGCTCGTCCGTGCCACCGCTCAACGGGCAAGGGCCGTTCTTGCCGCCCGTAGATCGCGTTCGGCCCGAAACCAGTGTTCCCAGTCGCGGCCACCTCTTCGGCCCGAAGCTTCCCAATAAGAATAAGCCAGCACGGAAATCTCGTGATGGCTCGGTGGGGTGGTATGCACCGGGCGGGTGCGAATCTCCTCCACCGAAAAAGCGGGGTAGTGGCCGTGGCTGCCGACGCTCTTGTTACAAGTGTATGTCATCTAGCTTTTGTTTATAACAGAAAAGGGCCCGCTTGGTAGTACTATTTACGCTACCTGTAACGATAAACGTACTGCAACGCCGCCAATAGGGGTTTTGGATTATAATAAAAAAGCTCTCGCCTGGTGTCGTGGTTCCCTTTTTATGTTGCTGAGCGTGAAAGCGATGGAGGCGAGGAAGGTTCGTTTCGACGAGACCTTCTCGCCGGGACAGATCGAATTTTCGGGTG
Source organism: Bryobacteraceae bacterium (assembly GCA_049509915.1). Lineage (GTDB taxonomy): Bacteria > Acidobacteriota > Terriglobia > Bryobacterales > Bryobacteraceae > JBEKYD01. The sequence goes on along the minus strand of JBEKZL010000054.1, from coordinate 32,669 downwards.
AGGACCTGGAGCAGGGGTCTCCGTTGCGGGCGACCGGCGTAGCCGAACTGTTGCCGCACACGGATGGCGAAGTGCGGATTCAGGGGCGGTACACGGTGGACATGACGGCCGAGTGCGACCGCTGCCTGGGACGCGCCCGCTTTCCCTTGGAAGGCGCCTTCGATCTGTTCTATCGGCCCGCCGCGTTCATCGGACGGGAGGAGGAAGTCGGGATCGACGAGGGCGAAGCGGAGATGGGCTTCTACGAAGGCGACGGCCTGGAACTGGAAGACATCCTGCGGGAACAGGTGCTGCTGGCCCTGCCGATGCAGCGGGTATGCAGCCAGGGTTGTAAAGGTATTTGCCCGGTTTGCGGAAAAAACCGGAACGAGACCGCGTGCGATTGCCAGCTCGAGAGCAGGGACGGCCGCTGGGAAGCGTTCCGCAAGTTAGAATTGTGAAGGAAGAGAAATGCCGAATCCCAAACGCCGACACTCCCAGAGGCGGACCAGTACCCGCCGCGCGCACGATGCGCTGAAGGCCTCCGGTCTATCGGAATGTCCGAACTGCCACGAGCCCAAGCTGCCGCACCGCGTGTGCCCTCATTGCGGGCAATACAAGGGCCGGGAAGTGGTCGAGGTCGAGCAGGAGTAGCCTGTTTCTAACATGCTGACCATTGCCTTGGATGCAATGGGCGGAGACCACGCTCCCGTTGTGGAAGTCGAGGGCGCGGTGCTGGCCGTCCGGCAGTATGGCGTCAAGGTTATCCTGGTGGGTCTGGTGGACCGGGTTCGCGCGGAGCTCGAGAAATACGACGACTACCGCGACCTGCCGATCGAGGTGGTGCACGCCAGTGAGCGCATCACCATGGACGATCCCACCACCGCTGTTCGCACCAAACAGGACAGCTCTCTGCGGGTTGCCTCGCGGCTGGTGCGCGACGGCAAGGCGGAGGGACTGGTGTCGGCCGGCAACACCGGCGCGGCGATGGCCACGGCCAAAATCGTGCAAGGCGTGGTGCCGGGCGTGACGCGGCCGGCGCTGGCGGGCGTGTTTCCCACCGTGAAAGGCCCCGAATACCCGGTGGTGGTGCTGGATGTGGGCGCCAACGTGGATTGCTCGGCACGCATGCTGGCCCAGTTCGCGGTGATGGGCGAGATTTATTCCCGCGTGGTGCTGCGGCGGGACAGGCCGCGCGTCGGTATCCTTTCGATAGGCGAAGAGGCCCACAAGGGCAACGACCTGACGCGTGCCGCCCGCGAGTTGATCAAAGAGCTGCAGATCGACTTCGTCGGCAACGTGGAAGGCCGGGATATTTACGGCGGCAACGTGGATGTGATCGTCTGCGACGGGTTCATCGGCAACGTGGCGCTGAAGGTGAGCGAGGGGCTGGTGACGATGGTCACGCAGATTCTGCGCGAATCGCTGGAATCGAGCATTCAGACCAAGATCGGCGCGGTGCTGTCGAAACCGGCGTTCAACCATTTCAAGCGGAGGCTGGACTACTCGGAAACCGGCGGCGCGCCGCTGCTGGGCGTGCGTGGCGTGTGCATCATCTGCCACGGCCGGTCGAATTCCAACGCCATCAAGAACGCGATTCGCGTGGCGGCGGAGTTTTCCAATGGCAAAGTGAACCAGCGCATCGAGGACGAGTTGGCGGTAGCGGCGAAGTAAGGCCTCCGGGAGCGACTATGAAGCGGTTCGCGGCGTATCTGCCGGTTCTGACCTTTTTCCTGGCGGGCTTCTCCGCCCCGGCCCAACCTGTAGAACACGCGCGGTGGGCGGTCGCGTTCGATCCGGCCAAGGCGGCTCCGGGCGGCAAGGCTCTGGCGCGCATCGAGGCGAGCATTGACCCGGGCTGGCACCTGTATTCGGCTTCCTCGGCGGCTGGCATTCCGGCCTCGTTCCAGATCGCGGGCAAAGTGGTCGAGAGCACCCGCCTCTTCCAAACGCGGCCCAAGCGAGCCTTCGACTCCAATTTCAACACTGACACCGAAACTTACTACGGTGAAGCCGGCTTCGCGGTGGAAGTAAGTCTACGCAAAGATGCGCCCGCCGGCCCGGCCGAGATCGCCGTGAACGCCCGTTTTCAGACCTGCAGCGATACCCAGTGCGTACCCGGGAAATGGTCGGGCAAAGCGACGCTGGCGGTGGCGCCAGGCGTGGCGGCCGCGGTCGCCATACCGGCGGGTTACAACGAGGTAGCCGCCAGGGCGGCAAGCGCGGCGGGAAGCCAATCGCAAGGGCCTTCGGGGAGCCAGCCGGAACAGGGCCTGGCGTTGTTCCTGCTCACCGCGTTTGGATTTGGGCTGGCGGCGATTTTTACGCCTTGCGTATTCCCGATGATCCCCATTACCATGTCTTACTTCCTGAACCGCCCGGCCGGAGGGCGGCAGGATGGCATCGCGCAGGCGGCGGTGTTCTGCCTCGGGATTATCGTCCTGTTTAGCGGCATGGGTCTGGTGACGACGGCGATTCTGGGGCCGGTGGGGGTGAAGCATCTGGCTTCGAGTCCCTGGGTGAACGGCTTCATCACGGCGTTATTCGTGGCGTTCGGACTCAGCCTTTTGGGCGCTTTCGAGATCACCATTCCGTCGGGCATTCTGACGCGCCTGAATGCGTCTTCCGGGCAAGGCGGTTACGCCGGCGCGCTGCTGATGGGGCTGACCTTTTCGCTGTCTTCCTTTGCGTGCGTGGGGCCGTTTGTGGGATCGCTGCTGGCGGCGTCCGTCTCGGGCGGCGGCATGCGTCCACTGGCCGGCATGGCGTTGTTTGCGAGCGGGCTGGCGCTGCCGTTTTTCGTGTTGGCTCTGTTTCCGGGCTACCTGAAGAGGATGCCGCGGAGCGGCGGGTGGCTGGCGCGGGTGAAAGTAACCATGGGGTTTCTGATCCTGGCGGCGAGCCTGTATTATCTGGCCAAGGTCGACCAGACGCTCGGCTGGGGATGGCTCACGCGCGAGCGTTTCCTGGCCGCCTGGATGGTGCTGTTCGCCATGGCCGGCCTGTACCTGCTGGGGTTCGTGCGCCTGGAAGGAATCAAACCGGACGAGACGCTGGGGCTGGGGCGTCTGCTGACGGGCATGGCGCTGGCGATCTTCGCCCTCAGCCTGGCTCCGGGCATGGCGGGCGGCAAGCTGGGCGAGTTGGATGCTTACGTGCCAGCGGCGGAAGGCGGCGCGGGTTCGGGGTCGGCTACGTCGGCCGGGGGTCTGGACTGGATCACCGACGACTACGCCGGGGCTTTGGCGCGGGCGCGCAGCCAAGGCAAGCTGCTGTTCATCGATTTCACCGGAATCGGCTGCACCAACTGCCACTGGATGCGCGCCAACATGCTCTCCCGCTCTGAGATCGAAGCCGCGCTGGGGAACTTCGTGCTGGTGGAGCTCTATACTGACCGTTCCGATGCTGTCTCTGAACGCAACGAGAAGCTTCTGGAGGACAAGTTTCACACCTCGGCGGAGCCTTTCTACGCCATCATGGACGCCAACGAGCGCCCCATCGCCACCTTCGATCGCCTGACCCGCGACCCGGCCGAATACCTGGCATTTTTGCGCCAGGGCGGCCAGGCGCCGCCGGCTCCGGCCAATGCCGTCGATATAGGCACTCCCCGCACGGCGCTCGATGGCGCCCCGATCAATACCGCCGGCAAAGTGGTGGTGCTGGATTTCTGGGCCACCTACTGCGAGCCCTGCGTGCGCGAGATTCCGGGATTGAACAAGCTGTACCGGGAGCTGAGCCCGCGCGGCCTCGAGATTGTGGGCGTGGACATCGATCAGGAGGACGCCGAACTGGTGAAACCTTTCCTGGCCAAGCACCCCATGGAGTATCCGGTGGCGCTCGGCACGCCCAGCCTGGGCACCAGGTACGGAGTGGAAGGCTTTCCCGCGACGCTGATTTTCGACCGGTCGGGGAAGCTGGTCAAGCGGTTCGCGCAGTTTACCGGGGAAACGGAGATGCGGTCGGCGATTGAGGGCGTGCTGTAACGGCCGACAGCCGCTATTCGCCGCAGGGGGCGGCGCGGCCGATGGCGGGGCGGCTGGCGCTGTCCCATAGCGGCGTTACTTTCCCGTTGGAGCAGACGGCCGAAGCGGAGACCTGGCTATCGCCGGACACGATGTGCAGAGCGGCACCCTGGCTATCGCCGACGCCGCGGCTCATGCCGACATCGATCAGGAACAGGCGGCCATAGAGCTGAAACATTTCGCCGGCTTTGCGTTCGGTGCCGCCGGAAAGGGCTATATCGGAGGGTTGGTGGCCTTCGACCAGGTGCCGGGCGCCGAGGGCGTCGAGGTTGGTGGCGAGAAGCTCCGATGCCGAACGGCGCGGGACATCGGCGTCCACCCACGGCCGGGTGGCCGCTCCTTTCAAAGTGAGGCGCGCTTCCAGCAGCGAATCGGCGCCAATCAGTTGACTGCTGGCAAAACCGTCCCGGCCCACGCCCGATACGATATCGCTCGAGAGCTGGGGCACGGTGCGGCCGGCGGTGTTGCCGGCATGGCAGAAGAACCATTCGCCGACCCTGGCGGCCATGGGCAGGTCGCACAGAAAGCGGCCGATGTCGCCGCGGCAGGCAGCGGTGTCGGCGGGATCGAGCCCCTCGGCGCGCAGTTCGCTCGCGAACCCGGCGGACTTTCCGGCGTCCGGCTGGGCCAGGAACTCGGCTTCGTGATTGCCCATGAGCGCGACGACCCGCCCACCGGCGGCAGCCGCGCCCCGCCCCAGAGCGCGTACCATGCGAAGCACTTCGACCGAGCGGGGGCCTTTGTCGATCATGTCGCCGGTGATTACCAGCACGGCGTTTCCACCGCTCCAGGCGGCGGCCGTGGCGGGTTTGGCGGCTATCAGACCGGCCGTCCGGAGCAACCGTACCAGACGCTCGTAGTCGCCGTGGATATCGCCGATGGCCCAGATTTGCGGAGCGCCATCGATAGTGACGACGGCGGGATGCCGCCGCCAATCGCGCGCGACGTTGCCGGCGGCTGGAAGCAGCGAAACCGCGAGCAGACCGATGCGCGCAAATCGGAACATGGACTTACTGTAACGGACGAAGAATGGGGGCGGCAAGACAGGCGTTAGATCGACGGCTTGTGACGATTGAAAACCTGCCCGCCTTTGCGGCGTGTGGCAGTACCATGCAGTTTCAATTTTGCAGCGGACCCGGTCCGGCGAAGACGGTTCGGTGGTATGATCGGCCAGTTTGTCGGGGATCGGGATCGGCGGCAACGCCCGCGTCGCCCCGATGAAAAAGCACAATCCAGCAAGACAACAGTGAGGGGACAACAGTGGAACCAAGAACTTGGAAACGAGACAGGAATACTGCGCGCGCGCGGTTGGGTTCTCGGCGTCGTGCTCGGAACCCTGGCAATAACCCCGCTATGGGCGGACGACCCACTGAACTTTTCATTTTTCGCCGATTGGCCGATGTTCGGGCAGAATCCGGCGAATACCGCGAACGTTCCGCTCGCGGGCATCCCATCCGGTAGTGTTAAGAACCTGAAAACGAAGTGGACGTTCACCACCGGAGGCGACGTTTCGGCGCGAGCCGCCGTCGTCAATGGCGTGGCCTATTTTCCCGACTGGGGCGGGAATATCTGGGCGGTGAACGCCAACAGTGGGACGAAGATCTGGTCGAATCAGATTTCCGCTTACGGATTGGCCGCGGGCACTGTCTCCCGGACCAGCCCGGCCGTCGTGAATGGCATCGTGTACATCGGTACACAGTACGTCGCACCAGCCACAGGCAAACCACAGCCCCCAACCGGGTGGCTGCTGGCGATCAACGCGGCGACGGGCAAATTGCTCTGGAAGATGCAGCCGACTACGTCGAATGCCTTCCCGGTGATCACGGCTTCACCGGTGGTAGCGGCAGGCATTGTGTTCGTGGGTATGACCTCAAACGAGGAATTCGCGGCGGCTTCGGCGGCTGAAGGCGGTCCGCCCTACGCCTGCTGCTCGGCACGCGGTAGCGTGGTGGCGGTAGATGCCATCTTCGGCCTGAAACTATGGGAAACGTTTACCGTTCCAACCGGCAATAGCGGCGGCGCCGTTTGGGGCAGCAACCCGGTTGTGGACCTGGAACGCGGAACGGTATTCGTTGGAACCGGAAACAATTACAGCGTTCCCCCGGGCTACGCCGCTTGCATAGCGGCTCATGGTACCAACATCACTTGCCAATCCCCGGACGACCATGCGGACTCGATTCTAGCGCTCGACATGTTCACCGGGCGCATCAAGTGGGCCACCAAGCTCGAGACCTGGAACCAGACGATCAGCCAGGGTGTCACTAACGGCAGTGACTTCTGGAACGTGGACTGCGCTTTCGTCGCCGCGGGCACCTCCAACTGTCCGAACGAGCTCGTATCCGCGACACCCACCGCCGGTCCCGACTACGATTTCGGCTCCGCCCCGAATGAAATTACCTACCAGACCCCCGGCGGCCCGAAAACGATCATCGGCGCGGGACAAAAGAGCGGCATTTATTATGCCCTTGATCCGGATGCCGGCGCCGAACTGTGGCACACACAGGTGGGACCAGGTTCCTCGCTGGGAGGCATGGAATGGGGATCGGCGTCGGATGGCACGCGTATCTATGTGGCGATCTCCAATCTCAATGGCATCTCTTACCCGGCGCATAGCCCTACCCTCGGTAGCGCCGGTTCTTGGGCCGCGCTGGATCCCGGGACGGGAGCTATCCTGTGGCAGGTAGCCGATCCCAACGGCTCAATCGACATTGGTCCCGTGGCTGTTGCCAACGGTGTGGTATATGCGGCCTCCATGGCGGGCGTGCCAACCGCGGCGACCATGTTTGCCTTGGACGCGTCCACTGGCAAAACTCTTTGGAGCTTCGCCGCCGGCTCGTCGGTGAACGCCGGCGCCACAATTGCGGGCGGCACCGTGTACTGGGGTTCCGGGTACGCGCACCTGCCCATACCGGGCTTTACGGGGAACACGAAGTTCTACGCTTTCTCGATAAACGGACAGTAACGGCGGATGAACCACTGTCGGTAGATCCGTGGCTTCCGCAAGGCCACGGATCTACACGCAATCTGACTTTCTTTCTGGAGTCTTGATGTTCAACAGAACCCTGCCGGCCTGCGGCACGTGCGCGATCGTCCTATTGCTGACGGCAGGGGCCGTTGCCGCGTCAGCACAATACACCAGGGCTAACGAGCCGCCGGGGAAAAGCAACCTCACGGCCGAGTTGGTCAAGACGGGTCTGTACCTGATCTCCGGAGGCGGCTGCAATTCGCTGCTGCGCCTGAGCGGGAACGGGCTGATTGTTGTAGACGGTAAGCTCGCCGGCAACTACGAAGCGTTTCTGGCAAAGGTGAACAAAATCTCGGATCAACCCGTCCGCGTCCTCATTAACACCGATTATCACGAGAACCACACCGGTAACAACACGAAATTCCTGGAGGCCGGCACTCAGATCCTGGCGCAGGAAAATGTACGACAGAATTTGACGACCGACGTACCCCCAGGCGGGAAAGTCGCGCCGCCGACCAAGACTTATGACCATGAAATTACCCTGCGGCTAGGCGGAATCGAAGCCCAGTTGATGCATTTTGGCAACGCCCATACGAGCGGCGATTCGGTGGTGTACTTCCCCAACCTGAAGGTGGTCGCCGTGGGAGATCTCTTCGCCACTACTCCCGATCCCGATTTCCTGGCGGGCGGGAGCCTGGTGGGCTGGGGACCGGTGCTTGCCCAGATTCTAAAGCTGGACTTCGACGTGGTCGTGCCCGGCACGGGGCCGGTGGTTACCAGAGCCGATCTGGAAGCGTTCAAGAGCAAAATCGATAGCTTGATTTCGCGCGCAACCGCACTGGTGAAGGAAGGCGTCCCCGAGGATCGGCTGATGGGCCAGCTAAAGACGGACGATCTTGGCTGGCGGCTGAACATCACCGGGGACCGGCTCGACCACTTCTACGCAGAGTTATCCGCGGCGAGGTAGCCGCCAGGCACGAATTTCCCCAGACCGGTTAAGCGCCCGCTACGAGCGGCCGCGACACGGGGAGTAGAATATGCTCGTGAGCAGTACTGCTCTCATTCCGGTGGAAGAGTATCTTCGCTTGACGGAGAAGCCTTACTGCGAATACCGGGACGGCGCGATCTTCCGCAAGGCGATGCCCACCAAGCTACACTCCATGATTCAATACGCCTTGCTATTGCTGCTTCGGGGCCAGGGCGTGCAGGCTCTTCCCGAATTGACGGTGCGGATCTCTCCGACCAGGTATCTGGTACCGGACGTTGTGGTGGCCGGTGACTTTCCAGGCCCCTATGCCACCGAACCGGTGACGCTCTGCTGCGAGATACTCTCCCCTGAAGACCGCCTCGGCGCCATGCCCGGCAAATGCGAGGAGTATCACGCCTGGGGCGTTCCCTACTGCTGGGTGATCGACCCGGTCAAACGTAGCGCGTGGGAATATCATTGCGGCGCGGAACCTGTGCGCGTGAGCGCGGCGCTGCGCGCGGGGCAACTGTCAATCGGCCTGCAAGAACTGTTCTCCGGGCTGGACACCGCTTCCTGATGGGCTACCCGCGCGCCGGGCGGCGGTAGCATTCGGCGAGACCGGGGCGCCTGATCTTCGCGAATACCGCTGGGGGGTATACTTGTTAAGGTCCGTCCGGTAATTTTCTATGGCACACACCACGGAAGAGAAGAAGAGGCTGCTAAACCGCATCCGGCGAATCATGGGGCAGGTGGCGGCGATTGAGAGAGGGCTTGACGAAGAAGCCGATTGCTCCGAGATTCTGCACAATATTTCGGCCTGCCGCGGGGCCATGGACGCGTTGATGGCGGAGGTGATCGAAGGGCACATTCGCTTCCACGTTCTGGCGGCGGACGGAAGCGCCACCGCGGAGCAGACGCGGGCGGCCGACGACCTGGTCAGCGCGCTGCGCGCCTACCTCAAGTGAGCCGACGGCATGAGTGAAAATAAGGACCAACTGAAAGCCGCCGCCGCGGAGTCGGCAGCCGCGCTGGTGAGGAACGGAATGATCGTGGGGCTCGGATCGGGATCGACCGCGGCGCTGGCGGTGAGTGCGCTCGGGAGGCGAGTCGGCGGCGGATTGCGCATTACCGGCATTCCGACATCGGAAGGCACGGCCGCGCAGGCGAAGGCTCTAGGCATCCCGCTAACCACGCTGGCCGAGGTGCCGGGCATCGACATGACTATCGATGGCGCCGACGAAGTGGAACAGGGCAGTCTCGACCTGATCAAGGGACTGGGCGGCGCCCTGCTGCGCGAAAAACTGGTGGCGACGGCGACCAAGGCCCTGGTCATCGTGGCCGATTCCGGCAAGCTGGTGACGCACTTGGGCGCGCACGATCCGATTCCGGTGGAGGTGGTCCCGTTCGGCTGGGAGAGCACGGCCGCGCGGCTGGCGGAGCTGGGAGCGGCCCCGACGTTACGCCGCAACACCATGCGCGAAGTTTTCGTGACCGATGGCGGCCACTATATTCTGGATTGCCGATTTCCGTCGATCGCGTCCGCCGAATCCCTGGCAAGCGCGTTGGACCACGTGGTGGGGGTGGTGGAGCACGGGCTTTTTATCGGCATGACGTCGGAGGTTCACCTGGCCGGCGCGGAAGGTGTGCGCGTGCTGAAACGGCGGATGGAACGACGATGACCGATGTTACCGAGACCTTGCCCGCGATCGCGATCACCATGGGCGACCCCGCCGGGGTCGGCCCGGAGATTGTCGTGAAGGCGCTGGCCGACCGCGAGCTTGTCGCGCTGGCGCGCTGGCTTGTGGTGGGCGACCCGCGGATTCTCGAAATGGCCGAAACCATTGCGGGGACGAAACTGGAGGGCGCCGAACGGATCGACGTGGATGCCTTGGGGGATGTGGAGGATTTTGGCTTCGGCCGGCTGGATGCCCGGTGCGGCCGGGCGGGGGTGGCTTACGTTCGCGCGGCCACGGAGCTTTGCCTGGCCGGGAAGGCCGAAGCCATGGTTACGGCGCCCTTGAATAAGGAAGCGGTCGCGCTTTCCGGGATGGCTTTCTCCGGCCACACCGAGTACATTGCGCAATTGTGCGGCGCTTCCGAGTCGCGCATGCTGCTGGCGAGCGAGCGGCTTGCGACCGTCCACGTAACCACTCACGTGCCTCTGCGCCAGGCTTGCGATGTGACCGCCGGACGTGTGGCCCGCACCATCGAGTTGGGTGACGACGCCATGAAGCTGCTCGGCTTCGCCCGGCCGCGGATCGCTGTGTGCGGGCTGAATCCCCACGCCGGCGAACACGGCCTGTTCGGCGCCGAGGACGAGCGCACGATCCTGCCGGCGATTCAGGCCGCGCGCGCGAAAGGCATCGATTGCAGCGGCCCGCACGCCCCCGACAGCATTTTTCTGCAGGCCTCGCGCGGCGCCTACGACCTGGTGGTCCCTGGGCATTCCCATTATTCGGACATCGGTGGATCATGGCACGGCATTCGACATCGCCGGCACCAACCGCGCCAACCCGCGCAGCATGAAGCAGGCCATGCGCATGGCCGCCCGCATGGCCGCGACCGGGCGGGGAATTCGCGAAGCCTCTGGGCGCTAAGCACTCCTCGATGAACGGCGCTGTGGCCTCGCCCTGCCCGTCGATAGGCTCAGCCTGGAGAACTGCTACTACGCCCGGATTCCCTCGATCCGTCCGCATTTTTGCGAATCTCTCACTTGCATGTCGTCCAGCCGATAATTCTGGCGAGCAAGCGATCGGGTTGGGGTATAATTCCTGCCATGGAGGTGCAGGGTTCTCCTCGGTTGCTCCGAGCCGCATTCTGAGCCGGGCCTGTCTGTCTGACAGGCTGCAAATACCGAAACGCCGGCAATGAGTCCAGAAGACTATCGGCGGGCTAGCGATCTGTTCGACCGGCTCCGCGAGCTGCCTGACGGCGAACGCGCGGTCGCTCTCGAGTCCGCTTGCGGCGGGAACGCCGAACTACGCGCCCAGGTCGTGCGCCTGCTGGACGCCGACCGCAAGGCGTCCGGCGGCTTCTTCCTCGAGCGGCACGCGATCGAAGACGCCGCCAGGTTGCTCATTTCCCAAGCTCCCGAGTTGCCTGCCCCGGGAACCGTGGTCGGAAACTACCGTCTGGGGCCTCGGATCGGCGCCGGCGGCATGGGAATCGTGTTCGAGGGCCAGGACCTGCGCTTGCACCGGCTCGTCGCCATTAAGCTCCTTCCCCTGCCGAGTTCCGCTGAAAGGGAAGAACGCATCCAGCGTTTCCAAGGCGAAGCCCGCGCCGTTTCGCTGTTAAACCACCCCAATATCGTCTCTATCTTCGACGCCAATTTCGACTGCGGCCATTACTACATCGCCATGGAATTCGTCGAAGGCAGAACCCTGCGCCAGGTGATCGCGTCGGAATCGCCGGGGATCGATGCCAAGACCATCCTCAACCTGATCGACCAGACAGCCTCCGCCTTGAGCGCGGCTCACGAGGCTGGCATCGTGCATCGGGATATCAAGCCCGAGAATATCATGGTCCGGCCCGACGGGTTCGTCAAAGTGCTGGACTTCGGCCTGGCCAAGCTGGTCGGACCTTCCAGCAACCCCCAGAACGCGCCGCCTGATTTGCGGAGCCGGCCCGGCAACCTTGCCGGTACCGTCCAATATCTTTCTCCCGAGCAGGTGGTCGGCAAACCGGTCAGTCCGAGAAGCGACATGTTCAGCCTGGGAGTGGTGGCATACGAACTGGCAACCGGCATTCGTCCCTTCGACGGGCCGACGGATGGTGCCATTTTCAACGCCATCGTTAACCGCATTCCGGTGCCACCGTCGACGATCTGCCCCTCGCTCGGCAGCGAGCTCGACAACCTGATCCTGCAGGCCCTCGAGAAAGACCCCGAGCTTCGCTTCCAGACGGCGAGCGATTTGAGAAGCGCCTGCCGGCGCCTCGCCCGCGATTATCTGGTCAAGTCCATCGAGAAGGACCGCGACAGCCGCCACCAAATTGCCGCCTTTCCGCGGCCGGACTCAAGGTCTTCGCGGCGCGCGAGCGAATCCGGGCGCGCCTCGACGGCGCCGGCCGAACCCTCCCGGAGCAGGCGATTCCTCCTGCTGGTGGCCATCGCCGGGCTGGCAGCCGCGCTCGGTGCTGCTTTTTTCTGGCTAACGCGGCCGATGCCGCCTCCGCGCGTAACCCGCATCCTGCAGATCACTAACGATGGCCAGACCAAGCAGCGGCTGGTCAACGACGGGACAAGGCTCTACTACGCGGCAGGGCCGCGGGACTCCGACATGAAAATGTTCCAGGTTAGCCTCAAGGGCGGAGATCCAATTCCCATGCCCCGGCTCACCGGGATGCTGCCCCTCGACATTTCACCCGATCGCTCCGAAATGTTGCTGGGGCAGATCCTCAAAGGTCCGCTCAATGAGGCTACGATTGACGGCCCGTTTCCGATTTGGGTGGCGGACACGTTGGGGAACTCGCCTCGGCGCTTGGGTGACCTCTCCGCCCAGGAAGTGCGTTGGTCTCCCACCGGGGACCGGATCTTGTGTTCGAACGGGCCGGAATTGCGGATTGCGCGCGCCGACGGCACCGAATCGCGCACGGTGGCGAAGGTGAAGGGCATCGTGCATTACCCGGAATGGTCCCCCGACGGCCGCTCCATACGCTTCACGTTGGCCACGGAAGAGTCGCGGATGTTGTGGGAAGTGGCGCCGGATGGCACCGATCCGCATGCGCTTTATCCCGAATGGGCGGACCGTAAGCCCGAATCCGGCGCCTGGACGCCGGACGGGAAGTATTTTGTCTTCGTGGCCGGACAAGACGGCGCGCGCGATCTTTGGGCGGTCCGCCAGACGAGGCGACTGTTGGAAACGGCGTCTCCGATTCCGGTGCGGCTCACCACGGGACCCATGACGGCGGATCTTCCGGAGGCAAGCGCGGACGGGCACCGCATATTCTTCCTTGGCTCACTCAATAGCGGGGCGTTGGTTCGTTACGATCGGAAGCCGGATCAATGGACTCCGTACTTAGACGGTCTGGCGGCCATGCAGCTCGATTTTTCGCTCGACGGGAAGTGGGTGACTTACGTGCGTTGTCCGGAGGGTTCCATCTGGCGGATGGCCTTGGACGGGAGCGATCGGCTGCAACTGACCGCTCCTCCGCTGTACGCCATCAACCCGCGCTGGTCGCCGGACGGCACCGAGATTACGTTTTTCGGCGGCCCTCCCGGAAAGCCGCATCGGCTGTACGTAGTGCCCGCCGCCGGCGGCGCGGTCCGGCAGTTGACTCACGGTGAAACCGGATCGAGTGGCGACGACGATGGCAGTTGGTCGCCCGACGGCGCTTCGCTCGTTTTCGGCGCCAAGTTCGGCGACCCGTCGGTCGACGCGCGGCAGAGGCTGGCGCTGGAGATCATCGACGTGAAGAGCCAACGTGTCACCAAACTGTCCTGGTCGCAGGGATTGTGGTCGCCGCGCTGGTCGCCCGACGGCCGCTACATCGCCGCCATGGGGTTCCCAAACAGGATTTGGCTCTGTAGCATGGAGACCCGGGCATGTGCGCAACTTACCGCGATTGGCGCGGGCTGGCCCAGTTGGTCGCGCGATAGCCGGTTTATTTATTTCGAGAGCAATCCGGACACGGACCTGTACCGCGTGCGCGTTAAGGATGGACGGTTGGAGCATGTGGCCAGTCTGAGCCGTCTGAAAATGGCAATACCCGGCCTGGGCTGGGTAGGATTGACTCCGGACGGTTCGCTGATTTCCACCAGGGACGCCGGCGGCACCGAGATCTACGCCTTCGATTGGGAAACGCCGTGAGAATGGGTCCTAATCCTCGAGCCCAACGTGGCGCACGCTCGTGCGTACCGTGTCGAGACTCCGAGTTCCTGAGGCAGCCCCGCCATTTCGTGGAATCCCGGTTTGCCAACGATGAAATTGAACTTCATCGGTTCGGGTTTCAGCGCGCGATTCACTCCGTTGTCGTTTAGATCACAGCGGACGACGTTGCCGAGGAGTTCTTGGGTGGTGGGTGTCTGGGCCCCTACCGCAGAAACGTCTCCGGCTGGGCCTTCCTCCACACCGGGGCCGCGCGGCTGCCACCGTGCTACAGTTTTGGATTGAAACATTACCCCATATTTCTGGATCTGAAGGACCGCCCGGTGCTGGTGGTGGGAGCGGGCAAAGTGGCGTTGCGCAAGACGCGCGCGCTGCTGGAAGCCGGGGCGCGGGTGACGGTGGTGGCGCCGGAGTGGGACGACGAATTCGAGCGGCTGCCGGTGCGGCGGGTGACGCGGCATTTTCGCGCTTCCGACCTGGCGGGCGCAATGCTGGTTTTCGCCGCCACCAACGATCGGGCCGCCAACCACCGGATCGGCATCGCGGCCAAGGGGCGCGGCCTGTTTGCCAATATCGCCGACTCCGCCGAGGAATGCGATTTCATCGTGCCGGCGCGGGTGCAGCGGGGCCAGTTGCAGATTGCGATTTCGACCGGCGGCGAAAACCCGCGCCTGTCGGCGGAGCTGCGCGGCAAGTTGGACGAGATTCTGTAGGAACGGCCGGCAGGTTCAGCCGTGGATCAGGAACATGACCCAACCGCCGGCCAGCGTGGCAACCCCACAGCAGAACAGCAGATACGCGGCTGCGTGCAGGCGCTCCCGCGTGGATCGGTTCCCGAGCAACGCCATGGCCGCGGAGAGCAGCAGGGCCAGCAGGAAGGTGAAGCTGAAGTGTGACATTAGCGCGGTCCGTCCTTTCGCCAGGAGATCGCTTCGGACACGGCCAGCAGGTTGAACAAGCCGGCCATGACCAGCAGCGTGGTTCCGTATTCGTGGAGGCGTCCATCGAGAAAGGAATGCGTGCCGCCGGCGAGCCCGGCGAGCAGAAACGGACCGCCGGCGAGCAGCTTGGCCAGGGCTCCGGCCTGGAACAGCATTATGGTTAAGCCATCCAGGCCGGCGAGCTCGGCCGGCTGTGGCCATTGGTAGCCGCCGTGGAGCGCGATACCGGCTGCAAAGGTAGCCGAAACCAGGACGGCGAAGCACACGAACTGCCGGTAGCGGCGGGTGAGCAGGTACGCCCCTCCTGGAACCAGCCATCCGAACAGGGCGAGCGCAACGGCTCTCATTGGGCGCCTCCGGCTTCCCGCGCCGGTTCCGAACGCGGGACTGACAACATCCGGTCCCAGCGCGTGCGGGTGAAGAAGTGCTCGGCCAGATCGACGATATGATTCACAGTCCAGCCTTCGAGGTCGGCCGTGGGCGCGTCGTACGACCAGTAGACCAACAGGGGCGTTCCCACCACGTAACTGCGCGGCACGAATCCCCAATAGCGGCTATCTTCGGAGTCTTCGCGATTGTCGCCCAGGACGAAGAGCGCGCCGGGAGGAACGACCACCTCGCCATTCCGGACGTGGTGCTCGAACATGTCGCGGCCGCGGGGCGTCGTACCCGCTCCGGGTGAGAGAGGAAAATCGTCGCGGTAAGGATCCGGGTAAGTTGGGATATGTTGCGTGTAGGGCTCGATTAGCCGGCAGCCGTTGCGGATGACTTGCCGGTTGTCGAGACGAATGCGGTCGCCTGGGACGCCGATCACACGCTTGATGTAAGTCTGTCGGACGTCTTCCGGATAAAGGAAGACCACGATATCGCCGTGCTTGGGCTCGCGATACGGCAGTAAGTGGCGTCCGAGGGAGCCGGGGTCGGCGAAAGTCACCCGGTCGACCAGCATATGATCGCCCACCAGGACCGTGCGCTCCATCGAAGCAGTGGGAATCACGTAAGCCTGGACCAGGGTTGCACTGGCGAAGAGGTAAATAGCGATGGTGACGGCCCACTCGGTGACGAAGGTCCGGGGCGTCCGTTTGCGGCCGGCGGACCAGACGGCGGAGGCTCTCTCACCCAGCGTGGTGGTGAGCCAGTCGGTGGCGAGGTGGATGGCCAAGCGGACCATGGGCAAGCGGCCGGGGGCTCGCGCCGCGTCGCGGCAGCGGTCGCGGAAGACCTGCTGCATGGCGACGCCGTATTGCCGGCGAAAGTCGCGGGGGTAGGCGTAAAGCAGAACCGAATAAATGCGGCAGAACCAGCCGATCCGGGTACATTGAGGCGTCATGCGTTGCTCCCGGCCAACCTGGCCTTGGCCGCCATCACGGCGCCAGCCAGGCGCTGCGCTTCGGCGCGAACCGCCCGTTTTCCCAGGGCGGTCATGCGGTAATAGCGGCGGCGTTCGTCGTCGAGCGCGGGGTCTGGGCGTTCGTCGGACTCTTCCACCAAACCCGCCGCGAGCATGCGTTTCAGGCATCCGTAGAGCGTGCCGGGCCCGAGTTGGAGGGCGTCGCCGGTCTGGCGCGCGACGTCCTGCATGATGCCGTAGCCGTGCCGTTCCTCGCCGGCCAGAGCCAGCAGAATATGAAAAACCGGCGGCGTGAGCGGGAGCAGATCGTGGGGGGATTGCGGCTTTGACATAAATACATCCGTTACGGATATATTAGAATACGGGGCAGGCGATGTCAATAGGCAGGAGCCGTCGGCATTGTATGGGCAGGTTGTCGTCCAGGATCGCCGTCTCGCTGGTTCGAGAAGTGCCCGCTCGCTTCGCGATCTCCGCGTGTGTGATGCCTTACCGATCCTTTGCCGGCAACCGCTCCCTCACGATTGCTCTGCGGCCTGCGCCATGAGTTAAGTGAATAGCACCAACGTCAGGCCACTATGATTGCTGAAACGCGGACCGGGCGCGCACCAGGAAGAAGATGAATACCGCCCAGAAGGCCGCCGTTAAGAAAGTGGCCCAAAGGGCGCCTGGAACGGCCGTCGGGGCGCCGGCGGGGAACAGTCTCGGCATCGTGGTTTCGATCTGCCGCAACATTTCCGTGTAGCCTGGGCTTATCAACGAAACCACGCCGCTGGCTGTGGTGAAGCAAATATAGCCGATGGTGGCGAGCCGTGCTGTCTCCTGCAGGCGCAGCAGTCCGACGCCGCAGTAAGACTGAACCGCGGCGAAAACCGCATACACCGCCAATGCCGCCCCACCCTTCAGGAGGACGCCAAACAACATGGCGGGAAAACGAAGAATAGCCAGCGCCGCCATGAACGGAACACCAATCAGCAAGCACCACCCGATCATGCCGATACTCAACGGCCGAGCGCTCTCGGCTACCGGTCCCAGCCCGGCGAAGTACTCTTTGGTGCGGCCGCGATTAAATAGCACCAGCCACCAGATACCGATGGCGACGAGTACGCCGTAGAAGGCGGCGATTCCCCTCCGGACAGCCGGCATCAGCGCGGCAGCGTCGCTCTGGGGCGGGGCGGGCAGTGGGACGAAGAACAGCGCGAGCATTGCACTGGCGCCCATGAACGTCAGCAGCACGGCAAAGACGAGCATGGACGTGCGCGCCCAGCGGCGGCGCAGGAAAATGGCGACGGCGGTGGAAATTCCCCAGGTGGCGAGAGCCACAAACAGCGCTGCCATCGCGGCCATCACGGGTTTGAGCGGTATGGGCGAAGGGGAGGCCGGCGGCGGCGCGAAGAACCCGGCGAACAACATCATCCCGGCAAACAGCAGTGTCAGCGCACTGCCCAGAATCGCGAGCACGGCACTAGCGCGAACTCCGAACCAGTATTGACGCATGTCGCCGAACAGTGTAGTCTACCGCCCCAGCAGTTGCAAATACGCCCGCCGCGCGTCCGGGTCCTCGCCGTAAGGGTGATCGAGATAGTAGCCCAGCCACTGGCGCGCGCGCTGGCGGTCGCCGGAGCGCAGGTACAGGTCGCCGAGGGTGCGGGCGCACAGCGAAAGGCCGGGCTCGCGTTCCACGTGCATCCGGCACTCGTCCTCCAGGTGCGAGAACACGCGGCTAGAATCCAGCACGGGGACGCCGCGGGGCACGTCGCGTACAAAGACCACCGCGGCGGGGTCGTCGTAAACCAGTTTCCAATCACGCGAGGAAGACTGCGCCAGATCGAGCAGCAGCGGATAGAGCGCGCCGGAGTTATATTCGAATCCGTTGACCAGGATGGCGCCGATGCCGTGGCGCCGGACGGTCTCGGCGCGGCGCTGGTCGCCCGGCGGCGTGCCCAGGATCAGGCGGTAGTCCTGGAAGACGGCTTCGCTCAAGGCGCGTCCGTCGATGAATACCCGCTCGCCGCGCCAGATCAGGTAGCCGCCGTCCTCGTACGTGTTGAACAGCGGCGCGTGAATGCCCGCTTGCCGCAGGAACGTGGCGGCGCCGGCGGGAAAGCGCCATGCGGCCGCGCGCAGCTTGAAAAATCGGCCCTGGATGCAGCCCGCCGCCAGGCCAGCGCCGAGCAGCGCCATGGCGGCATAAGTGGCGAGCCGGCGAAACCGGAGCGAGCGATCGTCGAACTTCCTTGGGAAATAGGTCGCGATCAGGATCGGTGCGACCATCCCCAGCAGCATTTCATTGCGGAAGGCCATGAGCGCCGCGCCCGCGAAAGCCGCGAACAGAATCCAATCGGCCAGTCTAACCTTGCGCCAGCCGAGTATCAGCACCGCGGTCGAACCGTAAAGCAGCAGGTCGAACGCATAGGGAGCCCCCCAAAGGCTGGGGCGCGACCATTCAATGAGGCTCGATTGCAAGGCGCTCTGGCGGTACCGTAACAGCGCAGCCACGGCGAAATACCCGTTGGGATTGAGAGCCGACGCCAATACCGCGGCGGCGCTCCAGGTCAGTACCCGGCGGATGTCCGGAGCGCGCCGCACGAGGGCTTCGGCCGCATAGGCGCCGGCTACCACCCAACCGAGGAAGAACCCGCCATGGCAGTTGGCCCAAACCAGGGCGAGCGGGGGAAGCAGCCAGAGCCGGAGGCGACCGTCGAAAATCGCGATCCACAGGGCGGTGAAAAAGTAGCTCAGGATGGAGGGCCGGTCGTGGGCAAATTCAATCGCCAGCGAGGCGGCAGCGAAGGCCGCGGCCACGCCCCACAGCAGGGAGCTTCGGCGGCGTCCCGCAACCCATCCGGCCAATGCGCACGTTGCGGCCAGCAACACAGCCTTCCACAGCACCAGGCCGCCAAACCCGCCGCCGACCTGAATGCCATACCAGACGAGCTGCGCCAGCCACTCGTGCGTCAGGTTGAAGTGCCGCACCGAATCTTCGCCGGGATAAGCGGAGCGAGCGCTAGCGCTGGTAAAGGCAAACGGATCGGGATCGGGCAGCCGGTGCGCAGTGGCGATGAACCGGCCGGTGGCCAGGTGCCACCAGGCATCGGTATCGGCAAACTCGGTGGAGAACAAGCCGACCAGAAACAGCGCCGCGAGCGCCAGCAGAACCGGTGTCGCCCAACGGGGCAAAGGCAGGGCAACGGAGACGGCGGGCTTGGACAAATTCCGAGGATATCAAACCGCGGGTGGGACCGGTCGCGGGCAAATGGAGAAACGAGAACTGAGTACACAACTTGATAAGTTCGCCAACGTATTTCCCTTTAACCTCCCTAACGGTCGGTTCGCCAGGATTAGCCTGGCTG
The DNA here is from genome assembly GCA_049509915.1 of Bryobacteraceae bacterium. Classification (GTDB taxonomy): domain Bacteria; phylum Acidobacteriota; class Terriglobia; order Bryobacterales; family Bryobacteraceae; genus JBEKYD01. The sequence continues at coordinate 13,266 of JBEKZL010000054.1, read as the reverse complement.
GATCTTGTGAACTGAAAGGAGTTCACCATCTAAATTGCCTGTTCCGGTTCGCTTTGCGACGCGCCCGCCCGATCGCTGGAACTCGGCACGCTCAGCTGATGGCGTGTCTGCGCGCCCGGGTAGTGGACCGTTCGGTCCTGACGCCGGTCCGGATATGACCGCTCGTGTATACTAATTCATTAGTATGATGCGCGATCTGCTTGGGGCGCTTCGTTGGCTGCGCCGGAATCCGCTGTTCACGGCGGCGGTGGTCTTCATCCTGGGAGCCGGCATCGGCGCCGACACGGCGGCGTTCAGCATCGTGGATGCGGTGTTGCTTCGGCCGCTGCCCTACCGTTCCCCTTCGCACCTGGTCCGGGTGGAAGAGACCAGCCCGAAGCGGGCTCAGTTCGGCATATCGGCCGCGGACTATCTGCGCCTGCGCGACCGCACCGATCTGTTCGAAACGTCCGCGCCCTACGTGAAGGACGTGGTCACCCTGACCGGCATCGCCAAGCCCGACCAGGTTTTCGCTCTGCGAACCTCGGGACAGCTGTTTGCGCTGCTCGGGACCCGCGCCGCGCTGGGACGTGGACTGCTTGAGGCCGACGACGTCTCGCCCCGTGTCGCGGTTCTCAGCGACCGCCTCTGGCAGCGATTGTTTCATGGCGACCGTGGTATCCTCGGCCGGCGGGTGGTGATTTCGGACGAAGCCTTCAGCATTGTGGGCGTGATGCCGCCCGAATTCGACTTTCCCGGTTCGGAGGTTGAACTGTGGACTCCCCTCCAGCTCACGCCCACGTATGCCCGCTCGCTGCAAATGGTGGCGCGCCTCCGGCCGGAGCGCCCGGTGGCCGCGGTGCAGAGCGCATTGCGGATCGTAGCGCGCCAGTTCGAGCGGCAGGCGCCGCGCGAAAAAGCCGGACTCGATATCGTGGTCTCTCCCTGGCATGACGACCTCAACCCCAAGTACGAATTGAGCCTGATCTTCATTCTGGCCGCCGTGGGGCTGGTGCTGCTGATCGCCTGCGCCGACGCCGGCAGCCTGCTGCTGTGCCGGGCTTTGCAGCGCCGGAAAGAGATCGCCATCCGCGCGTCGCTCGGCGCCGGATGGTGGCGGGTGGCCCGGCAACTTCTGGCCGAAAGCCTGGTGCTGGCGGTGGCGGGAAGCGCCGTGGGCATCGCGGTAGCCCACTTTGCGCTACGCTTTCTGCTGCGCCAACTGGCGGCGCTACCCTTCGCCGTTCCCCACATTCAGCGTGTGGCCCTGAACCAGCGCGTGCTGCTGTTCAATACCGGTCTGTGTGTGGCGCTGGCTTGCGTCTTGAGCCTTCTGCCGGTCTTTCTGGCGTCGCGAACGGACTTGCAGACGGTCTTGCGGACGGGCCTGGCGGCCGGGCGTTCGAAAAGCTCCACGCGCGCTTTATCCCTGCTCATCGCTGCCGAGACCGCCTTTGCCTTTCTGCTCCTGGTCGGCTCCGGGTTGATGATGCGCAGCCTCATTCGGCTGGAACAATCCGACCACGGCCTGCAACCGGACCATGTGCTGACCATGCGCGTGCCGATTGGAACGGCGACCCAACCCCGCCCCACCGGCCGCTACGACAACAAGGCCAGCCAGATGGCGTACTATCACGAACTGCTCGAGCGGCTCGGGCAAATCCCAGGCGTCCGCTACGTGGCCGTAGTCAACAATCCTCCCCTGTCGAGCGTCAACACCACTACGGTCTACGAGGCTCCCGACGGCACGTCCAAATACATGCCCACCCGCACCATCAGCGAGCAGTACTTCGCGGCTATGGGTATCCCGGTGCTGGCCGGACGGCCCTTCAACGCGCAGGATCAATCGTCGACGGCCGCCGCCGTCGGCATTATCAATCGGCACCTGGCACGGGAACTGTTTGGCAACCGCGATCCGGTGGAACAAATGTTGCCGGTGCCAGGATCGAGACCTCTCCGGATTGTGGGCGTGGTCAGAGATTCTCCGCAGATGAGTTACGACCAGCCCGCCAACAATGAGCTGTATATCCCGTACCGGCAATTCATTTTCGGTGTGTTCATGTCGACTGTCGTGGTGCGTACCTCGGGCGAGCCTCTGGCGCTGGCGGCCGCGCTGAGCAAAGCGGTTTGGGCCGTGGACCCGGACCAGCCCATCGTCAAAGTGGAAACCATGAACGACGTGATCGCGGATTCCATCTGGCGCCCCCGCTTTTCCGCCTGGGTGTTTACGGTATTGGGTGGCCTGGCCCTGTTGCTGACCTCAGCCGGAGTCTACAGCGTGGTATCGTACACGGCTACGCTGCGGGCGCGGGAGGTGGGTATCCGAGTAGCCCTGGGCGCCGCGCCGGCCAATGTGGTTGCAACGATTCTACGCGGTGCCATGCTGCCGCTGGCGGCAGGCCTCGCCGTAAGTCTGGCCGCGGCGTTGCTGCTCTCGCGCCTGCTGGCGAGCCTGCTTTACGAAATCGGCAGCAACGACCCCGTCACCTATGTAGTTGCCGTGGCCGTTCTACTGGCCACCGGCGCGCTGGCCAGCGCAAGGCCCGCATGGAGGGCCGCGGCGGGGGACCCGCTGCAGGCGCTGCGGACGGAGTAAGGGCGGGACCGAGCCGCCGCGGAGCGTTCTCCGTGCCGCGGATCTCTATTCGCCAACACGCATCACTTGGCCAGGCTGGATCGAGCTCATGGTCGATCGACACGCCGTCATGTGCGGCAATAGGTCGGCGAGACGGTTAGATCTGGCGCGGATAATCAGAATTGCAATATTCCGGTGAGCCAGGTTCTGCCGGTACTGGAGTCCCTTGTCCATCGTGAGGAAGAGGTCAAATCCGGCGCCCTCGGCGAGCGAAATCAGCTCCCCGTTCTTCCTGCCTGCCGGCCCGCTCCCGGCATGGTTTGGCACGCGTGGTCCGGGAGTGCGTCCTTTAGCTTGCGTGGGATGCATTCGTCCAGCAGGACTTTCACCTCAGTTGGCCTACAACGAGCGATTTCGCGAGTTCCAGCGCCGCGATGGCCGCTTCCCTGGTGACAGTCGGGAAGTCATCAAGAAACTCGTCCAGAGTCTCCCCGCCCTCCAGGTAGTCCAATAAGGCCTGAAACGGAACTCGCGTGCCGCGGAAGGCCGGAGTCCCTCCGAGGATGTCGCGATCCTTGACAATGATCTCGCGTGGTTGCACGCTTAGACCCCTCGGGCCGCCGCTTCGGGACCATTTTATCGCAGCGGTGGTCGGAAGCCTGGCGAGTCGGAGGCAACCAGCTAGATCTCACCCCGGCGTGGATACGTCATGCGCGCTTACGGGAGCTTTCCGCGGGCGGCCCGCTTCGGCGAGCTTCGCCGCTTCCTCCTCGAGCGGGAACCACTCGGCGACGATCGCAAGGTCGCGTTCGGCGTTTTCGAGCGCCTCCTGCCTTAACCGCGTCCGCAGGCTCGCCCTGCCATCGGTCTCAACAAGTTGCCTTACCGCGCGGTCGATTCGCGTGCTCATAGCGTCCATCGGCACAGAACGCCGTCACTCTTTATATACTGCACACAAAGCGTATGTATGCCGTCCGGCCCGGCTCGCCGAGAGCCTGGTCGCGCATCGCTGGCGGCAATGGGGTCGATTACTTGGGGCGAAGAACGGGCCCAGGGGGACGCGTGCGGACGAGAGGTTCCGCCCCACCATTCATGCGAAGGTCGTGAGGGCTACTTACCTACCTCTTCCCCCCAGATATACTTACTGAACCACTCGTAGTTATGTTCCATCACCGCGCGCTGCTGTTTGGGCTTGTTGATTGGGTGTCCGAAGCCCTTGTAGAAAATCAACTTGACCGGCACGCCCTTATCTTTGAGCGCCTGATAGAGCTCATACGAGTCGGGCGGCGGGACGCGCTTGTCCTGGTCGCCCTGCTGGATCAGCGTCGGCGTCCTGGCCCGGCCGACATAAGTGATCGGCGACGTCTTGCGATAGATCTCCGGGTCGTCCCACGGCGTCGCTTTAAGGTATTGCCGCGTGAAGGGATGAATGTCGGTGTTGACATAGTAAGTCACCCAGTCCGAGATACCCGCGCCTACCGACACCGCCTTAAAACGGTCGCTATAACAAGTGATGAAAGCGGAAATATAGCCGCCTTCGCTCCATCCCATGGCGCCCACCCGGTCCTTGTCGACAAGTCCCCTGGCGATCAGGCTGTCCACGCCCGCAATCACATCCGCGTAATCCCCGACCCCCAGGTTGCGCACGTTGAGCGCGCGGAACTTGGCTCCGTAGCCCGCCGAACCGCGATAGTTTGGCCGCAGCACCAGCGCGCCTTTGGCGGCGAAGCGCTCCACCGGATAGTAGCGGTCGGCCGACCGCACCGCTGTATCCACGCCCGTCGGGCCGCCGTGGATCACCACCAGCAGCGGATACTTGCGGGCGCGGTCGTAGTCGGCGGGTTTGATGAGGATCCCCTCGATTGTGGCTCCGTCCGACGACTTCCACGAGACTACTTCGCGCGTGCTGAGCTGGAAGTCTTTCCACTGCGCCGAGACGTCGGTCAGGTACTTGGGCGCGAAGCCGGCAGCGGGGGAAACGAAAATCTCGGCGAAATGATTTGGCCCCGCGCCCACGCCGGCAAACGTGCGATGGTCCCTGGTGAAGCTGGCGCCGGAAGCGTGGAACTCGTCCGGCCCGGTGATCCGCTCAATTGCACGCGTGCCCGCATCCAGACGGAAGACGTGGGCGTTGGTCCTCTGCGTGGCGCCGAAGTAGATGCCGTCGGGCCCCCAGTCGATCAGGTTGGGGTCTTCGTCGAATGCCTCGGTCAGCACCCGCGGCGTGCCGCCCTCGGCCGGAACGGTGGCGATATAGCGGTTGGCGTAGTAGAAAAACTTCTGCCCGTTGGCAGTCGTGTAGGCGACGTCTTTGCCGTCCGGCGACCATTTCGGCCCGCCGTTGGGACCACCCGAGTCGACCAGTTTGCGCACGTGCAGGTCGGCCAGATCGAGCACGTAAATCCGCTCGGTATCCTGCGATCCCAGGTCCGGATCGCGGGTGGCGCTGAAGGCGATCCGCTTCCCGTCCGGCGCCCAGGCGAATCCGCTGACGCTGAACTCTTCGCCTTTGGTGAGCGCGTCGGCCTGGGGCAGCTTCTTCACATCGCCCGGAATCTCCGCCGGCGCCTTCACCCGCCAAAGGTGCACCATCTTGTAATCGCCGCCGATGATGTCGAATTCCCCGTACTGCTCCTTACGGTCCTTAGTCGTCTTCGGGTCTGGCCCGGTACCGGTGAAGGCGATCGAGGCGCCATCGGGGGACCATGCAATCGAACCCACCCCGTTCTCTTCATTGGTCAACTGCGCCGCCTCGCCGCCCGCCGCAGCGATCACGTAGATCTGCGCTTTGCCGTCGCGGCTGGAGGTAAAAGCCAGCCGCCGCGAATCCGGCGCCCACTGCGGATTGGAGCTCGATTTCTTGCCCGCCGTCAGTTGGATGCGCTCGCCGGTAGCGGTATTGGCCAGCCAGATCTGGGTGACGAAATCGTTCTCGTCCCAATTCGCCACCTGCACGGTGTAGGCCACGAAACGCCCATCCGGCGAGATTTGCGCCCCGCTCACGGATTTCATGCCGAGCGATTCGTCGATGGTCGGAGCAGTGCCCGCCGCTAGCGTCGCGGAGCATACCAGAACAGTTCCAAGAAACTTTCGAAGCATTGGGGAATTATACCGTCGGCAGGCGGGCAACCGCTCCCTGGCGATCGGGGCTCGGTTACGGATGCTGCGTGTTTGCAGTCACTTGCCGAGCCGCGAACGGATTTTTCCAGCTGGGTTAATCACATCCTTCACCCTACCCGATGAAAAATAACACACCAGGTGCTAAACTCTTTATTTCCGACAAAGGAGTATCCCCGTGGCCACTGCAGTTGGAGGAAAACTCGACACTTTGCGCGCCCTTCCGGGCGACGATGTCCGCCAGATTCTGTGGCGGTTTACCGACCGGTACGACCTGCAGATGTTGGTGCAGTCCGCCCGCGCCGTGGCGCGCGGTCCGGTAGCGCGGCTGGTAGCCGCCGGCGCCCGCAACACGCACGAATGGACTGCCGAAAAGGCTAGCCTCCTCCAGGCTTTCGACGGATCCGGCATCACCGCCGTCTTCATGGATCCCGAGGAAGGTGGATTCATCGCCGGGCCGAAGAATGTGGCCCTGGCCCTGGTGGCGTACGAGCTGGCCTGGGTGGATGCCGGCTCCGCTACCGCCAGCCTGGCGGGATGCCTGGCTCTGTCGCCCATTCATGAGCGCGGCACGCCCGAACAGGTCCGAACCTATATGAGCCGGTGTGCGCCGGCCGCTCCCGGTGAAGATCGGGTGCCCTGGCGCGGGGCTTTCGCCCTCACCGAACCGCTGCCTTATGTGGGCGTCGAAACCGGCATGCTGGGCGGCAGGGTAAGCGTCGCCGAATGGCACGAAGGCGGCGAGCCCATTCTGCAGGTGGAGAAGCGCGGCCGCTTCATCACCAACATGGGCTTTGCCAACTTTGTCACCGCCGCCGTCGATACCGGCGACCCGCGCATCAAGTCGAGCTGCATGGTGATCCTGGAAGAAACCGACCCCGGCATCTTCGACCGCGGCACGCCCACCCGCAAGCTGGTGCACCAACTGTCCTCCACCCAGGACCCCGTTTTCAGCCTGAAAGTGCCGGCCAGCCGCATCATCGGCGGCTACACCGTCAAAGACGGCGTCATCGTGCCCCGCTACAGCCACGGAGAAATCATCGAAGCCGTTTTCCGACGCACCCGGGTGACGGTCGCCATAATGACTTCGGCCAAGCTGCTGAGCGCCATCGAGCCCATCATCCGCTACCAGCGCGGGCGTTTTCGCGGCAGCCAGCAGGTGTCGCCCGGATCGCCGCGCTACGAATTCGGATTGCAGCTCAAAGCCGACGTAGTGCATCGCCTGGTGGATATCTGGGCCACTGGAGAAGCTTCGGCATCGCTGGGATTCCAGGCGGCCAGGGTGTTCGACGAGCTCGATCCGATCGAGCGCCGCCGCGCCGAGGTCTTCGCGGAAATGGGAATTGGCGGCGGTTCGGCGACGCTCAAAGCCATGCGGCGCGCGCAGAAGCAGGCGCTGGAATCGCTCGGCGCCGCCACGCCTTCGGACGACCCGCTGGTGCGTTGCGCCCTGCTCGATACGGTCGCCAACGTCATTTGCCCCGCCGCCAAGCTCTGGAATACGGGCCACGGCGCCAACACCATGCGCGAGGCCGTCAGCCTGATGGGCGGCTACGGGATCACCGAAGACTGCCCCGGCTTCCTCGGCCACAAATGGATGGATTCGCAGCTCGAGGCCACCTATGAAGGCCCCGAGGCGGTGCAGCGCCGGCAACTCAGCGTCACCATGGCCGACGAGCTTTTCCTGGCCCAATTCCGGCAGTGGATCGTGGGGCTGCGCGAAATCGCTGGCACCCGCCCCGGCACCGGCGCCTGCACGCTGGCCACAGCCATGGAGATGTGGTTCTGGACCCTCCAGCATTTGCAAAGTTCCACCGACGCCGATGGCTCGAAGCTCTATCACAGCTCACGCCAGGCGGTGACCTTCGCCCTGGCCGACGCGTTGTGCTGGCTGGTGGCCTCCCGCGCCCAGATTCTGGACCTGCTGGAGCTGGAAGAGAAAGGTTCGCAGAATCCCGGCATGGCCGAAGCCCTGCCCGGCCTTGTGCAGTTCTTCACCGATCTGTGCCACGTGCAATCGGCGCGCGCGGCGGGCGAAGTGGGCCGCATCTGCGCGGAGCTGGTGTTCGGCTACTGCCGCCATCCGGCCTGGAACTCCGACGCCTGCCGCACCTGCTACCAGGCCGGCGACCTGGAAGACCTGGAAGCGTTGATCCCCGGCATGGATAGCGTGGCGCGGGCCTGCACCGAGGTGATCGAGGCGGATGGCTCGCATCCCAGCAAGGCCGGCCCTTGCGCCCGCTTCGACGGCCTGGAGCAATTCACCCGTCTGCGCCAGCGCCTGGATGGCTGCCTGACCGGATCGCAGCTCGCCAAGGACCGCGCCGCCGAAGCCCTTACCCGCGTCATGATTCCGGAGGCGTTGGACTACCCCGCATGAGCGACCGGCCCGTCCTCGACGTCGATATCGTCTGCGTGGGTTTCGGCCCGGCCATGGGCGGATTTCTAACCACGCTCGCCCGTTCCGGCCTGTCTCCCAACGTGATCTGTTACGAGCGTGCCGACGATATCGCTTTCGGCGTTTCCGGGGCGGTCACACGCGCGCGCGGGATTCGCGCCAGCTTTCCCGATCTCGATCCGGCGGAAATCCCCATGGCGGCGCGGGTGGCCCACGAAAAGGTGCTCTACCTGCTCGACCCGGTTGGCGCCAGCCGCCGCTCGGCCGGGCTGCGCCTGGCGGACCGCGCCATTGGCTCGTTTCGAGTAGCCCGCCACCACGCGGTGGAACTGCCCTACACGCCGCCGTTCCTGCGCAAGGACGGCGGATTCCTTTTCTCCATCGGCCAGTTCAACCAGTGGGTGGGCAGCCAGCTCATGGGCTCCGGCGCGGTGCAGATCTGGCCCGGCACTCCGGTTTTAGGACCGCGGATCGAGGGCGGTTCGGTGGCCGGCGTCGAGCTTGCCGATATGGATGTTCGCGCCCCCCTGACGGTAGTCGGCGATGGGCCGGTGGGCGCGGTCGGCCGGCGGCTCGACGAACGATTCGGCCTTCCCCCCGGGCATCATCCGCGCGAATGGGCCGTGGGCGCCAAGATGGTGATCGATCTACCGGAGCACGTCGATCTCGAGCCTGGTACGGTGTTTCACACGTTCGGTTATCCGGAGCCGGAAATTTTCGGCTTCTTCTACGTGCATCCGGAACGCGTGGCCTCGGTGGGAATCTTTGTGCCGTCGTGGTTTCGCTGCCCGGTGAGGACCTCGTATCGATATTTGCAGCATTATGTGCAGCATCCCTATTTGTGGCGCTATCTGGAGGGCGGCACGCTCCGTTCCTGGGGTGCGAAATCGCTGGCGGAATCGGGCCGGCGCGGCGAGCCCTACCTGGCAGGCGACGGTTGGGCGCGCATCGGCGAGGGCTCCGGCAGCACCAACGTGCTGACCGGTTCGGGCGTGGATGAAGCCTGGACCACGGGCACGCAACTGGCCGAAGGCGTGGTCGAGCTGATGAAGGAAGGCCGTCCGTTCACGCGCCAAAACCTGGAAGACACTTACGTACGGCGGCGACGGGCAAGCTGGGTGGAAGCGGAAGGCCGCATTGCCGAGCGGGCCCGCGACGGCTTCAACCGCGGCGTGATCGCGGGTCTGGCGGGCATGGCGCTGGCGGGCATGACGAAGGGCCGGTTCACCATCGACGGCGAGCCCAAGCCGGTGCCGCCCGTCGCGGAATACTATCGCGGACGAATTCCGGCCGGCGACGTGCGGCGGATTCAGCAGGAGTGCGCGGCCAAAGGCACGGGCGCGCACGACGCTCTGATGGAGCGGGCCGGCTGGCCCGCGATCGCTTGCGATGGCAAGCTGCTGATGTCGCTGCAGGACGCGCTGCTGGTGGGCGGCAAGGTACAGGCCGCGCCGGACTATGCGGATCACGTGCGCTTCACCGATTCGGCAGCTTGCGAAGACTGCAACGCGCACACCTGCGTGGAGATCTGCTCCGGTCAGGCCATCACGCCGGGCACGGGCGCCGTGCCGGCCTTCGACCGTGAAAAGTGCGTGTATTGCGGCGCCTGCCTGTGGAACTGCCCGGCCGGCGCCATTTCCTTCGAAGCCGGAGCGGGAGGGCTGCATTCGGCTGAGAATTGAATGTACGGGGCAGGTCTGAAAACCGCTCCCTTACGGTCGCAGTTCTGACTGGCAGCTTGACGCGCTACAAGGCATGAGAGCGAGCCGCGACCGTGAGGGAGCGGTTGCCGAAATGAGAGCTGCTAATAATTATTTATGAGCTATCACATCGTCGTTTGCGGAGGCATCGTTCCCGATCCTCTACAGACATTGGAGCCGGTGATGGGTCCGGCGGGGCCCTCGCTGAAGAATGAGACCATGCTGCCGGCGGTGCTCGACCCATGGGCCGCTCATGCGCTATTTGAAGCCGCCAACCTAGCTCGGAATTCTGGCGGCAGCAAGGTGTGGCTGGTGAGCCTGGGTCCCAAAGCCAAGCTGCAGCAGGTGATGATGACCGTGGCGCAGAAAGCCCCATTCGAGCTGGTGCCGATTGACGGGCCGGCCGGCGCTTTCACCGATCCAGTGGGCGTGAGCGGCGCGCTGGCCGCCGCCATCGAAAGCATTCCCGGCCTGGATCGCCAGCGGCTGCTGGTATTTGGCGGCTGGGAATCGGCTACCCGCGGCGCCGGCGCCACCATGCAGATGGTGGGCGAGCGGCTCGGAATTGTCGATCAATTCCAGGGTGTGGATTCGCTGGCGCCGCGCGAGGATGGATCGTTCGAGATCCTGGAACGGATCGAAGGCGGACGGCACCAGGTATCGGTCTGCGCCGGCCCGCCCGCGCTGGTCGGCTGGGCCACCGGCAGCCTCGCGGAGCCGCGCAACAATCCGCAGATCGGCATGCTGAACATGCGCACGATTATGCCGGCGCTGCAGAAAGCCCGTGCTGCCAGCCTGGCCGGCTCTCAGCCGCAATTCCTCTCCGTCACGCTGCCCCGCCAGCAGCGCTCGACCAAGGTGGTGAAGGACCTTTCCCCCGACGAGATTGCCCGCGAAATCGTCGCCTGGGTCAAGGGAGAATAACGCTCAACGGAGACTGACATGGACACCATTCTATTTCTCGCTTTCACCGAATCCGATGGATCGCTGGCGAAACCGGCCCTGGAAGCTTTGGGAGCGGCCGTGGCAATGGGTGTGCCGCTGACGGTAGGGTTGATCGGTGCCTCGGTCGCCGGCGCCGCGAGCCAAGTGGCCAATTGCGGCGCGGCGCGTTTTCTGGGCGTGAGTGGAGAGGAATTCGGCCAGTCGCGCTACGCGACCGATGCCGCGGCGGCCGAAGCCGTAGCGCGCGCCGCCGGCGCGACTATCGTCATCGCCGCGGCGTCCGTGCGCGCCAATCGCGCCCTGCCTGGCGTAGCGCACCGGTTGAACGGCGCCATCGATACGCACGTCACCTCCGTTGCCGGCGGTCCATCCATCTCGCGCTGGTATTATCGCCAGCGGATGGAAGCCGCAGTGAGCCGCACCGCGCGGCCATGGTTCATTCTGCTCGAAAGCGGCTGCCGTGCCGCCTGGACAGGAAAACCGGGCGAGGCATCCGTCGAAAGCGTGGCCGTCACCCTTCCGCCTTTGCGAACCACGGTCACCGGTGTTCGCTCTCCGCAATCGGGTGTCGAGACCATCCGGCCCGACGCGCGCCTGCTATTCGTCGCCGGTGCCGGCTGGACCAAGAAGCAGGCCGATGGCCAGCCGCACCCGCGCGAAGCCGAAGAGCTGATTCTGGGATTCCTCGCGAAGACGCAAGCTTCCCTCGGCGGCAGCAAATCGCTGGTGGATTTGAGCGGCGAAGGCGAGGCAGTCCTGCCCTTCATGACCCACCTGAACCAGATCGGACAGACCGGCGCCTCTCCCCGACATCCCAAAGGCCTTTCCACGTGCTGCCACGGAGAAGAACCGCACGTAGTTGGCTGGCGCTTCGTCACCGAACGCCGCGCCGTGAACCTGGACGCCAACTGCGGTTGGGCGCGCGGCAAAGCCGACGTGCTCTACGTCGCCGATGCCTTCGAAGTGATGCGGAAGGTAAACGCGCTGCTGGGGTAGCCTCGCCGCGCCAGCAGGTTTTCGAGTGCCTTAAGAGGGATGGAAGGGCATCTCACCCTCAAGCAGGAAACTCGACGTGACGATATACGAGGCTTTTCGGCTTCTGAAGACCGATCGAAATCTCGACGCTTTCAGACTTGACGCTTTCAGATGCGAGATTCCCACATTAGGCGGTTATGGTTGTGAAATCCGGACTAAGTCCGCGCCCTCCGCTGTTCCGGCCGATTTCAGGGCTGTCGAGCCCAGGTCCGACATTGCCTGGGCCAGGGCGGAAATGGCCTGAGACTGTTCGGACGACGCCCGGGCAATCTGCTCCACGATTCCATTCACCTGCTGCGCCTTCCCGTTGATTCCGGCGAGCGACTGCGCCACTTGCGCTGCCAAATCCACACCTTGACGAACCGCTGTGATGGATCGCCCGATCAACTCCGAAGTCTGCTTCGCGGCTTCGCCAGCCCGGCCGGCCAGGTTCCGTACCTCATCCGCCACAACCGCAAACCCCGCGCCAGACTCGCCGGCGCGGGCCGCTTCCACCGCCGCGTTTAATGCGAGGATGTTGGTCTGGAACGCGATCTCGTCAATTACCTTGTTGATCCGCGTAATTTGCTGGCTCGATTCCTGGATGCCATGCATCACCTCGTTCAAGTGCTGAATTTCGGTCACTTGGCCGCCAATCGTCTGGCGGGTTGCATCCGCCAGTTTATTGGCATCGCTTGCATTCTGCGCATTGGACTTCGTTTGCGCCCCGATCTCTGTCATAGTGCTGGTCATTTCTTCGAGGGATGCGGCCAGCTTTGAATGCAGATCGGCCAACTCATTTTGCGCGTGGACATCAGTTACGATTTCCACATGGCCAAGGCGGTTGCCGGACTTGTCCACGATGTAGGAAGTATCCACTTGCATGCCGCGAGAAGTACCGTTGCCCATGTCCTGCATGTAGTTGGTTCGCGGACGACCGTTGCGGAGGCTCGCAATACCGCACTTGTCCGTGTTGCAGATGTGCGCCTGCCACTCCGAACAGTGCCGGCCCTTGACCTGTTGCCTGGTTCGCTTGAGGAGTTGCTCGGTCGTTTTATTCACGAATACCCAATGCATGGCCAGATCCGTGACCGTAATAGGTTGCGGAACGGCGTCTAGAGTCCCTTCCAGGAAGGTTGTGTGCCGTTCGATGGTGCGAGCGCTTTGAACGGTGAGCCAACCCAGGCCGCTGCAAAGGAGCAGCGATAACAGCAGCAACACCCGACTGCCCGGAAACAGGCAAGCAGAGACAAGTGAGATGATCAACAGGCTGAAGCCCGCAACAATCCGATTTACCATTGAACGAGAATTCCTTCCTGGATTTATATCGGCAGGCTGGCGCAAGACCTTTAGTGCCGAGTGGAAAGACCTGCTCGCCAATTGCCAAGGCGGCCATGGACGAACAGGTTCAGCCCTAACCTCGGTGGTCACCTCAAATGCGGCCATAGAGGGTCACTTCAAAACCGGCCAACGGACCGCGTCCAGGACTGAGCTTGTTGTACCGCGTCGGTGACCACCGCGGCAAGAGCTTTTTTGAG
>JBEKZL010000053.1:0-30734 GCA_049509915.1 Bryobacteraceae bacterium | reverse complement strand
TGATACCGCTGCCAGGCCCGCTCCTTTTCCGCCTTGTCGTTCAATTGGTCGATGAAATAGGCCAGCAGGCCGGCATCTTTCGGCCGCCACAGCAGCACGCAATCGGCCGGCAAACCGTCGCGACCGGCGCGGCCGGCTTCCTGATAATACTGCTCGATGGACTTGGGCAGCGAGGTGTGGACGACCGCGCGCACCGCCGGTTTGTTGATCCCCAGACCGAAGGCGATGGTGCCCACCAGCACGCGCACTTCGTCGTTCATCCAGCGCTCCTGGTTGCGGCGCCGCCGGTTGGTATCCATCTGCCCGTGATAGGCGATGGCGTCGATGTTGTGATCGCCCAGAAAATCCACCGTGCTCTCCACCAGCGCAATCGTGGGCGCGTACACGATCGCGCTCTCGCCTTTGTTGGCGTGGAGCGTGGCCAGCAGCAGCCGCTCGTGCGAATCGTTGTCGCACTCGTGCACGATATAGCGCAGGTTGGGACGATGGAAACTGGCGATGTATTTGTCCGGATCGCGCAGTTGAAGCTGCTCCAGAATGTCGTGCCGCACACGCTTGGTGGCGCTGGCCGTGAAGGCGGCGATGGGCTTATCCGGAAAGTTCCGCCGCAGCAAGCTGAGCTGCCGGTACTCCGGCCGGAATTCGTGGCCCCATTCGGAAATGCAGTGCGCTTCGTCGATCGCAAACAGCGCCAGCGGGACTCTTTGCAGCCATCGCACGGTATCCGGCCGCGCCAGCCGTTCCGGCGAGATGTACAGCAGCCGGAAAGCGCCCTGGGTGGCGGCGCGCATCACCACCTGCTGTTCCTCGGCCGCCTGCGAGCTGTTCACCACCGCCGCCGGAATGCCCATGTCGGCTAGTTGCGCCACCTGGTCCTGCATCAGCGCGATCAGCGGCGATACCACCACCACCGTCTGTCCCAACACCACCGCCGGCAACTGGTAGCACAGCGATTTCCCGCCTCCGGTGGGCATTACCACGGCCACGTCGCGGCCGCCCATCAGGCTGCTGATAATTCGCTCTTGCAGCGGACGAAATGAATCGTAGCCCCAGTGTTTCTTCAGGGCCGCGTAAAGGTCGGACACGGTGATGCTACGAGTGTAACAGCCGTACTGCGGCCTCCGGCGCAGTATCCAGCATCTCCCGTACCGAGCGGCCCGTCGCCGGGTGGCGGAAACCGGCCGCAAGGTCCGCCAGCGGCTTCAGCACGAACCGCCGCTCCCCCACCCGCGGATGCGGAATTTCCAGCCGCTCAGTCTCGACCACTGCTTTTCCGTAAAACAGAATGTCGATGTCGAGCGTGCGCGGCCCCTTGGGCACCAGCCGCGCCCGCCCCAACTCCCGCTCGATCCTCTGCGTAGCCGCCAGAAGCTGCAGCGGGAACAGCTCCGTCTCCGCCTCCACCACCTGGTTCAGGAACCAGCCCTGCGCGGTGGCATCCAGAGGTTCGGTCTCGTAGACCGGCGATGCCCGCAGCACGCGCACACGCGCTTTGGAAAGCCGCTCGATGGCCCTTTTCAAATACTCCAGCCGGTCGCCAATGTTCGATCCCAAACCCAGGTAAACAAGCTTCGCCATGTCCCTAGCTTAGTATCCGATTTCGGCAGCGCCGCGGCTGTGGGGCGGGATGGCATCCGCACGCTGCCGTGCTCCGCGTTGTCGCCTTCCGGTTAGTCCGACACTGTGGGCCCCGCGCACCACTTGTTTTCGGAACTCAATACCCAGCCTACGGTGCCGGCGGCTCGGGGAGAGTTGTTGTGTCGCGGCGCGGGGGGCGGCGGTTAGAACCGCAGATACCCGCCGACCTGCAAATACCGCTGTGTGGATGCAGTGCCGGTGATTACGCCGAAGCCATTGTAGTTGATGGCGCCGCTCGACAGGGTTGTCGCGCAGCAGCTTCCACCGGGGTTCGAGAAGGTGACGGTGTTGGTCAGATTGAACGCCTCACCGGTCAACTGGAACTTGAGCTTTTCGCCCTTCAACAGGAAGATGCGGGAGATACTCGCGTTCAGTTGGAACAGGCCGGGGCCGATCAACAGATCGCGGCCGGTCGTACCCAGCACCCCACCCGGCGGATTGGCGAACGCGCTGTCGTCGAAGTACGGATCGGCAGAGTCGTGGCCGCCCAGGATCTTCACGCTGGGGTTGATCTGGGTGGCGCTGGTGCCCTGCCCGCCGGCGTTGATGGCGGAACTGGTGCCGACGGTGAATGGCAGGCCGCTGAACCGGCTGAGGATACCGCTGAGCTGCCAGTCGCCCACGACCCATCCCACCGGTCCATGATTCAACAATGTGTGCCCTTTGCCGAACGGCAGGTTGTAGACGTAGTAAATCTGGAGGGTTTGCTGGCGGTTGATGCCGGAGATCGCCTTATCCAGCGTGAACGACACCGGATAGGCGCGCCACAACGTACCATCGTTGTTATCGCCGTTGATGTCGTCGAGCGCTTTGGAGAAGGTGTAACTGGCGCCTATCAGCGACGCGCCGATTCGCTTTCTCACCGTCATCTGCAAAGCATCGTATGTCATGAAGCCGAACGGCTCGTACTCGTTCATGTCGGCGGTGACATACGGATATAGCTGCCGGCCAGCGGTGCCGGTCCCCGGAGCCGAGCCGTTGATGTTGACGCCCATATCGATGTGAACGCCGTGCTCGCCGACGTATCCCGCTTGCGCCACCAAAGTGGCTGAAAACTCGTGCTGTAGGAAGACGTTCCAGCTCTGATAGTAACCGCGATTGAAATAGGCCGGGAAGGTGACCGTTCCGGTGCCCGGTGTGTAAGTCGACGGCGAGGCTGCAGTCGACGGCTTGAGGATGCCGACCGAGAGATTGGGAGCGGTGGGGATCGGAATGCCGTCCGACAGTTGCACGATGGGCGCGCCGTCGGAACCTGCAACTCCGGTGTAGGTGATGAATTGATACGAATTCGCGGGATTGATGTCCTGGTTGATGACCGAAGGAAACTGATTCCGCTGATTCCGCATATTGTCGGGATCGACGCTGATGCCGTAGCCGCCACGAATAACGGTCTTTTCCGTCAAGCGGTACGCAATGCCGAGGCGCGGCGCGAAGTTCTTTTTGGTAGCCGAAGCACCGGCAGACCATGACTGGCCGCCTTCGCCGCCCACGTAAATGTCGTCGGTGGTGGGGTCAAACCGTGTGGCGCCGTAGTAGTCGTGGGAGTAAATCGGATAGTATTCCCAACGCAGGCCGTAATCGACGGTCAGTTTCGGGGTTACTTGCCACATATCCCTGGCGTACATAGCCCACGTGGAAAAGCGCAGTGAGTTCGGGTTGTTAACTTGCGTGATCTTGCCCACGCGGGACGGATAGCCCAGTAGGAATTGCGCCCACGAATTGGCTGGACTGGCGGGCAGGGTAGAGCCGGCGGGCTCCGAGTTGATATTGGCAGGTCCGCCCTTGAGTGCAGTGATCGAACCGTCGAAGCCGAACGTGCCGCGCGCCGTGCCGAACGTTCCGCCTTGCGGCTGGAAGTGGTTCAGCGCGAATTTGTCATATTCGAAACCGAAGCGGATGTTGTGCGAGCCCTGTATCTTGGTCACGTTCCAGCCGCCGGTGTATTGGTTATCGCGGAACTTGAAAGGGCTGCCGGTGTTGGTGTTGCCCATGTTAGCAATGGCTTGACTACCGCCAGGTCCATTCGAGAACTGGAAGCCGGGGATGCCCTCGTAGTTCGGACCAACACCGTTTGTGCCCGGGATTTTTAGCACGTCGGTGCCGTAGTCGCCATCCTGCGGGTCGCCGTTGGCGCCGATGTTCTGCCGCGTGTAGCCTAAGTTGCCGTCCAACAGGAGGGTAGGCGTAACGGTATACGTCATGCCGGAACCAACTACTTGGGCGCGGCCACCGGCATGTCCCGGGTTGCCGCCGTTAAAAACGTCGCCGGCCGCCGGGCCCAACACGAAGGGCGCTACGATATCCATGGGCGATATGCTATACCGGCCCCAAAACGCGGCCTTCTCGGTGGGATTGTAATTGACCTTCCAATCCCAGCGTCCGACTGTGTAGCTTGTGTCGCCGTAGGCGTCGTAGTTGTTGAGGAACTGATTCGGCCGGGTGAGAGTGGCGGGCAGCAGGGCGGTCAACGTCTGCGCTTGCGAGACGATACGACTGGTGGGAATCGTGTTGTTCGGGAACTGCGCGCGGCCGGTGCCGTCGGCGTTGCCCGTAAGAGGATCGTAGACCGGCGTGCCAGTGGCGCTGAAATTGCCGCTGCGAAAGGCCGGCGTGGGCAGAGTCAGGTTGACATCGGAACCATATTGCACGTTCTTGGTGTTTTCCCAATCCATGAACCAGAACAGCTTGTTCTTGCCATGCACGATTTTGGGAATCCAAATCGGCCCGCCGACGGCGAATCCGTACTGGTTGAAGATATTCTTGGCCTCGCGGCCGGGGTGGCTGAAATAGTTATTGACCGCGTAAAAGTCGTTGTTATAGTTGCGCTCGAAAACCGAGCCATGCAGCTCGTTGGTCCCGTTCTTGGTAATCACGCTGATGGCCGCACCGGCGGCCGAGCCCTGCTCGGCATCGAAGGAGTTGGTGCTGACGTTCACGGTCTGGATCGCTTCGGGCGAGGGCACATAAGCCACGTTCACGGGCAGCCACGGATAGGAATCGGTCACGCCATCGATTTTGGTCATGTTGGCTTGGGATGAAACGCCGTTCATGGAGACCGTGATGGCGCGTTGCGGATTGCCGGCTTGCGAATTGGCTTCGCCAGTGCCGGACGTGGTGTTCGCGCCGGGCTGAACCAGCAGCAACGCTTGGAAGTTCTTGCCTTCCGAACCCATGTACGGGAGTTCTTCGACTTCCTGCTGGGTCACCTCGGCGTGAATATCGGCCTTGTCGGTCTGCAGCGCCACCGCATCGGCCGCAACCTGCACGGTTGCGGTGGTTTGCGCAATCTGCAGGGACACATCCACGCGCCGCACTTCGTTCACTTGCACCTGGACATTGGATTCGATGAAGGTGGCGAAAGACCGGGCCGTAACCGTCAGCCTGTAGAGCCCGAGTTGCAGGTCGGTGAAGCGGAAGACCCCGCGTTCATCGGTGTTGGCGTCGCTCTTGACGTTCGTGGCCTGATTGACCGCTTCGACATGGACTCCAGGTACGGCGGCGCCGGCCGGATCGATCACGTTTCCGGTGAGCGACCCATATAGAACCTGCGCCTGAGCCAAATTCGGCAGACCGGCGAGCGCGAGAGCCAGCGCGGCGGCCCCAACCCAAAAACGACGTAGTCTTTTCATTGTGCTTAGCCAACCTCCCAAGCGAGGCCACACACGCGCCCCGATTCGTTGCAGTCTCAAATTATATATACTCGACACAGCTCAAAAGTCAAGCAAATTTTTCACTGCGGATTCCAGGCCGGACCAGACCCGATCAGAGCTGCAACCGGCGCGAGGCGTTTTTTCAGTGCCGCCGCCCAATCGTGTGCGCGGGCTTTGGCTTCATAAAATTTTTCGGTTCCGCCGCGAGGTTATTGTTGTAAGCTGAAACAAATGCGTATTCAGGACGTCCGAGCGACGACCGTAACCGTGCCGCTGGAGGCCCCGTTGCGCCACGCCAACGGGTGCCATTGGGGGCGTTTCGTCCGCACCATCGTGGAAGTGGAGACCGACAATGGCCTGATCGGGCTGGGGGAAATGGGGGGAGGCGGCGAGTCGGCCGAGGCCGTTTTCCGCTCCATGAAGTCGTACCTGGTCGGACACGATCCGGCACGCCTGGAGGAGATGCGCTTCAAGATCGCCAATCCGACCGCTTCTCTTTATAACAACCGTACGCAAGTTGCGGCCGCCCTGGAGTTCGCCTGCCTGGACATTCTGGGCCAGGCATGGGGAGTGCCGGTATCGGAGATCCTGGGCGGCCGCGTGCGCGACAGCGTGCGCTTTGCCACTTACTCCTTTTTCCGCTATCCCGACCCGCGCTCCGGCCAGGGCGAGGTCCGCACCATCGAACAGGTGATCCGCTATATCGCCGACACAAAAGAGCGTTTCGGCTTCACCACCCACAAAATCAAGGGCGGCGTCTTTCCTCCCGATTACGAACTGGAGGTGTACCGCGCCGTGGCGGCGGCGTTCCCGCGGGATTCCCTGCGCTTCGACCCTAACGCCGTCTGGTCCACCGGCCAAGCCATTCGTTTCGGACAGGCCATCGAAGGACTGCGCAACGATTACCTGGAGGATCCCGTCTTCGGCCTGGACGGCATGCGCCGCACCCGCCAGATGGTGCGCGTGCCGCTGGCCACCAATACGGTGGTGGTGGATTTCGAACAGCTCGCCACCAATGCGCTGGCCCCAGCCGTGGACGTGATTCTGCTCGATACCACTTTCTGGGGCGGCATCCGGCCCTGTATCAAGGCGGCCGGCATCTGCGAAACGTTTCGCCTGGACGTGGCCGTGCACTCGTCCGGCGAGCTAGGCATCCAACTGGCGACCATGCTGCACCTGGGCGCCGTGCTCCCGTACCTAAGCTTCGCGGCCGACGCACACTATCATCATCTGAAAGACGACATCATCGAAGGGGGGTTGTTACCATATCGGGAGGGCGCCATCCGGGTGCCGGAAGGCCCCGGCCTGGGGGTGCGCCTCAACCGCGACAAGCTGGCCGAATATCACGAATTGTATCTGCGCCTTGGAAATTACCCCTACGACCAGGACCCGGGCCGACCCGGCTGGGTTCCGCTGGTTCCCAACGACCGCTGGGCCGATCCCGAGGACGACCATCCCGTGAAGATTCCCTGGTAGTGGCTGTGGACACGATGCGAAACTGCCTGGACTTGACCGATCGCGTGGCCGTGGTAATCGGCGCCACTTCTGGCATTGGCCGCGCCATCGCCCTCGGTTTCGCGCGCCATGGAGCTCATGTGGTGCCCACCGGCAGGCGTCCGGAATGGGTGGAATGCGTCTGCAACGACGTTTTGAGGCTCGGTCGCCGCACCCTGATACATCTCACCGATGTCACCAGCCGCGCTTCCATCGATGAGCTTCGCGACGCCGTGCTGGAAGAGTTCGGCGCCGTGGATATCCTGGTAAACGCCGCCGGTTTCACCTTCAAGCAGCCCACCGTGGAGGTCGGAGACGAAGACTGGCAAGGGGTGATGGATACCAATGTCGGCGGCGTGCTGCGCGCCTCGGTGGCGTTTCACGACGCGCTGGCCGCGAGCGGGCGCGGGCGTGTCATTAATATCGCTTCGCTGGGATCCTTCCTGGCGTTTCACGAAGTGGCGGCCTACTGCGCCTCCAAGGCCGCCGTGGTGTCGCTGACCCGCAACCTGGCTTGTGAATGGGCCAAAGACAAGATTTCGGTGAACGCCATTGCTCCCGGCGTTTTTCCCACCGAGATGAATGGCCAGATCATTTCCGGAACGCCGCGCGGCGAGGAGATCCTACTGCGCACGCCCATGGGCCGCTTCGGCAATACCGAAGAGCTGGTGGGCACGGCCGTGCTGCTGGCCTCCGATGGAGCCAGTTTCTTGACCGGCCAATCAATCGTGGTAGACGGGGGCTATCTGGCCAGCGGAGTAAATACGTGAAGAATCGAGTGGGACAGGCCTCCGGACCTGTCGGTGCTAAGCGCGGATACTCCGGCGACAGGCCAGGAGGCCTGTCCCGTTTTGCCCTCGTCCTCTTGCTCACTTCCCTGCCCCTTCCCGCCGAAACCGGCGCCGATGCCTGGCTGCGGTACGCGCCGCTCGATGGCACGGTGCTAGCCCACGCCCGCGCCGAGTTGCCCGCAGCTGTCGTCGTCTTCGAAGACGGCGGCCTGGAGGCTACCGCGCGCGCCGAGTTGGTACGCGGAGTCCGCGGCATGCTGGGCCGGACTTTGCGCGAAGCAACCAGGCTGGCTGGGGAGGACGCCATCGTGCTCGCCACCGCCGATCAGCTTCGCCGCGCCGCCCCCGCTTGGCGCCTTAACCTTCCCGCCAACGGGGAAGGCTTCGCCATCCGAACTGTCGCGGAGGGGGCGCGCCGTTACCTGGTGGTCGGCTCAGGTTCTTCCCGCGGCGTGCTGTACGGGACCTTCGCGCTGTTGCGCGTGCTGGCGCTGGGAGAATCCATCGCCGGGTTGAACCTGTCCGAATCGCCCTACGCGCCAGCCCGCTGGACGAACGAGTGGGACAATCTGGATGGCTCGATCGAGCGCGGCTACGGCGGCCGCTCCATCTTCTGGGAAGCCAACCGCGCGCGCACCGATCTCGCGCGCGTGGATGCCTACGGCCGCCTGCTCGCCTCGCTCGGCATCAATGCCTGCGCCATCAATAATGTCAATGCCAACCCGCGCGTGCTGGCTCCGGAATTCGTGGGCGAAGTTGCCCGCATTGCCGATCGGCTGCGTCCGTGGGGCGTCCGCGTGGCTCTTTCGGTGGATTTCGGCAGCCCGCAATCGGTGGGTGGGCTCGATACCTACGATCCGCTCGACGCGCGTGTGGCCGCATGGTGGCAAGGCCGCGCCAGCGATCTATACCGCGCCATCCCGGACCTGGCCGGCTTCGTGCTCAAGGCCGATTCCGAAGGCCGCGTCGGCCCCTCCGCCTACCACCGCACCCATGCCGACGCCGCCAATGTGGTGGCCCGCGCCCTTGCGCCGCATGGCGGCCTGCTGTTCTATCGCGGTTTCGTCTACGACCACCACATGGATTGGCGCAACCCGAGAAACGACCGCGCCCGAGCCGCCTGGGATAACTTCCAACCTTTGGATGGCAGCTTCGACGACAACGTCGTGATCCAGATCAAGAACGGCCCCATCGACTTTCAGGTCCGCGAGCCCGCTTCGCCGCTCTTCGGCGCTCTCGAAAAAACCAACCAGGCGATCGAGCTGCAAGTCACCCAGGAGTACATGGGCCAGGCTCGCCATACCGTATTTCTGTCGCCCCAATGGAAGCGGACGCTGGATTTCGATATGCACGCTTCGGGCGGTGTTCCGACTCCGGTTAAGGCGCTGGTCGCCGGCCGCGTCTTCCATCGTCCGGCTGGCGGATTCGTGGGCGTGGTCAACGTGGGTCTCGACGACAACTGGTTCGGCAATCATCTCTCCCAGGCCAATCTCTACGCCTTCGGCCGCCTGGCCTGGAATCCGGACCTGGCGGCCGAGCGCATCGAGCGCGAATGGAGCCAGCTCACCTTCGGCGCCGACCCCACCGTCGTCGACACAGTCGATTCGCTTCAGCTCACCTCCTGGCGAACTTACGAAGACTATACCGGCCCACTCGGCCTGCAAACCCTCACCGATATCGTGGGCAACCATTTCGGCGTGAACGTGGAAGCCAGCGAGCGCAACGGCTGGGGCCAGTGGCACCGCGCCGACCATGACAGGTTAGGCATGGACCGCACCGTGGCTACCGGTACCGGCTTCACCGGCCAATATCGCCCCGCCGTGGCGCGCGTCTTTGAGTCGCTTGCCATCTGTCCGGACGACCTGCTGCTGTTTTTCCACCACGTTCCGTATACCTGGCGCCTGCACGATGGCCGGACGGTGATTCAATACCTCTACGATTCGCACTACGCCGGCGCCGACGCGGCAGCCGGCTACGCGCGCCGCTGGCAAGCGCTGCGCGGCAAGATCGATCCCCGCCGCTTCCACGATATTCTGGCTCAGCTCGAATACCAGGCCGGCCAAGCCGTGGTGTGGCGCGACGCAGTGACCAACTGGTTCCGGCGAGCTTCGGGAATCGCCGATGCGCACGGCCGCGTGGGCCGCTATCCCGGCCGGGTGGAGGCCGAGGCAATGCAACTGGAGGGCTACCTGGTGCGCGACGTCGAGCCGGCCGAAGACGCGTCCGGCGGCCAGGCCGTCGCCTGCTCCGAGGGCATCGCGGTCTGCTCGGCTTCCTACTCCTTCAAAGGGGCTGCCGGCTGGTATACCTTGAATGTGGAGTACTTCGACCAGAACAACGGTGTCTCGCATTACGCCCTGCTGGTCAACGGGCAGAAGATCGATTCCTGGGATGCCGATCTTCACCTGCCGACCGCGCTCCTGGATAGCACTTCGTCCACACGCCATACGATTGGCGGCGTAGCGCTGCGGCCCGGCGATACGATTCGCATCGAGGGCCATCCAGATGGTGGGGAAGCGGCGGCTTTGGACTATATCGGAATTCATTCCGAAGCGGAAGGAAGGAAACCGTGACTGTTGCTAGTTTCCAGTTGCCAATGGCTAGACTGCTTGTGGGGCAGACCGTCGGCCTGCGGCGGCCTCCCGGGCCGCCTGCTCCCGGCCAAGCAACCCCGACGGGCCCGGAAGGGGGTTGTTCGGAATCACGTTTGGATAGTATGGCGCGGCGGCCGGCCTCCGTCTTGCTGCTCGCCCTGATCGCCTGCGCTTTCGCCTGCGCCCAGACCAAGCCGCTCTATCTCGATCCTGCCTCCGCCGTCGACCGCCGTGTCGAGGACCTGGTTTCCCGCATGACGCTCGAAGAGAAAGTCGGCCAGCTCATGAACGACGCCCCGGCGATCGATCGGCTGGGCGTGCCAGCCTATAACTGGTGGAACGAATGCCTGCACGGAGTGGCGCGCGCCGGCCGTGCCACTGTCTTCCCGGAAACCATCGGTCTGGCTGCCACCTGGGACACCGCCTTGCTCGGGCGGGTTTCCACCGCCATCTCCGACGAAGCCCGCGCCAAGTATCACGAGTTCGTCCGCCGGGGAAAACGAAACATTTATCAAGGCCTCACCTTCTGGACGCCGAACATCAATCTGTTCCGCGATCCGCGCTGGGGCCGCGGCATGGAGACTTACGGCGAAGACCCGTACCTCACCGGCCGCATGGCGGTGACGTTTATCCACGGCTTACAGGGGGACGACCCGAAGTATCTCAAGACCGTCGCCACCGCCAAGCACTACGCCGTGCACAGCGGCTCGGAATCCGAACGCCACACCTTCGACGCCGTGCCCGACGAGCGCGACCTGGTCGAATCCTACCTGCCGCATTTCGAAGCTGCCATTAAGGAGGGCCGGGCTTACTCGGTCATGTGCGCCTATAACAGTGTGGACGGAACGCCCGCTTGTGCCAATCCGCGCCTGCTCGAAGATACGCTGCGCAAGCAGTGGGGTTTTGCCGGTTACGTGGTATCCGATTGCGGCGCCATCGGCGACATCTATCGCGGCCACAAATTCGTGTCCACCGTCGAAGAGGCTTCCGCCAAAGCCGTGCTGGCCGGCACCGATCTCGATTGCGGCACCGAGTACGCCGCGCTGGTTCCCGCCGTCCACGCCGGCCTGATCGCCGAATCCGATATCGACCGCTCTGTCAAGCGCCTCTTCACCGCGCGCTTCAAGCTGGGCATGTTCGATCCGCCCGGGATGGTGCCTTACGCGAAAATTCCCTACAGCGTGAACGATAGCCCCGAGCATCGCCAGTTGGCTCTCGAAACAGCGCGTAAATCCATCGTCCTGCTCAAGAACGACGCCCATAGCCTGCCGCTTTCGAAGAATCTAAAGACTGTCGCCGTGATCGGCCCCAATGCCGACGACCGGGACGTTCTGGTGGGCAACTACAACGGCGAACCCTCCGCCCCGGTCACACCGCTCGACGGCATCCGCCGCAAGGTGGCCGGCGGTACCCGCGTGATCTACGCCCGCGGAGGAGACCTGGCCGCCAATCTGCCGGGCTTCGAAACCATTCCCGCTTCCGCCCTCGCCGCCTCCGACGCTGCCGGCGCCGCCCATGGCCTGCGCGGCGAGTATTTCGCCTCCGCCAATTTCGACGGCAACCAGCATCGCCCGCGTGAGCTTACCTATCCGGGCTCGGGCAAAATGGCGGGTCAGCCCGCTCCCGACGCCAAACCCGTCTTCACGCGCGTCGACCCCGAAATCAACTTCATGTGGCGGGACGGCGCGCCGCGCCCGGATCTGAACGACGACGATTTCGGCGTCCGCTGGACCGGCTTCCTGCGCGTGCCCGCTTCCGGCAAGTATCAAATCGGCGCCACCGGCATGAACGCCTACGAGGTTTATATCGATGGTAAACAGGTGGTCAACGCGACTAACATCCACGAGCGCGCCTACGCCTACGCGACGCTCGACCTGGAAGCCGGCAAGCGCTACGCCATTCGCCTGGACTATCACGAATTCGCCGGGGAAGCCGAAATACGCCTGGTCTGGGCGCATCCGTCCGGCACGCGCGAAGTGGAAGAAGCCCTTGCCGCCGCGCGCCAGGCCGACGCCGTGGTGCTGGTCACCGGTCTTTCGCCGCGCCTGGAAGGTGAGGAGATGAGCGTGCCAGTGGCGGGCTTTCAAGGCGGCGACCGCATCGACCTGGGCATTCCCCGGGAGCAGGAGGAGTTGATGCGGAAGATCGCCGCCCTGGGCAAGCCGGTCGTGTTGGTGCTGCTCAACGGCAGCGCCGTTGCCGTCAATTGGGCGCGCGATCATGTGCCCGCCATCGTCGAAGCCTGGTATCCGGGCGAAGCCGGCGGCGACGCGATAGCCGACGTCCTGTTCGGCGATTACAACCCGGGCGGCCGCTTGCCCGTCACCTTCTATAAATCGGCCGATCAATTGCCGCCCTTCACCGATTACCACATGGCCGGCCGGACTTACCGCTACTTCAAAGGTGAGCCGCTCTATCCGTTCGGTTACGGTCTCAGCTACACCACGTTCGCGTATCGAAACCTGACCGTGCCAAGAGCCGCAGCCACGGGCGACTCTGTGAAAGTATCGGTGGAAGTCAGCAACACCGGCAAACTGCCTGGAGAAGAGGTGGTCGAGCTGTATCTGAAATCCGGCGCCGAGGGCGCTCCGCTGCGCTCGCTCGAAGGCTTCGGGCGGGTGGCGCTGGCGCCCGGACAGAGCCGGACCGTCGAATTTACGATTGCCGCGCGTCAGTTTGCCCTGGCCGGCGCCGACGGCCGGCGCGCCATCCGGCCGGGGACGTTCGAGATCGCCGTGGGCGGCAAGCAGCCGGGCTTCACCGGCGCGGCCGATGCCGCCACCACGGGCGTGGTTTCCGCCACGCTTACCCTCCAGGGAGCGTTCAGGCCAATCGAATAATGCAAGCGGTGAAGCGCAATCAGGGTGCCTCGAGCGAGGTGGCGCGCGACATCAACCGCCGCCTGGTGCTGAACCTGGTGCGTACCCGCCATCCCATCTCCCGCGCCGACCTGGCCCGCCTCTCCGGTCTCCAGCGCAGCACGGTTTCGCTCATCGTGGAGCAATTGATCGGCGAGCACTGGGTGGTGGAAGGCGCCACCGGCAGGCTGCCGCGCGGGCGCCGGCCCACTTTTCTGCGCCTCAACGACGAGCGCGTCATCATCGCCGTCGATCTGCGTCCCATCGAAACCACCGTGGCGCTGGCCGATGCCAACGGAAAATTCATTTCGCAGGAGGTCATCAACACGGCCGCCGATTCCAAGTTGGCAATCGCGGCGCTCATCCAGTCCATCCAGCGGATCGTGCACGCCAGCCGCCGCAAGAAAATCGAAGGCGTCGGCATCAGCGTTCCCGGCCGCTATCATCACGCCTTCGACCGGTTGGTTTTCGCGCCCAACCTGAAGTGGCGCGACGTGGATATCCGCGGCCCCATCGCCAAGGCTACGGGCCTGGAAGTGGCGGTCGAAAACGCGGCCAATGCGTGCGTGCTGGCGGCGGTCTGGTTCGATCATCTGGAGGAGTGCGGCAGCCTGGTGGTGGTGACGGTTTCCGAGGGTATCGGCACCGGCATCTGGGCAAACGGCCAACTGATCCGCGGGCTGAACGGCATGGCCGGCGAATTCGGCCACGTGCCGCTCAATCCCGAAGGTCCGCTGTGCAGTTGCGGGGGACACGGCTGCTGGGAAGTCTATGGCTCCAATAGCGCCGCGCTTCGCTATTACCACGAGGCCGGCGCGCCACCCGATAATCTCAACTTCCGCCAGTTGCTTTCCCGCGCCGACAATGGCGATGCCCGCGCCGTGGCCGCGCTGGAGACCATGGCGCAGTACCTGGGCCGGGGCATGCGCATGCTCGCCGCCGGCCTGGCGCCCGAGCGCATCATTATCGTCGGCGACTTGACGCGCTCCTGGCAGCGTTTCGGTCCGCTGATCGAAGCCGAACTGCAACAGCAGGTGCTGCCCGGCGCCTCCATGCCGCGCCTGGTGCCCGCCTATGAGGACGGCATGGCCCGCCTGCGGGGCACCCTGGCGCTGGTGCTGCAGAAGGATTTCGGCCTGCTCCGGGACCTGCCGGGCTAGCGGCGCCACGCCGGACTTGGCATGGTTATTTCCTGACAGGTCCTTAGCTGAACGCTTGCTCCTACAGCTCCAACTCCCACGTCTGCCCCGTCACTTCCACTCCGAAATGCGAGTGCGGCTTTTCCCCGGTCAGCTTAAAACCGTGCGCGCTATAGATATGTTGCGCGGTCTTCAGCTCCGCCTGCGTCCACAGACGCAGCTTGCGGTATCCGGCCTGGCGCGCAAAGGCAATGCACTCCTCTACCATGCGGCGGCCCACGCCGAGGCCCCGCGCTTCCGGCTCGACCAGCAGCATGCGCAGCAGGGCGATCCGCGGCGAGTGCTTCACCAGGAAAATCGAGCCGACCGGTAAGCCGCTCCGTTCGGCGATCCAGCAGCGTTCCCGCGCGGGGTCGAAATCGCGCAGAAACCGGATGCAAACGTCTCCCACCAGCGCCTCGAACAGCGAGCCCCAGCCGTACTCCCGCGCGTACAACACGCCGTGGCGGTGAATCACCCAGCCGATATCGCCCGCCCGGTGGGTACGAATCGAGAGCTCCGGGGAACCTTCCGGCTTCCCGTCCAGCAGCGTTTCGATGTTCCGCATCGATTCCATCAGGCGCTCGCGGTCCGGCGGATGCAACCGCTCGAGCAGGCCCGCCGCCAGGCGATCCGACTTCCGGTCGAGCTCCTCGAACGCTTTGCGGCCGCGGGAGCTGAGTTTCAGATGCACCCGCCGCTTGTCGGTGGCGCTGGCTTTACGGGTAATTAGCCCGCGCGTCCGGAAGTTATCCAGCAGACGGCTCAGGTAGCCGGCGTCGAGACCCAGGTCGCGGGCGATCTCGCTGGCGGTGGGGGTTTGTCGCGAGCCGAGCTCATAGACCACGCGAGCTTCGGCGAGCGAAAGGTCACTGTTCAGGTAGCTCTTGCGCAGCACTCCGATCTGGCCGGTATAGAAACGGTTGAAGCGGCGGACGGCGGCGGTGGACATGCTTCGATTCTGCGCCGAATGGTTGACAATGTCAATTATATCTTCACGCCCAAGCCCAGGACCTGGCGCGCGTACTCCACCCCGCGCTCCATGTGATCGCGCTCTTGATAGGCAAGCGCGGCGGCGATCGGCTCCGCTATCTTGCCCGGCACGTCTTCGATCACCATGGTCTTTTCATACGGGCGCCCCCGCTTGGCCAGGGCCAAGAAGCGCGCCAGGTCGGCGGCCCGCATGTCCTCCCACTGCTTCATGAACTCGGGGCTATAAATTGGCAGGATCTGCGGCGGCCGGCCGGTAATCGGCTTGTTGTAGACCGCGATCGGCGGGCAGACCTCGCGCGCTT
Source organism: Bryobacteraceae bacterium (assembly GCA_049509915.1). Classification (GTDB taxonomy): domain Bacteria; phylum Acidobacteriota; class Terriglobia; order Bryobacterales; family Bryobacteraceae; genus JBEKYD01. The sequence goes on along the minus strand of JBEKZL010000053.1, from coordinate 15,236 downwards.
TGGCCACGATTTTCCGGAAGTCCACCACGCCTTCGCCCAATGGCACCCATTGCACCGCCACGCCTTCCGGCGTCTCGTACACCACCGAATCCCGCAGGTGCAGCATTACCGCCACCGGGCCAAGCGTTTCCACCGTGGCCAGCGGGTCTTCCATCACAAAGACCGGGTTGCCGGTATCGAGATACGACCCCACGAATTCCTTCCCGGCGGCGTCGATGACCTGCCGCGTTTGCCAGCAGAACAGGTCCTTATGGTTTTCGATGGCGAACTTCACGCCCACGTCCATGGCCTGGGAGCGCACGGCGCGGAGCGTGGCGACCATGGTTTCCATGGCTTTTTCCACCGGGCCCGGCGGCAGGCTGGCGCGGTCCCCGGCCACGCGGAAACGCACCAGCTTCGAACCGATTCCCACCGCGTGGCGGATCCCCTGCCGCATCCGCTCGAAGGTGGCCCGCATGCCGTCGGCATTGCGGGGAAGCGCGCCGGCGTCGCCGCCGTGTACTTCGAGTCCCAGCCGCGCCCCCGCTTCCTTGATTTCGGTCCAGTGGGCCGGATCGTCGTTGCCCGGATCGACGGAATCCTGCAGATAGACCGCATCCAGCTTGAGCTCGGCCCCGTACTCCAGCAGGCGAAGGTCGTGCCAGCGCATGGCGCGAACCGAATAGGTATTGAATCCGAGCGGGAAGCGGTCCATGGGACTATGCTACTCTCCTTGTGATCGGCCGGCGCCGCGCTTCCGGGTATCCAGCCCGGCGGCGCCGCGGAAGGGCAGGAATCCACATAGAACCTTACGGTCCGGCTCAGAGTGGTCAATTCTGACCGGACAAACGTGCCGGATTTGGCTACACTCACGGAAGCGGTGACCAGGCGAGGCGAACGGAGCCGCTCGAGATCCGGATTCGCCCCCGTCGATCGCCGATCGTTGAGGAGATCCAGAGCGGATGCCGATGGAACTGATTGAGGGGTTGCAGGAATTGTGGGCCCGCAAGAAAGCCGTGGAAAGAGCGATTGCGGAACTGGAGCAACTGCAGAGCGCCCGCGCCGGTAACGTGCGGCACAAACGTCGTGGCCGGAAATCGATGGAGCCTCGAGAGCGCTTGGAGGTTTCCGACAGAATGAAGAGGTATTGGGCGAATCGCCGCGGACCGCGTGAGTGCCCGCCCTTGGCCGAAGCGGCCTCGCTGGGGAAGCACCGATTGGGTCAGCCCGAGGAGCTGGAGTGCGAGACCGCACAGGCTTCTCCGAGCCGAACCTACAGGGAGGACAGGCTCCGCAGCGCATAACCGCGGCCGCGACAGCTAAAGTTTGGCCAGAACCAGCCGATACGGTACAAGAGCGGCGCGCGTCATCGCTTGGCCGTAAAGCTGCGCCGCATACCGAAATCGGCCTCGAGCGACGCCTGGAAGTGCCGGCCTATCCCTCGGTTCCACCAGGGGCAAGCGAAGAAAAGAAAAAAGAAAATGACGATCGCAACGCGGGTCGGGATTCCCCTTGCGGGGACGTTTGTTTTGTGCGCCATGATAGGGGCCGTCGGCTGGTGGTCTGTAGCGCAACTCACCCACCGGCTGGATGAATCCGTCACCGTCACCACTAGAAAAATCGAGGTGGAAGGGGAACTGCGGGCCAACGTGCTCACCTTCCGCTTGCAGGAACGCGGCTTGCTGCTTTTCTCCTATATCAAGTCGGCAGAGCAGGTTAGCGATTGCCTCCACAGATACGAAAATGCCATGGACGCGTCGCTCTCCGAGGTTGGCGCCATCCGTGCTCTTGTCGCCGCGGACCGCGGCCGCGGCACGATGGATCGGATCGAGACGGCGATCCGGGAGTATCGGACGACGCAACTGGAGGTCCGAAGGCTGGTGGAGGCCGGTCAACTCGACCAGGCTACCCAGTGGGATCAGAAGAACGTGGTCCCGGTCGGCGCCAGGATAGTGGCTGGTCTGGACGAGTTAAGCGAACAACTGCACTCGCTAAACGCGCAGGCGGATGAGGAGGCTCTCCACGTGAGTGCGAGGACCAGGACCGTGTTCGGGTTGGGACTGTTGGGGCTACTGGTTTGCGCGCTTCTGGGAGCTGCTGCGGCGTCCACCATGAGGCGAACCACTCGCATGCTGCAGGTCACCGCCGCCGAACTGCAGCGGGCAACCCATCAGGTGAATAGCGCGGCTTCGCAGGTTTCCTCCTCCAGCCAGTCGCTCGCCAATGGCTGCTCGGAACAGGCGGCTTCTCTGCAGGAGACTTCCGCCACCAGCGAAGAAATCAGCTCGCTGGCTCGCAAGAATGCCGATCATGGGCGTGCGGCCGCGGAATTGATGGCACAGTCGCAGGGGAAAATCGTTCAGACCAACCAATTCCTGGAGCAGGCGGTGGTGGCCATGGGCGAGATCAACGCGCAAAGCGGCAAGATCTCCGCCATCATCAAGGTCATCGACGGAATCGCCTTCCAGACCAATATTCTGGCGCTGAACGCGGCGGTGGAAGCGGCGCGGGCCGGCGAAGCGGGCATGGGCTTCGCGGTCGTGGCCGATGAAGTCCGCAACCTGGCGCAACGCGCCGCGCAAGCCGCAAGGGATACATCGGATCTGATCGAGGGATCGATTACCAGCTCCAACGACGGCAAGCTCAAAGTGGACCAGGTGGCTGCGGCGATCCGCGCGATCACCGAGGATGGGGCCAGGGAAAAGACGCTCGTCGACGATGTCAACCTCGGCAGCCAGGAGCAGGCTCGGGGAGCTGAACAGATCGCCAAATCCATCGCACAGATGGATCAGGTGACTCAGCAGACGGCGGCCAGTGCGGAGGAGACCGCCGCGGCGACCCCGCAGTTCGACGCGCAGGCGAAAGTGCTCGAAAATATCGTAGAGCGCCTCTACGCCCTGGTTGGCGCCGATGGGGAAACCACCGCCAGAGCGAAAGTAACCGGAGGCCGGGTGCGCCGCGGTTGAGCATTCCACTCCCGCCGCTTTATACAGGTCGACCCGGCATTCCACACTAACCAGGCATAGTTCACGGCGGAACCGATACGGATGGCGTCACCGTACCCAGCGGAGAAAGGCGCCACAGCCACTCATCGGCGTCTGGGCCCGTCCTGCTTCAGGCGCCTATGGTTCCACCAGCGACAGCACGGTGAGCGGAGCGTTGCCTTCCAGGCGGTTGTTCACGAACAGGAAGAGGAACTGGCGGTTTTCGCGCGCCCGGCCGATCAACAGGCGCATCGATTGGCGGGCTTCTGGATTGGGATCCTGGGTCTCGATGTAGGGGGCGAACTTGTCCACCGCCTCCTGGTAGGCGCGGCCGCGCCGCAGCAGGGCGCGGCAGACGGTGAACTCCGCGCTAACCGAATCGGGCAGCGCGATTTGCGCGGCCAGTTCCGGCATTTTCGACCAGGCATTAAAGACATGGGCGACGCGGCGGGCACGCAGGCCCCGAAAATACTCCGGCACCAGGTAATCCGGATTGCGGACCTCGACGGCGTAGCGGAACTCGGGGGGCAAGGCGGCCAGAAACGGATCGAGGCGTTCGAGAAAGGCGGGCAAGCCTGGAAAGCTGCGCCGGCTGAAGGCGCCGAATTCGAAGATCAGCACGGCTACCTGACCGTGGTAGGGCCAGAGCGGACGGAGGAACATCTGCTTGAGCAATTCGGCATCCAGAAAACCGTCATTCTCCTTGCCGGCCGTCGAGCCGTAGCGCGAGTGGGTGGGGAAGATCTTGCAAGTGATTTGTTCCGGCACTTTGAAAGCGAACTGAAAGCCGGGCGGCACCTGGGCGAACAGGCGGCGCCAGAACTCCGGTTCGGGGAACTGGTAGAAGGCAAAATCGCCGCACACGATGGGGAAGGTTTCGGCGTACTCCCGCAGACACTCGGTTTCGAAACGGCGCTTGGAAAACCGGCCGCGCTCGAAATACCGTTCGCGGGCATAAATCTGTCCGAACCAGCCTTCATACTTCCAGGAGCTGGTGCCGATCAGGACCTTTTCGGCGGCCATGGTGCCGAGCCGTTCCGCCAGGGCGGGACGATCGAAGGATGGTGAATCGAAAAGGGGTCCCAGCATGATTCAGTGTGCTTTCAAAAACAACGATACGGCCATGAGAAGGCCGACGGCCACCACCACGCGGCGCACCGCGGTGCGGCCCATGCGGCGCGCAGTACCGGCACCTCCTACGCCGCCGAGAATGGCGGCCACCGCCATGATCAGCACGTAGGGCCAGTGGACCATCCGCTCCCAGATGAAATACACGGTGGCGATGCCGTTCACCGAACCGCCCAGGATCACCTTGAGGCCGTTCATTTGGTGGATGTCGTCCAGTCCCAGAATACTAAGAGCGGCCAGCATGAGGATGCCGATGCCGGCACCGAAATAACCGCCATACAGGCCGACCGCGAACTGAAAGACTAAGCTGCCGAGGAACCAGCGGCCGGAACGATGGCGCGCCCCATCGGCGGTCCTGAGCAGCCGCTGCAACGGCTCCTGGACCACGAACAGGAGGGTCGCCGACAGAATCAGGTACGGGACGAGGAGGTCGAACAGAGCCGGCGGCGTGAACCGCAGCAGCCAGGCGCCCAGCAGGCCGCCGGCCAAGCCGGGCACCACCATGGCCAGAAAGCGCGGGTCGGCGCCACGCAACTCCTTGCGATAACCCCAGGCGCTGCCCACGGTGCCGGGCCAGATGGCGACCGTGCTAGTGGCGTTGGCCCCCACAGAACCGAGCCCGAGCCAGATCAATGTTGGAAAAGAGATCAGCGTGCCGCCACCGGCCACGGAATTGATCGCTCCAGCCAAAAAAGAGGCTCCGAAAGCGGCGGCGGCGTGCGGCAAGTCGAGTGCGGCGTACAAGCTTCGAGGATAGCGCGGGGAGTAGTGAGGCCGTGCTGGCGCGAGCGAGACACGTAGCGGGACCTCTTGCATCGGTGTTCGGGTCGCGCTTGCCCAGCCTGGTGTGCCCTTCCCCTTCTGTCCACAGAGCTGGCATTCCGATTGTTTCATTTACAGAGCTTTTAATGCCACGACATCGATCGCTAATTGGGGCTGTTTTCAGTGTTGTAAAACCGATGCAGCTTGGGTCGGCGCAGACCAAAGCTAAAGAAAAGCGGAGTTCAACCGATATTATCCCATGTGAGCCAGCGTCAGCTCAGGCCGCTTACGCCATCGGATAGGCGCAAAAGAAGGAGATGCAAAGGAGGCCATGGCTCTCTCGCTACGCGGCAAGTTCGCGGTGTGGACATCGGTGGTTGTCGTCACCTCCAGTCTGGGACTCATGCTCAGCGTCTATCTTGTTTCATCCCGGGCCCTGCGGTCGCAGGCTGACGAGGAGATGGACCGCATCGTCACTAAGACCACCGAAGAGTTGGATCTCTGGATTGGCAGTCGCGAGCGGGATGCCGTCAACATCAGCGAATTGCCGGCGTTAGCCGCTGCGTGCACGGAGCATAAACTCGCTGATGCCGAGGAGGCCCTGGCGCGCATTCACGGCCGGTCGCCATTCTACGAGAACGTGTTCCTGGCTGACGAGAACGGCAAGGAGTTTCTCGATACAGTGGGCGGCAAATCCGTAGGCTTCGATCTGACGTCGGTGGAAGGCTTCCGAGCTAACGTGGAACATGCACGCCAAGGGGAGTTATGGCTCGGAGACGTGATGAAGTCTCCCGCAACAGGGAGAGCGGTGGTCCTGATCACGGCGCCGATTAAAGCTGGAGGCCGGGTCGCGGGCATCCTTGGAACGCCCATTGCGCTGTCGGATTTTTCCGCCGGCTTCGTGAGTAATTATAAAATTCGAAAGACCGGGTACATATACATGTTCGACGCCTCGGGCATGGTTCTGGCTCACCCGGACGCCACCAAGATCATGGCGTTCAATATAAACACCCTCGATTTCGGCCGTGAAATGCTGCAGCGGCGCAACGGAGCATTGAGCTACGTGTACCAGGGAATCGCCAAGACCAATCATTTCAAGCTCGCGCAGAAGAAACCTTGGATTGTTGCCGCCGCGGTGCCGGACGCCGGACTGTTCTCCGGCGTGCGGACCATACAAGTCTACCTGGCGCTGTTCGGCCTTGCGATGCTGGTGGGGACGGTCTCCGCCGTTTCGTATCTGGCAGGCAGGGCCTCGCATCTGATTGGGAGCGCAGTGTCGGAACTGGCAGCCGCGGCACAACAGTTCGTTGCCACCTCGACTCAGATTTCATCCTCCGGTCAATCGCTGGCGCAGGCTTCCTCCGAACAAGCTGCGTCGCTGGAAGAGACTTCCGCGTCCGCGGAACAGATCAGCGCCATCACGCGCCAGAATAACGAGCGGTCGCAGCGAGTGGCACAGTTGATGAACGAGGCGATTCCAACCGTCAATGCGAATATCGCGGCGCATAAGGAACTGGCGCTGGCGATCGCAGGCGTGAGTGCGTCCAGCGAAAAGGTATCCAAAGTCATTAAGATCATCGACGAGATCGCCTTCCAGACCAACATTCTGGCATTGAACGCCGCCGTGGAAGCGGCGCGGGCCGGCGAATCTGGAGCGGGGTTCGCCGTAGTCGCCGACGAGGTTCGAAACCTGGCGCATCGATCCGCCGATGCCGCGAAAGAGACCTCCGCCCTGATTGAGGAATCGCTGTTGAAGTCACGGGAAAGCAAGCAGACGCTCGACCGCCTCAGCGCAGCGCTGGAGGCAAACAACCGGGTTGCGCGATCGGTGAAAATGGAAACAGACGAGATCCGGCTTGGGTCGGAAGAGCAGGTACGCGGAATTGCGGAGGTCACCAGGGCAGTCGCGCAGATGAGTCAAGTGACACAGAGCACAGCGGCGCAGGCGGAAGAGAGCGCTTCGGCGGCGGCAGGGCTTTGCGCACAATCCACGGCACTGAAAGGGATCGTGGAGAGCCTCAGTGCGATGGTAAGCGGCAGAAAAAAGTACGTTATGCTTTCCGCCATAAGCACCAGCCGCTCCGTGCCCGTCGAATCTCGCTGAGCATCGGTATGCCGCACTGCGAGCTGCGACCGTCAGAGAGCGGTCTTTGTCATGATGTCACCGACTACCGATTATAATTAGCGTCGTCCCAGTGGCAGTGCACACTGCCAGCTTGATGGCCGGCGCCACGGGGCGAGTGAACAGCTTCTCCCAGATCGCCGCTACTGCCGCGGCACCTCCTCAAACGGCGACTTATCCTTCGGGAACGCCGGCGCTCCCGGCTGCGGCACCGCCGGCTCCGGCGGCGGTTCGTAGCGAGTCAGCCGGACCGGGTACGCGTCCGGCTCCAACAGCCATGCAGTCCGGCCGGGATAATATTGCTGCAGCTTGCGGTCTTCCTCCGGCCCCAGGTCGAGCGCCCTCACCACGCGCGAAGAGTCGATATCGGCGGCGTTAAAAACCCACTGATCAAGGCGATGCAGGGGCCAGTAGCGCACGAACACCAGTTGCTTGCCGGGAGCCTCGGCGAGGGTTCGTTCGATCGCGGCGCGGCCTTCGGGATCGCCGTGATTGACGAAATCCCAGCTCTCGTACCGATCGGCGAGCGCCAGCGCCGGCTCCCACCCGGCCGCCAGGTGCAGCCCATACCAGAAGAGGAACTGCGCAGCGCATAGCGACAAAACCAGGCGGGCCGCGGGCTCGCTCCATCGGTAGAGCCGTTCGATCGCGATCAGGCCGGCCAGCAAAATCAAACAGGCGGCACCAGCCACGTAGTGCGGGTAGAAGTAAGGATAGAAGTTCGTACCCAGGCCGAAAATCCCGAGTGACACCAAAAGCCACAAGTTTCGCGGCCGTTTGAGGCAAACGAGAAACAGCGGCAGCACCAACAGCAACGGCACGGGAAAGAAGAAACGCAAGAATCGCACCCGCGCCGCCAACCGGCGGGCAAAGGCCGGCAGCGAATCGGCGTGAAAGCCATGCACGTCCGTCTGCATGTCGTAATCGACCCTCTGTTCCTGGGTCAGCGGGCGGCTCGGAACGGGCACGGCTTGAAATGTGAACGTGGTCGGGGTGCCGTAAAGCCGCTGGCTCAATTGGTAGGGAAGAGTGGTCCAACTGCCAGTCACTTGCCGGTTTTGCAGCAGGGAAAGGCCGAGCGCGGGAAACGCGGCTAGCAATACGATACCGGCGATGCGCATACGCCGTGGTGGGGCAGGCGGTTCCGCCTGCCCGTGTCCGGGCTTAGGCCCGCGCCGCCCTCTAGGCGGATGCGCCTGTGCCACGAGATAGAGCCCCGCACAAGCGCCCAACAGAAGCGTCTCGAAAGGCCGCGTGAGCCACTCCACCCCGAAGCCCAATCCCAGCAGCGCGGCATCGCGGTGGCGGGCAGACACTTTGAGGCGCGGCAACGCGCCGAAGATCAGGCACCCGCCGGCAGCGGCTAGCGACCCGCCCCAGTAACTGTTCATCCAGTATCCGAGCGGGCCAAACACCACCACCGTCATCAGGCCGCCGGCCAGCGCCCACCCGGGGCTCATCCAGCCGCGCAGCATCCAATAACAAAAGGCCGAGAATAATCCGGCAGCCAGCAGCACGCCCACCCAAGGGTCCCCGAAAACGAACTGGCCGAGTGCCAACGCGATTCCCTGCCCCAGCGGGTAGATCGAGCTGTAGCTCGGTTCCTGCAGTACGAAATTGGTCTCGAAGAAACGATGCATGGGGTGCGGCGGGTTGGCCATCCGAAAGTGCGCCAGCGTATCTCCCAGCAGCAAATAGCTGAAATCGTCAGGCGTGTGCGGGGTGGGCAGCGGGGACTGGCCCAGCATCGCCAGCCTGAGAACCACCGGCAGCACGCCCAGCAACAGCATAGACCCGCGCGTTCGCGCGGCGAACCCGCCCAGCCGCGCTTGAAACCTCAGCCCCACCGCCAGAAGCAGCACCAGCAGTACCGTCCACGCCAGCAGGATGAAGTCGGACGCGCCAAAACCGATCGGGTTATAGAGAGGTTGCAGATTGCCGAAAAGCTCCGACATCGGAGACTCCCCATTGTCGCAGGCGGCACGGATATAAAGTTCCGGTCGCGGCGGCTGAAAGGAACCGCGCACAGGCGGCATATCCCCTGTGATGCGTAACTCCGGGCTGTCCGCCGCGGAACTATTCGGCCCATACCGGAGTCCAATTCCACGTAGGCTTTGGAACGGCTTCTCGAGACGGCCTGATAACTGCCGGCGCATTTCCGGGCTATGGCTGCCGGCCAGTTGCTTTCTGGCATTAGGTTGACGGAGATCATCATGAAGAGGTACGCGCAAGTTACCTGGTTGTCGAGATTGTGGCTCACTCTATCCGCCGCGGCCCTGATACTCGCCTCCGCCGCGTTGCTCGAATCTTTCCAGAACACTGGAAACACAAATAGCGAGTCAGTCGCCGCCACTTACTCGCGTGGTATCTTGCGGGTCGATATTCCATACCATGGGCTGGGGGAAGGCGCCGGTCAACTGACAGTGGAGATTCTCGACCCCGAGGACCGTCTCGTGGCACGCAAGCAACGGCAGGTTACCATAGGCAACGCCGGCGGCCGCTGGCAGGCCGAGCTGACACCCGAACAGCCATTGACTGTCGATGACCTGGTTTGGCACCGCCTGCGCTACCGGCTCGTCTATGCAGGCGAAAAAGACCCCATGCTGGAAGACACCCAGTCAATCTCACAGATTCTGCGCCGGCCGGTGGTACACGTGCTCGCGCAGAATTCCTATATCGCCGGTGCGCCGGCCGCGGTGCGTGTAATCGTGACCGATGCCAACAACGTTGCGGTCACGAGCGGCGCGCTGCGCATCGAAACGGCTGACGCGAACCAACCTCCCGGTCTGTTATTCAGGGGCTCCCTGAATCGGCGCGGTACCGTGGAAGCGCAGTTACAGTTTCCCTACGGATTGACCGGCACTCACTCGCTGCACTACCTGGTGGATACACCGATCGGTTCGATGGATGTTACCCAGCCTGTTCAGATCGAGGACAAAGCTTCCATCCTTCTCACCACTGAAAAGCCCATCTATCAACCCAGCCAGACCATTCACGTGCGGGCGTTGGCACTCGATCGCGCCCACCATGAAGCCGCCGTCAACCGTCCGCTGACCCTCGAAGTGGAAGACCCACGCGGCAACAAGGTATTCAAGAAAATCACACGGACCGATAAGTTCGGAATTGCGTCAGCGGAATTCAGTCTGGCCGACGAAGTCAACCTGGGCGCTTACCACCTGCGCGCCCTGACGGGAGACACGGCGAATCCGCCAAACACCGCGGAGCTGGCTTTCAACGTGGAACGCTACGTGCTGCCGAAATTCAAAGTGGCGCTTGATCTGGCGGCGCGAGACGGCCAGCCAAAGCACGGCTATCGCCCCGGCGATCATGTCGCCGGCACCGTCCGCGCCAACTATTTCTTCGGCCAGCCGGTGGCTCGCGCCGAGATCACAGTGAAAGCCAGCGGAATGGACGTGGCCGAATTCGAGGCCGGGTCGGTCCAAGGCAAAACGGACGCCGTCGGTGCCTATCGTTTCGACATCAAGCTGCCGGAGTATTTCGCCGGCCGGCCACTGGCGGGTGGCGCGGCTCGCGTGCTGATCGAAGCCACGGTAAAAGATTCCACCGGGCACAGCGAGCAGCGTGGCGAGCCCATCACGGTAAGCGAATCGCCGCTTTTGATCACCGCGGCTCCGGAGGGCGGCTCGCTGATTCCAGGTCTCGACAACCAAGTGTTCCTAGTAACGTCCTACGCGGACGGCAAACCCGCGCCGGCGGAATTGAAGGTTTATTTCCCCGGCGCACCTGAGCAAACCGTCGCCACCGATGCCACCGGAGTGGGCGTAGTTCACCTGCACCCCGCCGCCGCGGCCGCCACGCTGCGCATTGAAGCCACCGACAACGAGGGGAACCACGCCTCGCGTTTCGTGCCGCTCGCCGCCAAGCCCGGCGCCGACCAGATCCTGCTGCGCACCGACCGCGCCATCTATCGCGCCGGCGACCGTATTCAATTGAAGATTTACTCCACCAAAAGCCAGGGCACGGCATACCTCGACGTGGTGAAGGACCGGCAGACCGTGCTTACGCGCGACGTGGACCTTGCCAATGGCCAGGTCGAGCTGGACCTCACTGCTACGCCTGAGCTGGCCGGTACCATCGATTGCAACGCGTATCTTTTCGGGCGCAATGCGATCCCGGTGGCCGACCATCGCATGGCGTTCGTCGAGCCGGCCGACGAGCTCAAAATCGAAACCACGCTGGACGCGCCGGTTCACAAGCCAGGCGAAGACGCGCATCTTCAATTCCACGTGACCAACGCGCGCGGTGAAGGCGTCGAGGCCGCGCTGGGGCTGGAGGTGGTGGACGAGGCGGTATTCGCGCTGGCGGAGAAGCAGCCTGGCTTTGCCAAAGTGTTCTTCTACCTGGAACAGGAAGCCATGAAACCGCGCTATGAAATTCATTCCATCGGCATGCCAGACGTGGTGAACACGGCGCACCGGCCGGCGGAAGAGAACAACCTCGCCGCGCAGGCGTTGTTCGCCGCCACCGAGATGGTGAACCCGAACCAGTTCCGCACCGACGTGGGACAGGCCCCGCCCATGGCGAGGTACGCGGCCTACGCCACACGCTATCGAACCGCACTGGAAGAGAAGCTGCGGCGCGAGTCGGACAACCTCGCGCGTCTGTATCAAGCCAGCGGAGGGGACCTGACCAAAGCGGAGCTTCGCGACGCCTGGGGCACCGGTCTGCGGATCAGTCGCGCGGGTCCGGGCGAAACCTACCTGGTGCAGAGCGCGGGTGCGGATAAGAGCTTCAACAACGGCGGCGACGATCTGTTTACATACCTGACGGTTCGCAGCCGCAAAATCGTGGGCCAGGCGAGCTCCGGTCCAAGTTCCATCGTGGCCCGTATCGAACCCGACCGGGGCCCATTCAACGGCCGTACGGAGATCGGCGGGACGGTGACGGACCGCGCCGGCGGCGCGATGGAAGGGGTCCGTATCGAAATTCGCGATCTGGCCACCGGACAGCAGCGCTCAGCCCAGTCAAACGCCGACGGGCAATTTCAGTTTCCCGGCGTGCCGGAGGGTAATTACGAGGCGAAAGTCATCGCCCCCAGCGAGACGCTTTCGCGGCAGCTCTCGGTAAAGGAGCGCGACCGTGCCGCGCTTTCCGTGGTGCTGAGCAAAGAGGCCCCGGTGACGCTGGTCGCGGTAGTGAACCCACCGCTACAGCGGATTCGCGTCGGTGGAAATATGAGGCAGTTCGATGCGGGGATGCTCATGAACGGGGCCGCCGTAGGCGTACTCGGCGGGATTATCGGTGGCGTCCCTATGGCAGCACCACCGCCAGCACCACCACCACAGCGCGCAACCGTCGGCAGTTTGGGAAGCGGCAGGGGCGGCGGCTTCGGCCCCGGCGAAGGGGGGAGAACGATGGCGGCACAGATGGCGATGGCGGAGACTGTCACAGTCATGGCAGGCGCCGGTGTCGTCACCGCCGCAGCCCCCGCGCCGCGCGTTCGTTCTTACTTCCCCGAAGCGCTCTACATCAACCCGGAGATCGTCACTGATGGCAACGGAATCGCCAGCATCTCGATTCCGCTGGCCGATTCCATTACCACCTGGCGCATGGCGATGATGGCATCCACCGCCCGTGGCGCTTTGGGAAGCGGCACAGCCGGCATCAGAGTCTTCCAGGATTTCTTTGTCGACCTGGATCTGCCCGTCACCCTTACTCAGGGTGACACCGTGTCGATCCCGGTGGCCGTCTACAATTACTCCGAAGCGCACGGCGACGTGGATCTGAAGCTCGACTCCGCCGACTGGTTCTCGCTATCGGGCGACACGGCGGAGAAAACGCTAGCGGTCGAAGCCGGCCGCACCGGCAGCTCCCAGTTCCGTATTCAAGCCAATCACATCGGCAAATTCAAGCTCACCCTGGCGGCCCGCATGGGAGCCCGTCGCGCCGATATCGTCGTACGCGAAATCGAAGTCGTGCCTAACGGGCGCGAACAGAGTGTGGTATTCAACGGCCGCCTGGAAAACGAGATCCACCACGAAGTGACGTTCCCCGCCACGGCCATCCCCGATGCCAGCGCGGTTCTGGTGCGCCTCTATCCCGGGCCGCTCAGTCAGGTGATCGAAGGCATGGACGCCATTCTGCGCATGCCCTACGGCTGTTTCGAGCAAACCTCATCGAGCACTTATCCCAACGTGCTGGCGCTCGACTACATGAAACGCACCAAGAAGCTGGCGCCGGAAGTACACGCCAAGGCGGAGGGCTTCATCGCCAATGGCTACCAGCGGCTGCTGACGTTCGAAGTCTCGGGCGGCGGTTTTTCCTGGTTCGGACAGGCGCCGGCCAATAAGATCCTCACCTCCTACGGCCTGATGGAATTCTACGACATGTCGCAGGTACACGACGTGGACCCGAAGCTGATTCAACGCACCCAGCAATGGCTGGCCGCACAGCAGCAGCCGGACGGAAGCTGGAAGCCCGACACCGGCTTCATCAACGAAGGCGCCACCAACCGCTATAACTCCGACGTGCTACGCATTACCGCCTACATCGCCTGGTCGCTCGAAAATACCGGCTACCGCGGTCCGGCCGTGGAAAAGGCGCGCCAGTACATCGCCGCGCACACGAGCGCCCGCGCGGATACCTATACGCTGGCCGTAGTGGCCAACTTCGCCGCCGATTACGGCAAAGACTCGGACTTCACCCGCCAGGCCATGGAACAGCTCGTGGCCGCGCGCACCGAGAAAGGCGACCAGACCTGGTGGACGGCCGAAGAAACCGGCGTCTATGCCACCGGCGCCAGCGCCACGTTAGAAACCACCGGCCTGGCCACACAAGCACTGCTCAAGTGGGGCCAGGCCTCCGGCACCGCGCGCAAAGCGCTCGCCTATATCGCGTCCAAGAAGGACGCCACCGGCGCGTGGGGCAGTACCCAGGCTACCATCATGGCCTTGCGGGCGGTATTGCTTTCCACTGAAAAAGGAGCGGCCGACGTACGCGGCACCGTCGAGCTTTGGCTCAACGGCAAAGTAATGGAGAGGCTGGCGCTGAACGCGGACAACAACGACCTGCTCCACCAGTTCGTATTCAAGGGCGTCAACCCGCGCGGCGCCAATACGGTGGAAGTCCGTTTCAGCGGCACCGGCGGATTGGCTTACCAGGTGGCGGGGCGCGACTTCGTGCCATGGAAAGAACAGCCGCCGCACGAGCCGCTCTCGATCGACGTATCTTACGACCGCACCCGCCTGGCGCAGGACGACGTCGCCACCGCTACCGCGACCATCAAAAACAACCGGGGCCGCTCGGCCAACATGGTGATGGTCGACCTCGGCATTCCGCCCGGATTCGACCTGCTCAGCGAAGACCTGCAGAGCTATCAGGAAAGGAGCGCTGCCCTCAAGAGCGGTCGCATGGAGAAGTTCAACATGACGGCCACGCAGGCCATCCTTTATTTCGACAGCTTCGCGCCCGGCGATTCCATCGCGCTGCCCTTCCGCCTGCGCGCCAAGTATCCCATCCGCGCGCGGACCTTCGCTTCGAAGGTCTACGCCTATTACGACCCGGACATGAATGCCATCGCGCCGCCGGTCGAGTTAGAGGTGGTGAAAGCCGGCGCGGCGGGCAAATAGCGAACATGGTCGAGTGGAGGATGTAGGGCCGCGGAAAACGATGTGCCCCAAACGTGCGGCCCGGTGGCGGCGGGCGCCGGTAATTCCGCTACTCCCAAACAATGTCGTTCTCCTCGCACCAGTCGATGGCTATCTCCCGCAGCGCCTCCGAGCGGAAGGCAAACCAGGCCGGTTCTATGCGGTGCCGGCGAAGCGTGTCCTTGAAATGCCGGAATGCGCCGGCGCCGTGGATGGCGTTCAGCAGCTCGTTGCAAATCCTATCGGACTCCACCGACTGCGAGAATTCTTCCATGATGGCCCACTCATGAACGTCGAACTTGGTGGGGAGTTTCAGGAAGCGGCCGGTCGAGACGATTTGCTTCGCGGTCTCCCATTCCTCCTCCTGCCACGCCGGAAGATCGGGTCCCTCATCGTCGCCGCACTTTTCCGCCTCACGGAGAAGAGCTCCGGAGACGGTTTCCACCTGGCCGGATTCGGGATCGAAAAAGGAATAGTACTCATCGAGCTGCATCTCCAACGCTTCAATGACGTCGTTCAAGCGAACGCGTGTTAGCATTTTCTAATTGAACGATGAGCCTGGAGGAGACGAAACCGCCGATTCTGGGACTCCTCCCTTTCCAGGTTTCTCGATGTCGGGTCGGCGCGTTGCGGTTTGTGAGCCAGGATGGGGTG
>JBEKZL010000052.1:0-42063 GCA_049509915.1 Bryobacteraceae bacterium | reverse complement strand
CAGCAGCAGCGCCAGTCGGCCCTCCAGCGCGTCGCCGAAGAGGTCGCCCTCCTCACCCAACTCGCTGCCAGCAAAGGAGAAACCTACGACATCGCGCGCGACTATCCGCGCCAGGCCCTCCCTCCGCAATTTGATTTTTCAATCCCCGAAATCGCCCGCCTCGCCACCCACCAGATCCGCCTCGCCGAAGCCAAAAAGCTCCTCCAGGCGACCCAAAAGCCCCTCCGTAAGGCCGCCTGACCCATTTCTTGGTGGGGCGGACGCCCTCGTCCGCGCGCGACCCCCCGGTCGGGCTCTAGCCTGACGCGAGAGCACCGCCAAAAGCACTTGCGCCGACCGCTACAATGGCCCTTTCAGCAGGGAGAGCCGATGCTTTACAGGAAAGTGCCGAAGACCGGAGACGAGTTGTCGATCCTGGGATTCGGGTGCATGCGCCTGGCGCAGAAGGACGGGCGGATCGACGAAGAAAGGGCGGCTGGCCAGATCCGCTACGCCATCGACTGCGGCGTGAATTATGTCGACACGGCCTGGCCCTATCACGGAGGCGAAAGCGAGCCCTTCGTCGGCCGAGCCTTGGCGGGCCGATACCGCGAGCGGGTGAAACTCGCGACCAAGCTGCCGGCATGGATGGTGAAGGACAGCGCGGACATGGACCGCTTTCTCGATGCGCAACTGCGCAAACTGGCCACGCCCCGGATCGATTACTACCTGGTTCACTCGCTTAATGGTGGTACTTGGGACCGGGTCGCGGCATTGGGAGTGGCGGAGTTTCTCGACCGGGCTCGGTCCGACGGGCGGATCGTGAATGCCGGTTTCTCTTTTCACGGGCTCCGCGATGATTTCAAACGTATCGTCGACGCCTACCCCTGGACATTCTGCCAGATTCAATACAACTATCTCGACGAGGAACACCAGGCAGGCACCGAGGGGCTGAAATATGCCGCCTCGAAGGGACTCGCCGTGGTCGCGATGGAGCCGCTTCGCGGCGGCACGCTGGCCGTTTCTCCGCAACCGCCGGCCATCGACGCACTCTGGCGGGAAGCCGAGCGGCGCCGATCCCCGGCCGAGTGGGCTCTGCGCTGGGTCTGGGACCACCCGGAGGTGACCGTGGCCCTGTCAGGGATGAACGATGAGGCGCAGGTGGAAGAAAACCTGGCCATCGCCGTCGGTGCAGGCCCGGATTCGCTCACGATTGCCGAAGCCGGCCTGGTCGCCCGAGTAGCCCGGAAATACCGCGAAATCATGAGGATCGGCTGCACGGGATGCGGGTACTGCCAGCCGTGCCCGTCGGGAATCGATATCCCGGGCTGCTTCGATCTTTTTAATGCCTTTCACACTTTCGGCAAGAAGCAGGAAGCGCTGTTCCTGTACGTGGTGCGAGCCGGCGGTTTCCTGTCTGGCCATCCGGCTTACGCTTCGCTATGCGCGCACTGCCTGGAGTGCCTGGAGAAATGTCCCCAGGAACTTCAAGTTCCGGACTTGCTGGAACAGGTCGCGAACCAGTTCGAAGGGGAGGGACTGCGGGAGCGCGAGGCTATCGCGCGCCGTTTCTTCCAGGAGTGAAGCGGGCAGCGGTTCGTTCAGCCTCCTCGCGTAGAGCCTGAACGGGAGTCACTTCCCAGCCCAACCGCGCCCACACCAGCCAGTTCCGCCACATGGTTAATGTGTCGCACCACGTCGGCCAGAGTCGCCCTTTGTTCCGGCGGCGCACCGGCCCCTGCGCGCGCTTCGCACATGGCAGTAGGCAAACCATCGGGGTCGTTGGCGTATTTGGCGATCAGCTCGTTGCGGACCGGCCGCAGCCCGGCTTCAAAATCGGCTTCGGCTTTGGCCGCGCCGGCGTTCAGAAAATCGCACGAGAAATTGATCTGGACCACGCCGCCTTTCTTGGCCAGGGCGCGGATCATCTCGTCGGTCATGTTGCGCGGCGCCGGCTCGATGGCCCAGTAGGAGCAATGCGACGCGAAGATCGGCGCCTGGCTGGTTTCGAGAGCGTCCCAGAAAGTCTTATCGGAAACGCGAGAAATGTGTGAATGCCATGCTTGCGAAGGTTCGCCCTTGCCGCGGCTGGGCCCCATTCGGCCGCCATCCTGTGTCCTGGTGTACACCGGCACGCAAGAGCGGAAGAATTGCCCGTCCCACCCAACCTACTCCAGCCGCTGATTCGTCAACAGCATCTTCCCGCCGCTCTCTTTCACCACCACCAGCGCTTCCCGCCCTACCAGCCCTTCCAATCGTGGCCGAACCGAATGGTCCGCGACGATGTAACAGCGCTCGGGCCGTTGCCATTCTTGGACCCATTCTCCATCCGTCAAGAAAACGTTGGGCGCGCCTGGCGCGTAGGAGCCGTACACCAGGTTATTGAAGCGGCCATTCAGCAGCCAGGCGGTGCGGTTGGTGTAAAAGAAGATCGATGAGAAGGTGTAGTAGTGGTGGTCGATCACAAGCTCACCGGGCGGAGAGTCGATCAATGCCTGCGCCAGCGGCCGCGAGGACAGAAACGGATCGAACGTCACCAGCGCCAGGCGCGCGGCATGGAAAAACACCACCATCATCAGCGCGGCCGCCCAGAATGCGCGCGCGCCACCGCGCAGCGTGCCGATCGCCCCGATCAGAAACGCCGCAGCGGCTACGGCCAAGGGTAAGCGGAGATAGGCGAAGGAAGCGATGGTCAGGTCCTCCATGTGGCCCAACGAAAGCGTGTACGCCTGCGGATTGTGCGAAAGGGCTTGCGCGATATCGCCGGGCGCGGCGATGCCGCGCACCATCCAGAGCAGCGCCAGGCAGGCGATGGCCGCCGCGGCCGCGATCGCGGTGAGCAGACGCGTGCCGCCGCGAATCCACCCGCCGCCGGCCGCCATCGCCGAACCCAGCAGCAGCGCCAGCGCCGGATAGAAAGGCATGGAATAGTATTCCTGGGTGGTCGAGAAGGTGAAGAACACCAGGATGAACCCGGTCCAGCAAAGGGCCAGCAGGCGTGCGCGGCCGGCGCGATCCACCGGCCGGAACTTCAGCCGGAACACCGCGGGAAAATACACGCTCCACGGGAACAGCCACAGCAGGTGAAACAGCCAGAAATAGAGCCGCGGCACTGTATTGTAATCGCGCGGCGAGCGGAGGTTCAGGAAACGCAGCACCTGCTCGTTCATGAAGTAGAACCACAGGAAGCCGTGATACTGGCCGGGGATGCTTTGCCAGGCGAAATCGAAATACGGTGGGTTGCGCAGCGTGGCCAGCACGTGCCAGGGCGCGGCAATCGCCAGGATCACCACGATACCGCTCAGCGGGCGCAGGCGCTTCCACGTTCTGGGTGAAAATAACTGGCTGGTAACCAGAAGATACAATCCGCCGCCGGCAATCGGGAACAGCAGGCCCACCATGCTCTTGAGCAGTAACCCGATTCCCAGGCTGGCGGCCATCACGAACGCCCATAGGCCGGGGCGCGGCTCCTGACCATCCAGTGCGCGCAGAAACGCCCACATGGCCAGAGTGATGGTGGCCGTCAGCATCACGTCCGGTATCTGGATTCGGGTGAACAGAAACAGGCCAATCGAGGTCGCGATGGCGAGGCCCGAGTAGAGGGCGGCGCGGCCTTCCCCGAACGCCCAGCGGGCGAATGCCGCCGTCAGCCAGGCCAGGCCCACCGCCGAAAGTGCCACCGGCAACCGGGCCACCCAGTCGAAAGGTCCCAGCATGCGGAAGAAGATGGCGATCAACCAGTAGATCAGCGGGGCTTTTTCCAGATACGCCACCCCGTCCAGGCGCGCCGTCACCCAATCGCCCGAGGTGAGCATGTTGCGGGCGATCTGGGCCTGCACGGCGTCGACGTCGTCCTGGAGCGAGGGTGGAGAAACGATGCACCCCAGGTAGATGGCCGCGGCCACCAATACCACTGCGAGATAGAGAAACGTGCGGCTGCCGGAGACGGCGGGCGAAGGCGAGATCGGAGGGGGCAAAACTCAACTCTAGCACTTCAAGACGCGCCAATTCCTGCGACAATGGGGATTCATGTCTCACAGCCTCCTCCTCGGCCTGGCGCTCGGCATTTTGGCCATTCCGGCGATTTATTACCTGATGGTGCTGTACAGCGCGGTGCGGTACTTCCGCGCCGCCGCAAGGCGAATGGCTGCGTTGCCCCGGGATTTCACGCCGCCGGTGAGCAGCGTCAAGCCCATTCGCGGCCTCGATCCGGACGCCTACGAGAACTTCGCCAGCCTTTGCCGCCAGGACTACCCCGACTACGAAATCCTGTTCTGCGTGGACGACCGCCAGGCCCCGGTAATGCCGGTGATTGAAAAACTGCAGCGCGATTTTCCCGCCCGCCAGATTCGCGTGTTTTTCGGCTCCGGCCGTGAAGCGACCAACGATAAGGTGGCCAAACTGGCGCGCCTGGTTAGCGAAGCCCGGCACGAGCACCTGGTGATCAGCGACAGCGACGTGCGCACGCGTCCCGACTACCTGCGCCGCGTGGTGGCCCCGCTGGCCGATCCAAAGGTCGGCGCGGTGACCTGCTTTTACACCCCCATCGAAGAGAAAGATTTCGCCGACCGGCTGCAATCGGTGGGCATGCTTTCCGATTTTTACGCCGGCGTGGTCGTGGCCTGGCAACTGGATGGAGTGAAATTCGCGCTAGGTCCCACCATCGCGACCACCCGCCGCCACTTGGCCGGCTTCGGCGGGTATGAGGCGATCGAGAACAAGCCCGCCGACGATCTGTTGGTGGGGCGCCTGATCGCCGAGCAGGGTCTCGAAGTGGCGCTGCTGCCTTACACCGTAGGAACCGTGCCCGATTATCGCTCCATGCGCGACCTGATGGAGAAGCGCCTCCGCTGGATCGTGGTGATGCGTCACATGCGTCCTTGGGGCCACTTCGGCCTGTTGTTCACGCAAGGACTGCCATGGGCGTTGGCCGCCGTGGCCATCCATCCCACGCTGGCCGTGGCCGCAATCTACCTGGGAGGCTACTTCGTTTTTCGCGCCCTGATTACCGTCGTGATCGGCGCCTGGGGATTGAAGCAGCGGGGTGTATTCGGAAAGCTGCCGCTCATCCCGCTGTGGGACGCGGCGGCGTTCGCCATCTGGGTGACTAGCTTCGCCCGCCGCAGCATTCGCTGGCGCGGCGCCGATTACTACATCCGCGACGGAACGCTGGTACCCGCCGGCACGACGGTCCCGGCGCGGTAGCTCAGCCTGGAGTAGATTTCCGCCAGACTGTGCGCTCCGCAGCGGCTTCATTCTGGTACGAACTGTGGGCTAGACCAACAGCAAAGTGTCGCCGCTCAAGGACCTACTGGGCGCTAAAGCTGTTCCGCCTCCACCGCGCGATTGGGTCTATCGCCTGGTGGCGCGGAATCGCTATCGGTGGTTCTTGCCGGAAGGACCGCTGCATGGCGCCGGCGCCGGGATGGCATTCGCTGTTCTTGCCCTGAGGATTGCGGCCGCCTCGGCGCGCCGACTTTACGCCGCCATGCAGCGTCTTACAATGGAACTTATGCGGACGTTCGTTTTGCTTGCCGTATTGGCGGGTGCGGCACTGGCCCAGGAAAAAGCCGCGGACCTGTTTAACAAGCCGCCGGCCGATGTCGACCGGGCGCTCCGTGCCCGCATCGCCGAGTTCTTCGAGGACCACGTCAAAGGCGAGTTTCGCAAGGCGGAAGCCCTGGTTGCCGAAGATACCAAGGAGTTCTTTTACGATACGAACAAGCCCCACTATCTGAGCTTCGAGTTGGTCAGCATTAAGTATTCCGACGATTTTCGCAAGGCCGAAGCGCTGGTGAAGTGCGAGCAGGCCGTGCCTTTTCCGGGGTTCATCGGTAAAACCATGTTCTTCCCCACTCCCAGCTTCTGGAAGGTCGAAAACGGCGAGTGGTATTGGTACGTGGACAAGGACCGCCTGAACGATTCCCCTTTTGGCCACATGACTCCCGGACCGTACCCGGACCATGCCGGTAAGCCGGCCGCGCTGCCGCCCATCGCCACCAGCCTGCAGCAGTTTTACGCCATGGTGAAAGCCGATAAGAGCGAGGTGCAACTGGCCCCGGGAGCCTCGGCGAAAGTGGCGATTTCCAATTCCAGCCCCGGCCCGATCACCCTGGTGGCGCGTTCCGCCGTCCCGGGCGTCGAAGTCCGTATCGACCAAGCCCAGGTCAAGGCCGGAGATCGTGCCGTGCTAACGATTCATGCCGGCGACAAGGCCAGCTCGGGTTCCGTCTATGTGCGGGTCCAGCCTACCGGCCAGATCATCACTATCAAGGCGACAGTGCAGTAGGCTGTTACCGACGGGCGACCGAAGGGAGCCGGTTTTTGTTCAGTTGCCGGCCGGCGCCACCGCCCCGGCCAACCGGGCGTACAGCAGGTCAAGGTCGCGGGCATGGCGCGGGGTAGCGAGGCGGTAGTAGTCGTCGATCAGGGATTTCTGCTCCGGCGCGGCCGCCGCGGCCAGCTTTTCCCGGTGGGCCGCTTCCAGATCCTCGGGTTTGGCGGCGGGCAGGATTTTGCGCACCCCATCGATGGTCGCCAGGGCGAACCGCCGCTGGCTCATAATGCGGGCGACCCACTCGCTCTCCCCGCTGGTACGGCCATCCGCGAAAACCACCGCGCGCAGCGCCACCGAAGCGTTAACGGGAGGAACTCCGACCGGCCGCACGGCCGCCTGATTGGGCTCAAGGCCCGGGGTCGTAAGCCGTAGCGCGGAATCCCAGATCAGATCCCGGGTCGCCGTGCTTCCATTCGCCGTATAACTGACCGTCACCAGATACGCCGAAACCGCGGTCCGCGCATGGTTGCGCACCATCAGTTCCACCCGCCCGTTCACCGGCGCGCTCAGCGACACCGTCACCGGGGCCGATTGTGCCCAAAGCGCCATTGCACCCGCCCATACAAATGCTCGAACCTTCATGCTCCTAGGATACCTTTGCCCACGCTGGAAAGGCTACCGCCGCGGGTGCTTAGCCGATCACGGTCCATGAGTTGAACCAGCCGCGGCTTCACTTCCGGCCATTCCGCCGCCAGGATCGAATATCGCGCCGAATCGCGGGCGATGCAATCGGAGGCCATACGGTGCGAGCGGAGTATGCCCTCGAACCGGCCGCCAATACGCTCGAGCGCGGCGCGGGAGCGTTGGTTACGCATGTCGGTATGGAACGAAACGCGGAGTAATTGCCACACCTCGAAGGCATGCGTCAACATGAGCAGCTTGGCCTCGGTGTTGGCCGCCGTGCGAATGGCGGCGCGTGTCAGCCACGTGTAGCCGATCTCGCAACCGTCGGGAGCGCCGCGGCCGTGCCGCGCGTGTCCTTTCGGCCACGCCCATCGTTCCAGGTCGAAGAAGCGCGTCGAGCCAAGGACGACACCGTCCGCGACGCGTAGGGTTGCAAACGGCACGGCGGTGCCGGCCTCCCTCCCGGACAGGGCCGTTTCGACGTGGCGCGTCATCTCGGCCACGCCCTGCGGAACCAGGCTCCAATCGTAGAGCGTTGGGTCGGCCGAAGCGGCCGCCACCAACCCTTCGATATGGCGACGATCGAGCGGCTCCAATCGAACATGTTTGCCTTGCAGTACAAAGTTCTCCATGGACAAAGGTTCCTGGTGGGCCAAGCGAATCGACTGCCGCACCATCAGGCCGCGGTAGTTCTTTCCGCGTTGGCCAGCAGCACGCAGAACGCCACTCCCTCCGCGGCTTGCTCAATTTCCGCCAGTTCCGGAAACGTGGGGGCAATCCGAATCGTGCGGTCCTCGGCGTCTTCCCCGTACGGATGCGTCGCGCCCGCCGGAGTCAATTCCACCCCGGCCTCCTTGGCCAGCGCCACCACCCGCCGGGCACAGCCTGCCGGAACGCTCAGGCTGATGAAATAACCGCCCCGGGGCCGCGTCCAGCTCACGCCGGGAACCCCGGCCAGTTTCTTGTCGAAGACCTCCAGCACCTTCTGGAATTTAGGCCCGATCAGCGCTCTGTGCCCATCCATCAATTCCTGAATTCCTTGCGGGTTCTTCAGAAAGCGGACGTGTCGAAGCTGGTTCAATTTGTCGGGCCCGATGGTCCGCAGCGCCGTTCTTGCCAGGTACCACTTGACGTTCTCCGTCGAGGCCGCCAGCAGCGCCAGCCCCGCTCCTCCCAGGGTGATTTTGCTAGTCGAGGCGAACACCAAAGGACGGTTTTCATGTCCATACCGCGCGCACAGTTCGACGATGTTGGCGATTTCGATGCGTTCGTCGGTCAGATGATGCACGGCGTAGGCGTTGTCCCACCACAGCCGGAAATCCGAGGCCGCCGTCTTCATCGCCGCCAGCCGCTCGATCGTCCGGTCCGAATAAATGACACCGGTGGGATTGCTGTACTTGGGGACGCACCACATGCCCTTGATCGAAGCATCCTGCGCCACCAACCCCTCCACCTGGTCCATGTCCGGGCCGTCTTCCCCAAGCCCTACCGGAATCATGCGGATGCCGTAGGTTTCGCAAATGTGGAAGTGCCGGTCGTAGCCAGGCACGGGACACAAAAAGGTAATCTGGCCCTGGCGCGACCACGGTCCGGCGCCGTCGCAGGTTCCTTTGAGCAGCGAGAAGACCACCGTGTCGTGCATCAGCGCCAGACTGGAATTGTCGGCCACCACTACCTGTTCCGGCGGCGCTCCCAGCAGCCCGGAGAACAACCGCCGCGCTTCCGCCAGCCCTTGCAGGCCGCCGTAGTTGCGGCAGTCGGTTCCGCCTTCAGCCATGTAGTCCGCCGCGCCGGGCAGCGACAACAAGGGAGCGCTCAGGTCGAGCTGGGCCGGCGACGGTTTGCCGCGCGTCAGGTTGAGCTTCAGGCCTTTCGCCTTAAATGCGGCGTATCTTTCCCGGACTTGTTCCACGGCGCCCGTGGCCGGTGAATTCCGCTGAACGGAGTCTGTCGTTTTGAAAAGCATTGATTTGTCTAAATTCGTGTGCCACGCGGGACCGCGCCCCTCGTGTATTTGTATTATCTTATCGCGCGCCGGAGCCATTCCGGCATCTGTCTTCTTGCTTCCCCGGGGCGAAAGCCCGGTCCACCCGTTGCTATCATGAAGGCTCCATGACGGGCGTCGTGGCGCTCCTCGAGCGCAACCGCAACTACCGCCGCACGTGGATCGGTCAGGTGGTGAGCGAGGTCGGCGACTATTTCAACAACGTCGCCGTACTGGCCCTGGCAATGGAGAAATCCGGCTCGGGCCTAGTCGTCTCCGGCCTGCTGTTGTCGCGCGCGATTCCCGCCGTAGCCGCGGCCCCGGTAGCCGGTGTGCTTCTCGACCGCTTCGACCGCCGCGCCATCATGGTCGCCAGCGACCTGGTGCGCGCCCTGGTCGCGGCCGGTTTCCTCCTCGCCATCCATCGGCCGCGCCCCTGGCTGCTCTATGCTCTGAGCGCGGCCCTGATGTTCGCTTCGCCGTTTTTTACCAGCGGCCGCGCCGCCATTCTGCCGTCCATCGCGTCTCCCGAGGAACTTCACGCGGCCAACTCCCTCACCCAGATCACCAGTTGGGCCACCGCCAGCGTGGGTGCGCTGGCCGGCGGTTACGGCGCGGCGAAATTGGGTTACGCCTGGGCGTTCATCGCCAATGCGGCAAGCTTTTTGATTTCGGCGGCGTGCGTCTGGGGCGTGCGCGTGCCCGGCGGATTGCGTGCCGCCCGCGCCCCGTCGGCCGCCTCGACGACCTCTTGGCAGGAGTATCGCGAGGGTCTCGCCTACATCTGGTCGGTGCCTTTGATGCTGGGTATCGCAGTTATCTCCTTCGGCTGGGCGCTGGGCGGCGGCGCGGCGCAGGTCCTGTTTGCCCTCTTCGGCGAAACCGTCTTCCACCGCGGCCCCGCCGGTATCGGCTCCATTTGGGGCTTCGCCAGTATCGGCTTGCTGCTGGGAGGGGCGGTGGCGTACGTGGCCGGCCGCCGCATCGGCTTCGCCGGTTACAAGCGCCTGGTCACGCTCTGCTATGTCACCCACGGCGCCACTTACATGCTGTTCAGCCAGACCGGATCGTACCCGGCGGCTTTGTTGTGGATGCTGCTTTCGCGCGCCGGCATGGCCGCCGCCAGCGTCATGAACACCGCCCAGTTGTTGCGCCACACGCCGGACCGCCTCCGCGGCCGGGTATTCTCCACCATGGAATCGGTGCGTTGGAGCGTCATGATCGTCAGTATGGCCGCCGCCGGCATCGCCTCCCAGCGTTACGGCCCCCGCGCCATCGGCCTGGTAGCCGGCGCCTTCGGTGTCGTTACCGGTCTCGGCTGGGCCTGGTGCGACCGCGGCGGCCGAATCCGCGAACCGTCGGGAGAGCGAGGGAAAGAGCTCCGGCCGGAGTGAATATGCCCAATTACATCATGAGTTCAGGACGCTACTCAAGCTGGGCGGGCGAATCGCCTGTTCCACGCAATCGGATAAGTCACGCCCTGGTTCCGCGGCAAGCCTTATCAGCGCCAGCCCCGCCTCAACTTCTGGCATTCGTCGTGTTCGGCGGCGCGGCGCTGGATGTAACGGATCTCACCGGGCTCGCCTGGTTCTGCTGGCGCGTACGGAATTAGAGGCCCAGCAAGCGTGGGAGCCTCTCCAAAGCCAGTTTGCGGCCCTTCGGTTGGCGGTGAACCAGGAGAAGAGTCGTCTGACCACGGTGGAGGAGGGCTTTGCGCTTCTCGGCTTCGAGTTTCGGAGACCTCCGAGACGGTTGCTGTACATGTGGCCGCGCAAGAAGGCCTGCCAACATATCCGGGATCGGGTGCGCGAAGTAGTCAGATCGTCTCCCGGTAGCGCATCGGTCGATGAGGTGATTCGGAAGTTGAATCCAATCCTGAATGGGTGGTGTACCTATTTCCGGGCCGGCCACAGCAATCGGATCTTTCATCGGATCGATCGGGCCGTGCTGAGCGAGCTGCAGTTGTGGCTCCGACGCAAACATCAACGCAGTTGGCGATCTGCTCGGAAGCGCTGGAACCACGCTGTACCAAATGGTGGGGAGAGTGAGCAGCTGCCTGGCTTGCGGCGCACGCCGCCGGAAGAAGATGGTCGGAGAGCTGGATACGGAAAATCCGCACGTCCAGTTCGATGAGGGGGCGTTGGGCCTGCGCCCTACTCTACCGCAGCCCTAGGCCAGGTAGATGCCAGCTTTCCATCCGATGCGAGCCGTGCTGCCCGATGCCCGCCGGCGGTGAGATCCCAGACACCGAGAAATTGAATAAATTCGGCGGTTCTGCTACCTTAAACCAGAGTCGGGAAGCCCGGCGCTGTCAGAGTGAAGACGAAGACTGTCAAAAATAACACTCGCCGGCTGGCCACAGGATCTGCCGCCGGGCCGCAGTCCAAACCCTGGGGACTTGCTGCCCTCGCTTGCCTGGCCTCTTTCATTGTAATTCTCGTGTTCTACTGGCCCGCTCTGAACGGCCGGTTTGTTTTCGACGACATGTCGCTTCCCTTCGCTCTCCCGAGCCGTGACTATCCTCTCCGCGCATGGCCCATCGTCCTTCGCCCGGTATTGACGATCTCTTACTGGATGAACTATCACCTGTGGGGCGCGGGGCCCTATAGTTTTCATTTCGTCAATCTCTTGATTCACGCCTTCAACACGGTGCTGGTGGGGCTGGTACTGGTACGGTTACTGGGGAAAGCGGGATGGACGGAGCGCAAGGCCCGAACGGCGGCAATCGTTGGTGCGTGCTTCTTCATGATTCACCCGCTCCAGACCGAATCGGTCAGTTATGTCGCCGGCCGTTCCGAAAGCCTGGCAGCGCTGTTCCTGCTCCTCGCCTACGTCTTTTTCTTGTACAGGCGCCACGATGCGATTTCCTGGAAGGAAGCTTGCGTCGTATTAGTGCTTTTCGCCCTCGGAGTGCGCACAAAGGAAAATGCCGTAAGTCTGGCCGCGATTCTATTACTTACCGATTGGTTCTGGGATCCGGAATATTCGGCTAAGGAAATCAAGGCTAACTGGCGGTTGTATGTGTTGATGTTGCCGGGCCTGGCGTGGGCCGGAGTCGTAGTTTGGCGGGTGTTGAGCGAGTCGTCGACCGCGGGGTTTTCCGTCCCCACTTTTCGCTGGTATCAGTACGCATTTACCGAGGCCCGCGCGATCTTTACTTACATTTGGATGACAATCTGCCCCATCCGGCAGTCTCTCGATCACGACTACCCCCCCTCGCGAACCATCACCGAGCACTACGCCATCGTCTATCTGATTGTGCTGTTGGCGCTCATCGCGACGGCGGGAGTCTGGCGCCGTCGCTTTCCCGTGGCCGCCTTCGGCTTCCTGATGTTCCTGATCTGGCTGGCGCCGACCTCATCGGTGGTTCCGCTGGACGATGCCCTGGTGGAGCGCCGCATGTACCTGCCGCTCATAGGTCTCATTCTGGTTGGTTGCGAAGCGTGGGCACGCCTTCGCCCGTCCCCGCCGATTGCGTGGTCCATATTGGCGGCAATGGCGCTGTTCTACGGGAAGCTATGTTACGACCGCAACCAGTTGTGGGGCGATCCCGACAAACTGGAAGAAGCCGCGGCGGCGCAATCCGTGGACAATCCGCGCCCGCTTTTGAATATAACCGGCGTTCTGATTCAACAGAACCGCTGCGCCGCGGCAATACCGTATCTCGAGCGAGCGGAGCGGAAACTGCCGAACAATTATTACGTCAACGCCGCATGGGGCAGAGTCTTGGTCTGTCTGGGGCAATACGCCGCGGCTATGGACCGGTTCGAGCAGGCTCGAAAGCTCCGGGCAACTTCGCAGATCTACGAATGGATCGGCTTACTTTACGGCAAAATGGGAAACACCGAAGCCGCCGGCCAGGCGCTCCAAGAATCCGTCCAGCTCTGGCCGGGTTCCGAGAGCGCGCACGGCTCGCTGGCCCTGTGGTACGAGAAGACCGACCAATTGGCCGCCGCCGAAATGGAGTATCGTCGCGCCTTGTCTCTCGATCACTCCGATTCGTGGGCGCAACTGGGATTGCTGCGCGTCAGCCGGCGCAGCCTGGAGCGCCGGCAGTAGTTACCTCGCCGAAAACCGGTACACGGTAGTGGCGTGATACGTCGTGCCGGGCAGTAGCGTGGTGGAAGGAAACGCCGGATGATTCGGCGAATCCGGGAAATGCTGGGTTTCCATGCAGAAGGCGTCGCGGCGGCCATAGGCAATGCGGCCTTTGCCTTTCACCGTGCCGTCCAGGAAATTGCCGGTGTAGAACTGCACTCCCGGCTGGGTGGTAAGCACTTCCAACACGCGCCCGGAAGTTGGTTCGTATACTTCCGCCGCTTTCACCAATCCCGCCTGCGAGCGGTTCACCACCCAGTTGTGATCGTAGCCCTTGCCAAAACTCAGTTGCTCGTCTTTCTGGTCGATGCGCGCTCCAATGGCGGTGGACTTGGTGAAGTCGAACGGCGTCCCTTTTACGGGGCGCAGTTCGCCGGTGGGAATCAACGTCGAGTCTATCGGGGTGAAGCGGTCGGCCAGAAGGGTCACCTGGTGGTTCAGGACCGTGCCGCTGCCCGCTCCCGCCAGATTGAAGTAAGAATGATTGGTCAAGTTGATCACGGTAGGCTTGTCGGTGGTCGCCCAATATTCCAGGCGCAATTCGTTATTGTCCGTGAGGGTATAGGTCACTTTGGCCGAAAGCGTCCCCGGAAAACCTTCCTCGCCGTCCTGGCTCACGTAGGTAAGCTCGATGGCGTTCGCGCCGCTGACGGGTCTGGCTTTCCATACTTTCTTATCGAATCCCTGCGGTCCGCCGTGTAGAGTGTTGGGGCCGTCGTTGATCGGCAGCGTGTAAGTCTTGCCGCCCAGCGGAAACTTGCCGTGGGCGATTCGATTGCCGTAACGGCCGATCAACGCGCCGAAAAACACGCTCTGGTGCATATAGCCATCGAGGGTGTCCATTCCGAGAACTACGTCGGCGAACGCGCCCTTGCGGTCCGGCGCCGTCAGCGACGCCACCACGCCGCCGTAGGTCAGAATGTGGGCTTCCATACCGTGGGCGTTCTTCAGAACGTACATATCCACGGGCGTTCCATCGGGTATTTTTCCGAACGGCTGTTGGGTCACTGCAGGATTTCCTTTCTTGGGCGGCGGCGTTTTCGTTGGCGTTTGGGCCAGCGCGGCCGATGCCAACAGGCATGTCAACAAGGCACTCCACGAACGGCTTGGTCTCATGACTCCCCATGGTAAGCGATAGCACCCAACCGTGGGGCGTCCCCGCCCGCAATATCTCCCGTGCCCGTTCTTACTGCGCTACGTGAATCCGTCTCTCGCTCAGGATGGTGGCTGTCGCGGTTTGATATTGGGCTACGGCCTTGGCCAGCGCGGCCTGGGCGTCCACCTGGCGGCGGCGGGCGTCGGAGTATTCGTTCTGGCGCGTCAGCACCAGAAAATTGGTGGATTCGCCGGTGGCGAACAGGCGGCTTTCGCTTTCCAGTTTTGCGCGGGCGGATTCGGCGGCGGCGCCCGATGCGCGCACGCGCTGGCGAGCGGTATCGAGCGCCTCGAGCGCGTTGCGCACTTCGGCCGCAACCGCCTGTTCAGCGCGCGCGCGCGTCAGCTCGAGGCGCTTGCGCGCGATGGCATCGGCCGCCAGATTGGCTTGCGCGGTGCGGTTGCGGGCGGTGAAGCTGATTTCAAGACCCACCTGCACGCTCCGATAATCGCCCGCGAAGAGGCTCGCAAGCGACGCTCCGGCGCCGCCCGAGGCCGAAGCCGGCAGCGCACTCTCCACACCCAGGGCGGCGAGCGAAGGCGGCAGGGGGTGCGTGGTTCCCGCCAGGCCGGAAAGCGAATAGCTGGCCACCAGGTTCACTTGCGGTTTGATCGAATCGGCGTTCTGTCGCGTCTCGATTTGATTCGCCGCCAGTTGCGAATCCACTTCGCGCAGTTCGGGACGGCGGCGCAAGGCTTCCCGTACGGCGTCTTCGAGGGGAATCGCTTCGGGCTCGGCGGCGGCGTTTTCCGAAGGCTCGATTGCGACTGCCCAGAGCGGATCCCGCCGGTCGCGCGCCATCAGCGTCTTCAGCGCGTTTTCCCGCTCCGTGATGGCGCCCGAGGTTTGGTACCAATCGTCGAGCCGCTTTTCCAGTTCGGCCTCGGAAGCCGAAAGCTCCACCGCGGCTAGCGACCCGGCCGCAATTCGCCGCCGGTCCCGCTCCAGTTGCGTGCGGGCCAGATCGACGGCCTCGGCGTTCACCTCGCCCTGCCGCCGCAATGCCACCAGGTCCCAATACGCGGCGGCCGTGCGCGCGGCGATGTCGATGGCACGGGCCTCGAGCTCCGCCGCCGAGACGTCCCGCTGGCGGCTGCGGATGGTCACCAGGGCACGCGCGGCGTCGGCTTCACGGCCGCGCAGCAGGGGTTGGGTGATGCTGAACGTCAATTGCGAGACATAGAACGGGTTGAGCGCTACGAACGGGCTCGCCAGTGTCAGCCGGTGGTCGTCGAAGCTGGCGTCGAATTCGAGGCCGCTCCACGGCGAGGATTCATGCATCGTGAAGATTTGCCCGGCGCTGTGTTGGGTTACCACGCCGGTGGTGCTGTCGATGAGCGACGGCGTGGGCGTCTGGGTGTTATCGAGCCCCGGCTTCCACTGCAGCACGGGATCGAACGCGCCGCGAGCGGACTCGATGGCCTCGGTGGCGCTATCCACATTGGTGCGCTCGATGGCGATATCGAGGTTGCTGCCCATGGCCAGCTCGATTGCCTGATTTAGAGTCAGCGTCCGGCGGGCCGGCCCGATGCCGATGCGTACCGGAGCGACCATCCCCGCGCCGGCGGATGGGTCCCCCTCGGCTGCCAAAGCGGTCGCAAGCGCGACTCCGCCCAACAGCAAAAGACGTATTGCGCGCCGCATGTTTTACCTCCCGCCCAGCAGGAACGAATCCACGCGCAAGCCGGAGGGCAGCGGCGGATGGCCATCCAGGTCGACCAGGGTCTCGAGCACCTTGGTGTCGGTTTTTTCGGCTGGATCGCCGGTATCGATATTCTTCTTGCCGAGCGACTGGCCCAGCCGCGTGACGGTGCCCCAGAAGCGCTGCTTGCCGAAAGCCTGCGCGGTGAAATACGCGCGCTCACCCACGGCCACGCGCGCCACGTCGGTTTCGTCTACATCGACGCGCACCCGCAGGCGCGAGTTGTCGCCAAAACGGACGATGGGCGTATCTCCTTTGTCGGAGACGCTTTCGCCGGCCTTGCGCAGACGCTTTAGGACAGTGCCGTCGAAGGGTGCGCGCACGATGGTCTTTTCAAGCAGCGCTTCGGACTCGGCGAGCTGGGCGCGAGCCAGCGCGAGATCGGCGGCGCCGCGGTCGCGTTCGTCGGCGCGGGCGGGCGCGTCCAGGAATTGAAAATGGGCCAGAGCTTGGGCCAGCCGCGCTTCGGCTACACGGTATTCGCGGTCGGCGTTTTCCCAATCGGAGCGCGAGATATCGCCGGTCGAAAACAGCGAGTGT
This sequence comes from Bryobacteraceae bacterium, assembly GCA_049509915.1. GTDB lineage: Bacteria > Acidobacteriota > Terriglobia > Bryobacterales > Bryobacteraceae > JBEKYD01. The sequence continues at coordinate 25,643 of JBEKZL010000052.1, read as the reverse complement.
TTGCGGGCCTGTTCGGCGCGAGCGTTTTCCACCACGGCGCGAGCTTCGGCGACGGCGGCCTCGGCCTCTTGGCGCTCCTGTTCCCGCGCGCCGTTGACGATGCGGTCGAGCGAGGCTTGGCGCACCGCGATCGTGGCGCGCGCTTCCGCCACGCGGGCGGCGTATTCGCCGTTATCCACCACGGCGATCGTCTGCCCCTTTAGAAGGCGCTGCCCTTCCTCTACCGGCACCGAGCGCAGGGAGCCCGAGATTTCCGAGCCGATCTCGATTTCTTCGGAAACCGGCTCCACTTTGCCGGCCGCGCAAATCGCATTGGGGGAGGCGCCGTTCCGCGAACCCTCGCTTTGAGAGATTCCGGCCGCCGCCGGCGAGGAACGCTGCGCACGCAGCACGGCGGCGATAGTGGCCGCTCCCACACCCAGCAGCACGGTCGCTGCGATCACGCGTTTTTTCATTTCCATCCCCCCTCTCGTGCCGCCAGATACGGTTCTCCATCTGTATCCCGTTCGGCGGCAATCCGGCCGTCTTCGATATCCACCACGCGGTCGGCGTAATCGAGCGTGCGGCTATCGTGGGTGACGATCACCACCGCGCGGTCTTTATCGTGAGCCAGCCTGCGCAGCATTTCGAGCACGGTGCGCCCGCTGTCTTTATCCAGGGCCGCGGTTGGCTCGTCGGCCAGAATGGCGTCCGGATCGCCGGCCAGAGCCCGGGCGATGGCTACGCGCTGTTTCTGCCCGCCGCTCAGATCGGCCGGGTAGGCGCGATGCTTGTCGTCCAGGCCGACTTCGTCGAGCAGCGCCCCCGCCCGACTGCGTCGTTCGCGGCGCGGCACCCGCTTTAATTCCAGTGCCACTTCCACGTTCTCCACCGCGGTCAGCGTGGGAAACAGGTTGAAGCCCTGAAACACGAATCCGATGTGCCGCAGCCGTACCGCGGGCAATTGCTTCTCACTCAGGCGGGTTACTTCGCGGCCGGCCAGCTTGACGCTGCCCGAAGTCGGTCGCAGGATGCAACCCATGATCGAGACCAGCGTCGTCTTGCCGCTGCCCGACGGCCCCATCAGCAGGGTCACCTGGCGCGGGTAGATATTCAGATCGACGCCGTTGAGCGCGCGCGATGCCGCCGCGCCTTCGGCGTAAGTCTTGGTCAGGTTTCTCACTTCAATAATCGGTTGCATCGATAAGCTCGCAGTTGCCGCTCTGACGTTTTGTGCAGTTTGTGGGGCAGGCGCTTCCGCCTGCCGTGCCGGCGCAAGCGCCGGTATTGGGCAATGCCCCACGACGAACCCCTCAGCCACGGAACACCATCGCCGGATCGATCTTGGTGACTTTACTGATCGACACCATGGCCGCCGAAACGCACATCGCCAGCGTCAGGCCGAACAGACCGGCGCGCACCGGCACCGGCAGCACGATGTTGGCCCCGCCATGGCGGCTGGAATGTTCGGCCAGTATCGCCACCACAATGCCCACCCCGTAGCCGATCGCCGCGCTGATCGCCGCCTGCTGCAGGATGATGCGGTAGATGTAGCCGTTGGTGGCGCCCATGGCCTTCAGCGTGCCGAACTCGCGGATGTGATCGATGGTGGCGGCGTAAATCGTCTGCGCCACCACCACCACCCCCACCAGCAGCCCCAGCACCGCCGCCAGAATTACCGTCACCCCCGCCCCGGTTCCGAACATCCAGTAGTGCGTGGTCATGCCGCTGAATTCGCGCGTGGTAAGCACGTCCACATCGGTCAGGCGCGCCTTCAGGCCGGCGCGTACCCGCTCCAAATCCCAACCGGGAGCCGCCTTGACGAGCAGGAAGGTGGTCTGATCCTGGTCCACCGGGCCGTACCGCTGGGCGCTCTTGAAAGAGGTGAAAGCCAGCGGCGAGGTCGTGAAGGTGCGGATGCCCTCGGTGAACCCGACCACGCGGGCGCGCACGCCGCGGATCTCGACCGCGTCCCCGACCCGGCTCACTCCCAGCTTCGACTTGTAAAAGCGGTCGACGATCACGGTATCCGGCAGCTTCAGGCTGCGCACGTCGCCTTCGACCACGTTCCACGGCCGGCCCATGGAGCTATCGGGGTCGAAACCCACCACCTCGCAATTGTGCTGCGATCCATCGGCCTGTTTCCAGATGCCGAATCGCACGATGAATTTTTCGGCCACCGCTACCCCAGGCGTGGCCCGGGCATGGTACAGGTTCTTCTCCGAAAACGGCGTGGCCACTTCCAGGTATCCCACCCCGCGCGAGACTACCCAGAAATCCGCGCCCGAGTGATCGATCAAATTGGAAGTGGTGGTGGTAAAGCCGAGAAACAGACCGATCTGCACCGCGACCAGCACCACCGCGAAGATGATGCCGGTAAGCGTCACTACCAGCCGGACCCGGTCGTGAAACAGGTTACGAACCGCCAGCGAAGCCATGCCCGATTCCTCTCATCGAAATGAAACACCAGTAATTTGTGTAACGGCGTTAACCATTGGGCAAAAAAAACAGCCTTCCGCGCCGGTCATCGAAGCAGCCCCTTCGCCGCGCCCTCGATGGCGATATCGATCAGCCGGTTTTTGTCGCTCCACGGGAATTCATGTTCCTTGGTAATCAGCAGCGAGGTCACGCCATGAACAGTCATCCAAAGCGCCTGGCTGGCGGCCATGACATCGGTCTGACGCGTGGGCCCGGTGGCCATCACCCGCCCCACCGCATCCATTAGATACTGAAACGCCTGCCCGCCGGTTCCAAAGTTAATCTTCTGTTCGCCAGTCTCGGGCTGAGGCGGGTGCTGATGCGGCGTCATAAACGTAGTGCGGTAATGATTGGGATGGCTGAGCCCGAAATCCACGTAAACTCGCAGACCGCGCCGCAGCAGGTCCACCGGATCGCCTTCGGAGGCGACGACTTTGGCCAGCTTCTTCGAAAGCAATTGGAAAGTCTCGGCGCAGATTTCGTTCAGCAGCTCTCCCTTGTCGCGGAAGTGCAGGTAGATGGTGGTCGGCGAGTATTCGATCCGTTCGGCGATCTTACGCATGGAAACGCTCTCGTAACCGTGTTTGGCAAACAAATCCCGAGCCGCGGCAAGAATCTCCTGCCGCAGCGCCGCCTTTTCCCGGGCCTTGCGCTCCGTCACACTCATGTGAACAACGTCATCATACTTTACAGCGTTAAGCGATGTCAAGAGAAACCGCCCAGTCCGGGACCGCCACCGTTAGAACGGCAGGATCTCTTCCCGTTGCGGGTCGAAATCCAGGCGCCGTTTCTGCACGTAGGCGATGTTCCCCAAGTGCGATGCCTGGGCCGAGCGATGGCCGATGAGCACGTCCCCGTTTGGCAATTTGCGGGAGCGCACGCACTCGAGGAAGTTGGCGACGTGGTCGGTATCTAGGCTGGATTCGCCCCGGCCCTTGACGATCGTCGGCTCGGCGCCTTTCTTGGCCGGGTGGAATTCGTAGTGTTGCCGGTCGATCAGCAGGCGCCCTTCGGTGCCGGCGAACTCGACCGCCGCGCCCTTGATCCCGGGCGCCAGCGTGGCCTCGAAAGTGGCCGTGAATTCGGCAGGGTATTGCAGCAGCACGTTGATCGTATCGGGCGCGGTGCGGCCGTCCTTATAGTTGTACACGCCGCCCAGCGCCACCGCCGCGAATGGGATCTCCTGCCCGGTGAACATGTGCACCACGTCGATCCAATGGGTGAACAGATCGGTCACCTGGCCGCCGCCGAAATCGAGGTAGGCGCGCCAGTTCCAATACTGCTGCGGGTCCCAATCGCGCCACTTCAGCCGGCCAAGGTACCGCGCCCAATCGAGGTCCTGCGGCTTCTCGCGCAGATAATCGGGCGCTTTGCGCAAGTGGTAGCCATTGCCGTGCCACCAGGTTCGCGCCAGGGTGAGCTTGCCGATTTTGCCGCTATCGAAATACTCCGCTTTGGCCCGAAGGTAGTGTTGGCCCGAGCGCTGTTGCATCCCCACCTGGCAGATGCGGCCATTGATGCGCGCCGCCTTCACCACCGCCGGACCCTCTTCGGGCGTGAGCGTGAGCGGTTTCTCCACGTACACGTCCTTGCCGGCGTTGAGCGCGTCGATGGCGATGGGCACGTGCCAGTGATCGGGCGTGGCGATCAGCGCGATGTCCACTTCCTTCATCGCCAGCAAATCGGGGTGGTGGCCGAAGCGCCTGGCCGATGGCGCATCTTTGGCGGCGGCCTCGAACTGTTTGGGCCAGATATCGCAGACAGCGACCACGTCCGCGTCGCCGGTTTTGACGAAATTGGACATGTCGTAGCGGCCACGCTCCCCGCAGCCGATAAGCCCCAGACCGAGGCGCTGGTTGGCGCCGTAGATGCGTGAGTAAGATAAGGCGGTGGTGGCCGCGCCGATCAGCGCGCGCCGCGACATGGTGTGTTCGGGCATACCGAGATTATACGTGGATTGCGGGGGTGAGAGGGCATCCGAACGCCTGCTACCGATATTCAATACGCCAGCAGTCGTTCGAGCTCCGCCAGGACCGTTTCCGTCTGCGGAAGTATCGCGGCTTCCAGTTGCGGATGGTAGCCGACCCAGGTATCGAGCGCACCCACGCGGCGCACAGGAGCGTCCAGGTGGTCGAACAGTTCGTCGGCGATGCGGGCGGCGATCTCGGCGCCGTATCCGAACGAGAGAACGTCTTCGTGAGCGATCAGCACGCGGCTGGTCTTCATCACCGACTGGCGGATCGCCGGCCAGTCGTAGGGAGCCAGGGTGCGCAGGTCCAGGATCTCGATGCTGCAGGCCGAATTGCGACGTTCTATCTGTGTCGCCGCCGCCAGCGCTTTCTGCACCAGGGCGCCGTAAGTTACGAGCGTGGCGCTGGCGCCGGGTTTCACCACGCGCGCACGCCCGAGCGGGATCAGAAAATCGCGGCCGGGATGGGGCGAGCGGTTGTAGGGCTCACGATAGAGGCGCTTGTGCTCCAGAAACAGCACCGGATCGTCGCAGCGCAAGGCGGTGCGCAACAAGCCGCAGGCATCGAGGGCGTTCGACGGCATCACCACCCGCAGGCCGGGAATATGCGTGAACGCGACTTCGCCCGACTGGCTGTGATAAATCGCGCCGCCGTTCAGATACCCGCCGATGGGCGCGCGAATCACGGCTGGGCATTTCCACCCTCCGGCCGAGCGCCAGCGCAGCGTAGCCAGCTCGTCGCGAAGCTGCATCATGGCGGGCCAGATGTAATCGAAAAACTGAATTTCGGCCACCGGCTTCAACCCGCGCGTGGCCATGCCGATGGCGCGGCCCACGATAGCGGCCTCGGCGATGGGGCTGTTGAAGACGCGCGCCGAACCGAATTCCCGCTGCAGCCCCTGGGTCGCCTTGAACACGCCGCCCTTGCCTTTGACGTCGGCCAGGTTGGCTTCCCGGCTGGCATCCGCCACATCCTCGCCGAACACCACCATGTCGGGATTGCGGCGCATCTCTTCGTGGAGAGTGGCGTTGATCAGATCGACCATGGTCATGGGCTTGCCATGATAGGCCGGCGGGGAGGCGAAATCGTCGGAACAGGGATCGACGCTTTCCGAATAGAGGTGCCGCATGGCGGTGTCGGCAGCGGGCGGGTCGTCCAGCCCGGCGCGATGGGCGGCGTCTTGCAGTTCCGTTTCCACTTCGTGAGTGACACGCTGCAGGGCGTGCCGGTCGAGAATTCCTTCGGCCACCAGAAATTGAGGGAAACGAATCACGGGATCGCGAGCGGCTTCGGCTTGCCGCTCGGCTTCGGTCTTATATAGACGCTCGTCGTCGGAAAGCGAGTGCGAATAGGGACGCGTCACGCGGGCATGCACCAGCGCCGGTCCATGGCCCGCGCGGCAATATTCGGCCGCGTCCTGCATGGCGCGGTAGGACGCCAGGAAATCGGTTCCGTCGACCTCGGAGATATGCAGCGATGGAAACGCCGCCACCAGCTTGGCGACGTTGCCGCCGGCGGTCTGAAATTCCACCGGCACGGAGATGGCGTAGCCGTTATCTTCGATCAGGTAGAGCAGCGGCAGCCGGCCCAGGCAGGCAATGTTGAGCGATTCCCAGAACTCGCCTTCGCTGGTGGCGCCGTCGCCGGAAGTCACCACGGTAAGCGAATCGGATTTGGGGTCGAGCAAACGCCCGGCTTCGGCGGCGCCGGCGGCCTGCAGGAATTGGGTGCCGGTGGGAGAAGAGGCGCTGACGATGTTCCAGCGCGGATGGCTCCAGTGTGAAGGCATCTGCCGCCCGCCGGATGCGGGATCGGCCGCCGCGCCCAGCGCCTGCTGCAGCATTTCGTAAGCCGTGACGCCCAGCGTCAGGCATAGGGCGCGGTCGCGATAATAAGGATAGAGCCAGTCGTGGCCGGGGATGAGCGCCATGCCGGCCGCGACCTGGACGGCTTCGTGGCCGGCGCCGGAGATCTGAAAGAAAATCCGGTTCTGGCGCTTGAGAACGATTTCGCGATCGTCCAGGCGACGGGCCATCTGCATCAGGCGGTAAGCGCGAATCAATTTGTCGGCGTCGAGCCCGGCATAGCGCTCGGAAGATGTACCATCGGCGGGCGCAGAAGTGGAACTGGTGGTTGCCATAGCCTCGGTACCCCTTTAACAGTGTAATCGAGAGCTGGTACCGTGAATAGAAGGTCCATGCGATTCCTGCTGGCGCTGATCCTGCTGGCCGCCGGGACAGCGGCCGAAGGCCAAGCCCGTTATTTACGGGCCTTCCGTCCGTCCGTTTGATCGCAAGGGCGCGGTAGTTTAGGTCACGCGGGCCGACCAGACTTCCTGACCGTGGCGCTCCCCCGGCTTCTTGAATTGCAGGGAAGGGTGCTGCTGGTTGGCCTTCAGCAATGAGAACCTCTCATCCGCCCGATCGCGCCGCATGGACTGACGGCAGCCGCTCCAGAAGCCGCGCATACACCTGGTAGTCTGCACGGCTGAAGAGGACGAAGACTACACGTTGCAGGCTAGCGTCGGGATTTTCCAGGTGCGCCTTCACTTCCCGCACGGCGATTTCGGCGGCGGGTTGGATAGGATAGCCGTACACGCCTGTGCTGATGGCGGGGAAGCTGATGCTCGATAGGGCGCGCTCGTCGGCCAGCTTCACGCAGGTGCGGTAGCAGGAAGCCAGCAGGTCCGGCTCGCCGCGTTGGCCGCCGCGGTAGATCGGGCCGACGGCATGGAAGACGAAACGCGCCGGGAGACGGCCCGCGCCGGTCGCTACGGCCGAGCCGGTGGGGCAGCCTCCGGTGATGCGGCGGATCTCATCCAGTTCGCGCATGATTGCCGCGCCGCCGGCGCGATGGATGGCGCCATCCACGCCGCCGCCGCCGGCCAGAGCCGAATTGGCCGCATTGACAATCCCGTCCACCGCAATGCGCGTAATATCGCCTTCCACCGCTTCCATCGCCCGCCCGGTTCCGCAAGTCCACTTCATATCTAATACAATCATTCCATGACCCGGAGGGAACTGATTGCGGCCGGCGCCCTGTGCGCGACGCGGGCGTGGGCGCGCAGCCACATCGACAAGTTTTCGATCAGCGCCATCACCGACGAGATCGGGCTCACGACCGACGAATCGATCGCCTTCGCCCATCATTACGGGCTGAAATTCGTGGAGATCCGCAACCCGGCCGGATCGAAGAAAGAATACTTCTCGCTCACGGAGCCCGAGATCAAAGTGGACGCGGTGCGTTTCACCACCGAAGGGCTCAAGGTCAGCTTCGTAAATACCAGCCTCATGAAGTTCGCCTGGCCGGGGATGGAACCGGTGCGGAAAGCGCCGGAGGAGCCGGCGGCGCGCGAAAAGCGGCTGGCGGCGGAAAAGGCCCGATGGGACGGCCGCATGGACGATCTCGGCAAGGCCATCCGCTGCGCGCAGATCATGGGCTGCGACAAAGTGCGCGTGTTTACCGGCAGCCGCGTGGCGGACCCGGCCAGCCAGTTCCAGCGGATCGCCGACCAAATCGGCGAAATGGTGCTCACGGCCGAGCGCGAAAAGGTGTACTTGCTGATTGAAAACGAAATGTCGCAGAACGTGGGGACGGCGGCGGAACTGGCGGCGGTGCTGAAGCTGATTCCCTCAAAATGGGTCGGCTGCAACTGGGACCCGCACAACGCTTACGGGCGCGAAGCGGCGTTTCCAGATGGGTATGACGCCGTGCCCAAACATCGCCTGCTGAACATCCAGATCAAGGCTAAGGGAGTGATGCCGTCGAGCCGTGAGAAAGAGGACTGGAAGGCCATTTTCGAAGCGCTGGAGCGGGATGGATACAAGCACAAGATCGGCCTCGAGACGCACATTTTCGACGGTACCCTAATCGCCGCGGCGCACATCTCGATGGACGAGATATTGCACGTCGTGAATCAGCTCTAGCGGCCTTGGGCCACCTGCCTCACTACCTGCTAATCTACGGGACATGTCGCGTACTCTGATCATTTCTCTTGCTATTGGCCTGGCGGTGATCGCCGTGCTGATCGCGGGAATCTTCTATATGCAGCGGGGGTCGCATATCGACCTGCACGGCAAGTTTCTGAAAGTGCGGACGGCCCCGCTGGATGAGCACTCCTCGGTGGTGGTGATCGATTACCGCATCGAGAATCCGGCGGATTTCAAGTTCATGGCGCAGGCGGTGACGGTAACTTTGGAAGACAAGAACGGCAATGGAACGGAGGGCCAGACGGCGCCGGAACCGGATGCCCGCCAACTTTTCGCCAACGTGCCGCTGCTGGGGGAAAAGTACAACGAATCGTTCAAGGCGCGCGATTTTGTGGCGCCGCACTCGACCGCCGACCGCATGGTAGCGGCGCGTTTTGAAGTACCGGAAGCGCAACTTCAGAATCGGAAGCGGTTTGCGATCCGCATCGACGAAATAGACGGCGCCGTAGTGGAATTCGCGGAAAAGTAAGACGAACTACAAATTTCTTCCGCGGCGCCAATGATCTTCGAAGAGACCTCTCATGGCCTCGCCCATACCATCGTGCTGGAAGACCACGGCGGTCCAGGAGGGCCTGGAGATTACCGGATCGAGCAGGGCGATCATGCCGTTGTGGGTATCGAAGAGGGCCAGCTTCATGGGAAGGGAATCGGCGAGGCGGACTTCTACGCCCGCCATCACGTATTCGCTGAGGCGCTGGCGATGGTCCTGATCGAGGGTCGCGGCTTCGAGCAGCAGGCGGCAGGCCACGCCGCCGGAGGCAGCCTGCTTGACCAGTTTTTCGTCGAGCGGATCGACGGCGTACGGCGGACGGGAGAATTCGAGGTATTCGTACTTCACCTCCTGGAGCATGCGGCGGTATTCGGCGCCGGTCTGAGCGGGCTCGGTAACGATGCGGAGGAAATCCAGGGTGCCGCGGCCGCCCTGGCCTTCGGAGTAGAGAGCCTTCAGATCGTCGGTCAGCGCCGTGCCGGAGCGGCTGCTGTCCATCAGTTCCTGCTCCAGGACTTGCCGTCGGCGCGACAGAAAGGCGGGGATCGCCAAGGCCGGTTCGACAGCCGAGAACAGCTTGGTTTTTTCCTGCACCACTTGGGCGAATCCCTTTTCGACCAGGCTATCGAGAACTTCGTAGATCTTTTGCCGCGGTACGTGCGAGCGAGCCGCCAGTTCCAGCGCCTTGAACTTCGAGTGCCCAAGCAGCACCAGGTAGGACCGCGATTCGTAGGCATTCAGCCCCAATTGCTGCAGGCGCCGCCAGAAGCGCTGAAAGTCCACTTCGACCAAGTCTTCACTCATGTCCATTACACCTTATCAAAAGATGCAGCCGGAGGAACTGAAAAGTTCGGAAGTTCAGGCCTGCCACGGCCCGGAAAGAGCCAGGCTGAGATAGCGGCCTCCCTCCTGCATCATGAATCCCGAATCCACCATGTGGCCAAGGAACCCTCCCACCTCGCCAAAGCGCACGCGGATCTCCTGGAGCACGCGTATCTCGGCGCAGAACTCATAGACCTGGCGCTCGATCCCGTTCAGGTCGAATTCGACGGCGCTCTTGCCGCAGCGGGTATCCACTAACTTCAATTCCGGAAGCGTCCCGGGTATAGCCCGCAGATCTCCGGGTGCATCCCTCCAGATCTTCCCAGGCTCGACGATGTGCCGCAGCAATTCCGGTCCGCGCGCGAGTCCATCCTCGAGGTCGTAGTCAAACCAGTACGCCAGGTCGGTCAACTCTTCGGCGGTGAGGTCGCTTGGATAGGCGTGTTGGAACATCCACGAGGGGCGGACGTTACGAAATCCGAGTTCGCGGGCCTGTTCGAAATTCGGGCTGAATCGGTCCAGCCTGATCTGGGACGCCACCTTGGGCGGTTTCAGATGAGTGATGAGCGGGATCACCTTGCTCATATCGATGTAGTCCTGTTCGGTCTCTCCTGGAAAACCAAGAAGGATATTCCAGCTCGTCTCGATTCCGAACTCGGCGGCCCATTTCAGCGTCTGCACTACCTGGATGAGAGAAACCCCTTTGTTCATAATCTTCAGCACGCGGGAGCTCAACGACTCGATACCCGGCTGAAACGTTTTGACACCGGCTTCCGCCATGTCTTGAATTTGACGCCGGCTCAGGTTCGCCTTGGTTTGCCATATCAGCCCGGCTGGGACCGGCTGGGTTTTCAGGTTGGGCAGCACGCCGGAAAAGACGCTGCGCGCGGCGATGGTATCCGACATGCAAATAGACTTGGCGCCATATTGGGCCACTACGCCATGTAATTCATCCAGCACTCTCTCCGGCCGCTTGTGTCGAAACGTCAGACCATTGGCGTTCAACCCGCAGAAGGTGCAGTGGTGTTTCTGCCCCCACCAACATCCGCGCGACGCTTCCACCAGAAAATAAACGTCATCGACTTCCGGGGCGGCGGGGTCGCCGATATAATCCGAGTAGTCCGGGCAGGGCGAGGAGTCCAGGTTTTCGAAAGGACGGGCCGGCAGATCCATCACCGACTTTCCCCGATCGTCCCGCACCAGCAGCCCGGGAATCAGGCGAGGGGGAGATCCGTCTCTCATACGCCGTACTAACTCCGGAAACGCCTCGTCGCCGTCCCCGGTAATGACGTAATCGACCTCGCGGAACGTGGCATGGAGTCTCTCTCCCATAACGCCAGACATGGTGGCTCCGCCGAACACTATCCTGACATGAGGGTGAGCTTGCTTGATCCGCCGCGCCAGCGCCAGAGAGGGCATTAACTGCTGGAACATGACACTGAAGCCGATGAGATCGTAGCGGGCGGGCTCCAGGCGCTCTATACAGTTGTCCAGAAAGCTGTCGACGATGGGGTCGAGCCGAAGCGCCAGGTCGAATTGGGCCGTACGTACTTTGTCAATGAACGACTCCAGCGGCGGCCTAAGGGGGTTAAATAACCACTCGCCCACCAAAGAACGGCAGTCGGCAGTGCTGACGGCGTCGTACCCTTGGGGTTCGCGTTGGTACAGCCAGAGAGACGGGTAGCGAACGTCGCAGTGGACGCCGGTCTCACGATTCAACAACGGTTTCAAGATGCTGATGCCGATATTCGGAATCAGCCTCGCCGTGAACGGCATATTCAGAAGAAGAACGCGCATTTTCTTTTCCTAGAGGCAAGAGAATCCGGGGAGCCGCCCCCATGCTCCCCGGCTCCCGATTAGAACAAACTGTGGTCGCCGGCAAAAACGATAATGATAGGATCGTCGGTCATTTAGGTTCTCTCCTTTCTTTAGGGATTCACTAATTCGGCCTGGGCCGTAATCCTGGGAAAAGAACATCGGATTCCTTAACGCGTACCGAGCGTGGGCTGGCTGGAATCGCGTGAGTTTGCGGCGCCGGCAGGCGGCGGCGCCGGATGACAAGAAGTAAGTAACATCTCTTGGCTACACGATAGCGGGCGAGAGACAAAAAGCGAGGTGACGGGAAAGGTCGGATTCCCTGTAGGAGGCTGAAACGATTGGGATAAGAAAAATTATTGAATTCTGTGACCGCTAGACGGGCGTAATTCGGCAATCGGCTGAGAGAGCCTGCGTTTGTGCATTTTTATGCGGATGCTGAGAGTTTCATGCGCGGGCAGACACTTCCTTATCTGGCTGACTTGGAAGCCAGGGCGGGCCTCCGAGGAACGCCGATAGAGAAACCAAAGGATTTATCCACGTTTATCCACGTTCAGCGGCGGCTTGAATTTGATTTTTCAGGGCTCCTTCCGGTTGCGGCTCGGTAACGTTTGTGCAAGATCCGCTGCTCATTCCGGTGGCTGCATTGGCGTCGGGGATTCTGGCGGCGCGGCTGGTTCCCTTTGGACAGGGGGAACTGCTGATCGCGATTGCTATGTTGCTGACGCTGGGGGCGGTGGCGCTGTGGAGGGGGGCGCGGTGGGCGGCGGGGGTGTGCGGCGCGGTAGGGCTGATGTTTGGCGGGGCGCTGACAGAGTTGGAACATGTGCCTGGAGCGCCGCCCTGGATCGATGCCGAGGCACGCGAAACGGTGGTGCTCTCAGGATGCGTGCTGGAACCGGCGGCGGTGTCGGGCGAGCGGGAGCGGTTTGTGCTGGAGCTGGAGCCGGGGGCGAGGGCGCAGGTAACGCTTTACACCAAACCGGAGGAGACCCTGCCGGTACTCGCATACGGCGAGCGAATCGAGATGGAGGCCAAGATTCGCAAGCCGCACAATTACGGCAATCCGGGGGCATTCGATTACGCGCGGTACCTGGCGCGGAAGAAAGTGTACTGGACGGCATCGGGCGCGGCGGCGGGGCTGCGCAAGCTGCCGGGGCGATGTGGAAACGCGCTGGCGGGGGCGGCCATGAATCTGCGCGTGGCGGCTCTCGACCGGATTGAGAAGCTGTGGCAACCGGACGCCTACCGGGTGGGGATGATGCAGGCGGTGCTGATCGGCCAGCAGTATCAATTGCGGCGGGTTTGGACGGACGATTACCGCAATACCGGTACGTTTCACGCGCTGGTGATTTCGGGAACGCACGTGGCCATTCTGGCGGCGTTCTTTCTGTTTCTGCTGCGGCTGTGTTTCGTGCCGGAAGGGGTGGCGCTGGCGGCGACGGCGGCAATGGCGTGGTTGTACGCGCTGGTATCGGGTTGGGGCGCGCCTTGCGTCCGGTCGGCGGCAGGCTTAACGATCTACGCGGTGGGCAGCTACTTCTACCGCGACCGTCGCCCGTTGAACCTGCTGGCGGCGGTGGCGCTGGGGTTCCTGCTGTTCGATCCGGAACAGCTCTTCGATGCCAGCTTCCAGTTGACCTTTCTGGCGGTGGCGTTTCTGGGCGCATTCGCGACGCCGCTGATTCGGGCTACTTCGGGGCCGCTGGGGCGGGGACTTCTCGGGCTGGGCGACAGGCGGCGCGATCTGGGCGCGGCTCCGCTGGTTTCGCAATTTCGGATCGAGATGCGATTACTGGCCGAGACCCTGGAGTTGGCGTTGCGGGCGCCGGCGAGGGTAGCGCGATGGGCGGTGGTGGTGCCGGCGCGTTTTTTGTTTTTTCTGTACGAGGTGGCGCTGGTTTCAGCGGTGACGCAAGCCGGACTGGCGCTGCCGATGATCGTCTACTTCCACCGGCTGGGGGTGACCGGGCTGAGCGCCAATGCGCTGGTAGTGCCGGCGATGGGACTGGCCGTACCGGTGGGGTTCGTGGCGGTGCTGACGGGCTGGCATTGGGTGGCGGCGGTGGGCGGATGGCTGCTGGGGCTTTCCCGGGTGGTGGTGCACTGGCACGCGGGAATCGATCCGGACTGGCGGATCCCGACACCGCCATTGTGGCTAGGGGCGGCATTTGCGCTGGCACTGGTGGCGGCCGGCGTGGCTCGGGGCAAGTGGTGGCGGGTGGCGACGACGGTGGTGCTGGCGGCGGCGTTGGCGCTGCTGGTATGGCAGCCGTTTGCGCCCAGGACGTGGCCGGGGCAACTGGAATTGACGGCGATCGACGTGGGCCAGGGTGACAGCCTGCTGGTGGTACTTCCCGACGGCAAGCGGCTGCTGGTGGACGGCGGCGGGATTCCCGCGTTCGGGAACCGGCCCGCTTCGCAACTGGATATCGGAGAGGATGTGGTGGCGCCGTATTTGTGGGATCGCGGCTTGCGGCGGCTCGACGTGGTGGCGCTTTCTCACGCGCACGAGGATCACATTGGGGGGTTGCCGGCGCTGGTGCGGGATTTTCATCCGCGCGAATTGTGGACCGGGGCCACGCCGGATAGCCCGACCTGGAACAAATTGCGGCGCGAGGCGCAGGCGGCCGGGATTCGCATCGTGCCGATGGAGACCGGGCGGCATTTCGCCTATGGCGGCACCGAAATGGAGGTGCTGGCGCCGTTCGCGGACTATCTGCCGGCAGAGATACCCAAGAATAACGACTCGCTGGTGCTGCGCGTGCGGTATGGGGAACGCAGCTTTTTGTTGGGCGGCGACATCGAAAAGCCGATCGAGCGGCGCATGGTAGACGAGAACGAAGTGGCGCCGGTGGACGTGCTGAAAGTGGCGCACCACGGCAGTCACACGTCAAGCACGGAAGAGTTCTTGAACCGGGCGGCGCCGCTATTTGCCATCATTTCGGTGGGCCTGGACAACAGCTACGGGCATCCGCACCGGGACGTGCTGCAGCGGATGGCACAGCACGGCGTGACGATATACCGAACGGATGCGGACGGTGCGGTAACGATCCGCACCGATGGGCGGCGGTTGCGGATCGAGACGGGACGCGACGAGACGAGCGGCCTCACGCCAGTGGCGGCGTGGGAGTAGCGAGGATCTACAGCCTGGCTGGAGCCTGTACCACTTATTTCTGCGCCGACAAGGTCCGCGGCTGCCAGGTCTGGGCCGCGGCTTCGAGCTGCTTGGCATCGGCGGGATTGAGCTTGGCGGCTTCGGCGGCGCGCTGCTTTTCGAAGCGCTTTTCGCCGTGGTTATAGGCCAGGGTCAGCCAGAAGTACGCCTTTTCATGATCCTGCGATACGCCGTCGCCTTCGGCGTAGCGGAGGCCCAGGCGGGCTTGAGCGGGAGCATAGCCGCGGCTGGCGGAGGCGCGGATCCAGTGGCGGGCCTGCTCCGGGTCTCGCTCCACGCCCTTACCGGAGGCATAGAGCCAAGCCAAAGCGAATTGCGCTTCGGCGTGGCCTTTCATGGCGGCCGCGTGATACCAGTAGGCGGCCTGAACGTAATCCTGAGGTATGCCGTAGCCCTCAATCGCGACCCAACTGGAGGGCAACGGGTCGGTTTCCCCTCCGCCGGCAGCCATCTGGAACCAGCGCATGGCCTCGACCTCGTCGCGAGGCGCACCCCAGCCGCGGGCGTACATCTCGCCGAGGGCAAAGGCCGCGGCCGCGTTTCCCTGGTCGGCGGCGCGGCGATACCAGAAAGCAGCCTCGGTCAAGTCCCTTCTGGTTCCTTTTCCCTGGGCATAGAGCACGCCCAGGTCGAACTGCGCTTCGGGGAAGCCGGCATCCGCGGCAAGCTTCCATTCCTTGAACGCCTTCTGGTAGTCCTTGTTGCGAAATGCTTCCATGCCCGACGCGGTATCCGCGTAGAGCGGGGCAGCGCATAATAGAAGGCAAGCAAAGCCCAGGGCGGCCCCACACGAAGAATGGTCTTGCATTGACAACCTCCCAGTTCCAACGCCTATCGCTGGCTTATTTATAGCATGAAAGGTTACCGATTAAACGGTTTTAATTTGGCAATCGTCTGTTGTATAGTTCTACAGGGCTACGGGGCCGAGTCTGTGCGGTACGAGGTTTCCGGCCGGATTACGCCTCAAGGGGCGGCGCAGGTAACGCTTTTTGGCACAGCGCAACCGTTTGCGGCATCGGCGGAGGCAGGCGAAGATGGCCGATTCCGATTCAAGAAAATCGAAGGCGGCAGCTACACGGTGGCGGTGATGATGCCAGGGAGAGGGGAAGCGCGGCGAACGATTGAAGTGGGGCCGTCGACGGCGAATGCCAAACGCCGGGTGTGGCTCGACCTGAACTTCGCCGACGCCGATTTCGCGCTGGGTGGGGCGGCACGGCGCCAGGCGGTGACAACGACCCAACTGGCGATACCGGACAAAGCCATGCGGGACTACGCCGACGCCCGCAAGGCCCTGAGCCGCCACGACGGGGAAGCGGCGGCCCGGAGCCTGGAACAAGCCGTGGAGCTGGCGCCGGGTTTCGGCGACGCCTGGAACGAATTGGGCACGATTGCGTACCAGACACGCCGCTATGGCCGCGCGGCCGAGTGTTTTCGGCGGGCAATGGCGGCGGACCCGGACGCGTACGAGCCGCTGGTGAACCTGGGGGGAGTGCTGATCAATCTGCATGAACTGGACGAGGCGCTGGACTTCAACCTGCGGGCCGTGCTGACGCGGCCCAACGATCCGCTGGCCAATTCGCAATTGGGGCTGGCGTATTTCGAGGTTGGCAATTACGAGCTGGCGCTGAAGTACCTGACGCGGACGGTGAGCCTGGACCCGGCGCATTTTTCGACGCCGCAACTGACGATGGCGGAGATCCACCTGCGGCGGGGGGACCGGCGCGCCGCCGCCGACGATCTGGAGAACTTTCTGAAATACCACCCCGATTGGCCGCGGGCGGCGAAGATGCGGGAGCAGAT
This sequence comes from Bryobacteraceae bacterium, assembly GCA_049509915.1. Classification (GTDB taxonomy): domain Bacteria; phylum Acidobacteriota; class Terriglobia; order Bryobacterales; family Bryobacteraceae; genus JBEKYD01. The sequence continues at coordinate 9,122 of JBEKZL010000052.1, read as the reverse complement.
GGAGGAGTGGCGGAAGGAGTGAGCGGAATGGACCGGAGCGCTCTGGCCTTGCTCAGGTTATACTCAAAGTGTGAGTAAGCGCCTTCAGGTACTACTTCCCGACCGGGAAATGACGGAAATTCAGCGGCTTGCGAAACGTGAACGTCTGACCGTGGGCGAGTGGGTCCGGCGAGCGTTGAGGGAAACGCGCGCGGCGCGGCCCGGAGCCGAGCCGAATACAAAGGTGAAGGCCGTCCGGCGCGCGGCGGAATACTCCTTCCCGACCGCCGATATTCCGCAGATGCTAAGCGAGATTGAGCGCGGGTACGGCGGTTGATCTTCATCGATTCCAACATCCCGATGTACCTGGTTGGGGCCGCACATCCGCACAAGGCCGAGGCACAACTTATCCTGGAACGTCTGATTGCTGAGGGGCAGCGACTCGTAACCGACGCCGAAGTATTGCAAGAGATCCTCCACCGATACACAGCGATCCAACGGCGAGAAGCCATTGGGCCGGCGCTGCGGGCTACCCTGGACATTGTCGACGAAGTGATGGATGTCGCCAAGGCGAATGTGATGCGCGCCGCGGAGATCGTCCAGAATCCTGCCCTGATGTCGGCCCGCGATGCCGTTCACATCGCCGTGATGGAGCGACACGGCATCCGATCGATTTTAAGCTTCGACGGCGATTTCGACCGTTGGCCAGGCATCGAACGGATTTATCGGGTTTGAGCGTGCTATCTTGCCGCGACGTACTTCCGATAGTCGTCGAGATTTGCCTTCTTCAGGGAACGCAGCGAACGCGTAATCGGGGCGTCCCGCGCGTCGAAAGAAGGCGGCTCGGCAAGTGCAACGAGGTGGGCCTCGACCATTTTCGATACGGAGATCCCGTGCCGGTCGGCGCAGCGCCTGGCACGCCATAGTACGGTATCGTCGATGCTCAAGGTCAGCCTCGCCATGTACATATTGTATCGGGACCGTGACGCACGACAACCCAATCTTGCCCCTTCCAGTGCTGGGCGCTCTCCACGCGGTCCTACCCCGACGCCCCGTCCTACTGCTGGATGTAGTCGTCAATTGCATTTCGTTCTCGAAAATGACGACCTCGGCCACCGGCTAGCGGAGAGCATTCTTGCCTCGGAGAGTGTCACCTTCGAGGCAATGTCGTAAGCGTTTAGGAGTCAACGCACCCTATAGGCACTGGAGGAATGACGGCGCCACGGTCCGCCGACCCTAAGATAGAAGAGCGTGACGTACCCGATTGATCCGCTGGTTCCGGCGATTGCCGATCATCTGCGAAATCACAATTGCCTCGTGCTGGAAGCACCCGCCGGGGCAGGGAAGACTACGCGCGTGCCGCCGGCGCTGATGGATGCGCTGGGCGGGACGGTGTTGGTGCTGGAGCCTCGGCGGCTGGCGGCCAGGCTGGCGGCGCGGTTCGTGGCGGGAGAGCGCAGGGAGCGGGTGGGCGAGACAGTGGGTTACCAGGTGCGCTTCGAAGAGGTGGCTGGGCCGAAGACGCGGCTGCGTTACCTGACCGAAGGGGTGCTGACGCGGCGGCTGTTGCGGGATCCAAACCTGGATGGCATTACGACTGTGATCCTGGACGAGTTTCACGAGCGGCACCTGGAGGGGGATCTGGCGCTGGCGCTGCTGCGGCGGCTGCAGACTACCGGACGGCGGGATCTGCGGATCGTCGTCATGTCGGCCACCCTGGACGCCGCGCCGGTGATGGAATACCTCAGCGGGGCGCGCAGCATACGGAGCGAAGGGCGGGCGTGGCCGCTCGATATCGAATACAGGCCGCATTCGCCCGTGCCGCTGGAACAACAGGTTGCGGGCGCGCTGGAGCGGCTGGCCGAGGGCGGGCTGGACGGCCACGTGCTTGTATTCTTGCCGGGCGCGGCGGAGATTCGCAAAGCGCAAAGCGCCTGCGCGGCGCTGGCCGGGAGGCACAGCTGGATCGTTCTGCCGCTCCATGGCGACCAATCGCCGGAAGAACAGGACCGGGCGGTCGGGCCGTCGGAACGGCTCAAGATCATTCTGGCGACCAACGTGGCGGAAAGCTCGATCACCATAGAAGGCGTGCGCGCGGTGGTTGATAGCGGCCTGGCGCGGGTAGCCGGGCATTCGCCCTGGTCGGGGCTGCCCACGCTGGACGTCGCGCGCATCAGCCAGGCATCGGCCGAGCAGCGGGCGGGGCGCGCGGGCCGCACCGGACCGGGGCGCGCGATCCGGCTCTATCCGCTGGAAGATTTTCTGCGCCGGCCGCCGCAACAGGCGCCGGAAGTCATGCGCGCCGACCTGGCGCCGGTGGTGCTGCTGGTGGACGCGATGGGGCTTGAGTGGGAGCGACTGGGTTGGCTGGATGCGCCGCCCACGGCCGCGGTTGAGCGGGCGCGGGAGCTGCTGGCGCGGCTGGGCGCAACCGGCGGGACGGCGCGCGAGATGGTCCGTTATCCGCTGCATCCGCGCCTGGCGAGGTTGATTGTGGAAGCGCGGCGGCGCGGGGTAGTGGAAGATGGGGCCGCGGTGGCCGGGCTGCTGAGCGCCGGAGAGCGGCTGCCGGCGCGACTTGGTCGGCCGGCGCGGGCTTCGCGCTCGGACGTGGTGGAATTGCTCGATGGCGAGTGGCAACCGCGCACGGCCCAGGCGGTGCGGCAGATCCGGCGGCTGGCTGGCACCGGACGGGGGCCGGTGGGCCGCGACGAAAATGCGCTGCTGGAATGCGTGCTGGCCGCGTTTCCCGATCGCGTGGCCAAGCGTCGGCAGGGAGACCAATTGCAGATGGCGGATGGCGGCTCGGCGCACCTGGCCGCTTCGAGTACGGTGACGGAGGCGGAGTTTCTGGTGGCGGTGGAGGCCGAAAGCCGGGCGGAGCAGAACCTGCCGCTGGTGCGGATCGCCAGCGCCATCGAGCCGGAGTGGCTGCTGGACCTGGATTCGGAGCGGGTGCGCGAACGCTCGCGGGTGGAATGGAGCCGCACGGCGGAGCGGGTGGAGGCCGTGGAGGAACTGCTGTATGGCGAGGTGGCGCTGGAGGAGCGACGGACCGAGCCGGAGCCCGAAGCCGCCGCGGACCTGTTGGCGGAGAAGGCACTGGAAGCGGGCCTGGAACGGTTCGAGGATGCCGAAGAGCTGGCCCGGTTCCAGGAGCGCCTGCGCTTCGCGGCCGAACAGGACGGCGCCGGATTCGCCGCTACCCTCGACTGGGCGGAGGTGCTGCGCCAGATGGCTTACGGGCTGAAGAGCTTCGCTCAACTGGAAGCGGCCACCGGCGACGGCGGACTGGTGCGGGCGGCGCGGGAGCGGATGCCGGCCGCATCGCGGCGGGCGCTGGACGAAATCGCTCCCGAACGGATTGGATTACCTGGCGGCCGGCAGACGCGGGTGCATTACCAGGCCGGACAGCCGCCCTGGATCGCTTCCCGCCTGCAGGATTTCTTCGGTATGACCGGGACGCCGGCGATCGCCCGCGGCCGCGCGCCCCTGGTGGTCCGTCTGCTGGCGCCCAACCAACGGCCGGTGCAGACCACCACCGACCTGGCCGGCTTCTGGGAGAGGCTCTATCCACAGGTGCGTAAAGAGCTGGCGCGGCGCTATCCGAAGCATGCGTGGCCGGAAGATCCGCTGGCAGGGAAGCGCGGACGATAGGCGGAGGCGCGTGGCAGCGTGGCATCAATTGGAGCCTGGTCGGAGGTGAAGAACGCTGCTGCCGCTGCAAACACCCCGGCGGACTGGGGGAGGGGCGGAGCTTACCGCTCTAGGCGGCTGATGCGGTTATCGAGTTCGGCGATCTTGGAAATGATATCCATCTGATAGGTCGCCATCTGGGAGAGAATCGAAGCTTCGGTCGCCTTCGCTTCGGCGCGAACCGTACCGATCTCACCACGAACCGTGCCGATCTCACCACGAACCGTACCGATCTCACCACGAACCGTGCCGATCTCGGCGCGAAGAAGTTCTTTAACATCGGTCATGCGTGAGTTGTTGAAGAGGAACCCGATGATGACCACCGAGAGAGTTCCTAGAAACGTCGCGAATCCAAGTATTACGGGAATGAATTCCGGCTTCATCTGCATCTTGCCTCTCCTATTGTAGCGCCGGCTAGGGTGCGGCACCCGTCGACACGACCCTTTCGTACAGCGGCCCAAGCCTCAATATCCTGCGAACTGCTACGGCCCAAACCGGGTGGTCCGTCCAGATCGTACCCCTGAACTCGGCCGGGAACCCTAGATTCACGCAACCCCGATGCGCGTCTCAACCCCGGTGACGCTGGTCACCACGATGGTGCTCGTGTAAGGCTTGCGGGATACTGGCCAGCCTAGGCCCTTTAGGGCCGGGAGAATAGCATTACTCATATTTGGAACCTGCCGGTGCCGTAAACTGTCAGCTGTGACCTGCCCATCCTGCGCGAGTAACGTCGAAAAGGTCGGTGGCTACACCACCGTGAGCTGCACCGCTTGCGGTTACGCTCTTGAAGGTCCGCAGACCAACTACGTTGCGGTTCTGGCTTCGCTTGACCGATCCGTCCGAACCATCAAGGGGATCGTGGTGGCGTGGTTTTGGGTCGGGGTGGTGATTTTCGGACTACTTATCGCCAAAGCCATAACACACTGAAGGCCCGCGATTACGCCGCTTGCAGTTTCCCGTCACGCATCATTCGCCGGAAGGTGTCCACCCCCTGCGTGACTTCGTGCGGCGACGTGTTCGGCGCCTGGTGAAAGTGGAACTGCGGGCCGGAGTCACCATCGAGTGCCTGCTCGATGCGCGTGGTCTGCTTTTCGGTGCACTCGACTCACCCGCGTGAGCCTTGGGTCGGACCGATCTCCGCAAGCTTCGCGCTACCCCTTCGCCCTGACCACTTCCATCGGCCGGTTATAGATTTGGCGGAACGCTTCCCCGGCTTGTTCGGCGCCCCACTCGGCCAGGTCGAGATCGCCGGTGGCGCGAATCTCCAAAGTCACCTGGCCGTTCTGCAGCTTGCACTGGATTCCGTCGATGCGCTGGTGCGGCTCGTCGCCCACCAGGTTGTCGGCCAGGCGCACCAGCGGAATCATCAGCGCCAGCGGGCGCCGCTCGTCCGGGGTCAGGCTTTGAAACGCGGCGTGCATGGCCGAAGGCAGCGCCTTGCGATGATAGCGGCACAATGTGGCGATTGACAACCGCTCGCGCTCGGTGAAGCCGGCCAAGTCGGAATTCGCGATCACATAGTAGGAGTGTTTGTGATGGCTGGAGCTGGAAACGTAGTGGCCCACGTCGGCCAGGTACGATGCGGCTTCGAGCAGCTTTCCATACGGCGCCGGCAAGCTATGCAGCGGCTGCAGCGCCAGAAATAAAAGGTGCGACATGTGGGCCACGGCGCGCGCGCGCTCCAGCGGCACGCCGAAGCGCCGCGCCAGTTGCTCCACTTCGCGGCGCTGCTCGCGGCTCAGCCGGGCGCGCTCGGCGCCCACGTTGCGCGCCGCCAGGTCGGCGATGATGCCGTCGCGCACGCCGGCCCGCGAATAGTAGAAGCCGCGCAATCCGAACGCGCCCAAGAAATCCTGCAGCACGGCGATGCCGGGGACGATGATCTCGGCCCGCCGCGGCCCGATCCCGGTCACCTTGCGCCGCGCCGCCACGTCGCGCGCGGAAAGCTTCTGGTACAACTTGCGCACTTGCGCGGTGGAGACGCGCAGCCGGTCGACATCCTCGCGCGCTCCGCCCGGCAGGCGCGCCACGGCGCTGGCTACGGCCGAGGCCGTGGCCGAAGTCGCAATGGCCCGCTCCCAGCCGGTGCGGCCCAGCTTCCGCACGGCTTCGGAGAGCTTCCCTTCGATGAACTGGTGCATGCGGTGCAACTGGCGTGGGGTGGGCGGGTCGTCTTCGAGAAAGATCTCCTTCAGACGCACCGCCCCCAGCGGGCGAGAAAACGCCTCGCGCAACTGCCCCTGCTCCAGCGAGATGATTTCGGCGCTGCCGCCCCCGATATCGACGATGAGCGCGCGCTTGTCTCCCTGCGGCCAGTTGCTCTCGACGCCGAGGTGGATCAGGCGCGCCTCTTCCCGGCCCGAGATGATTTCGATCGGGACGCCCAGGGCGGCCGAAGCGCGGTCCAGGAAGGTCCTCTGGTTGCGAGTGTCGCGAATCGCGCTAGTGGCCACGGCGCGCACCCCGACTACCTCCAGCCGCCGGTACAACGCCGCCATCCGCGCCAGCACGGTGCAGCTCGCGCGCATGGCTTCTTCACTCACCACGCCGGTGCGAAATACGCTTTCGCCCAAGCGGGTCACCTCGCGGTCGGAGGCCAGAATCCGCGTGGCCTGGCCGGGAGCGACTTCCGCGGCCTCCATCCGAATGGAGTTGCTGCCGATATCGACGGCCGCATAACGGGGCACCCTTTTATGCTAATCGAGGGGGAGGGGGGTGAGCATTTCAGTTGCGTTACGAGGGGTGGGCCTGGGGCTCCGCGCAGCGTCGCAGAACTTACCCCTTGTGAAACTATTTCCACTGGACGGCGGACGCCGGTACACCTGGAGCAGAAATCATTGCGTGATACATGGACGGCGCGACGCCGAGGCCGTGGCCGCTGGAGTATGCCCAAATATCACCCGTCCTCGAATCGAACAGGTTAAATCCATCCACACCTCCGCTGAACTGCACACCCGCAAACGGGCCTTCGGCTTGAGCGGTCACGGCCGGCCGAGAAACTGGTTGCAAGCGATCAGCACGAGCGCCAGCGCGATAACAGTAAGCACGATTTTGGTGTAAAGGTCTGGTTTGATATGCGAGAGATTAGCACGGCACATCTGCGCGAGCACGAAACTACCAGTCCGGAGGGGACCGCTTGTGAGAAACGGCGAGGGCTTCACCTGGAAGTCCGGTTGGCTTCGCCTCGCGACCATGCAGCACGATAGGACAGGGAGTGCGAGCAGATGGCAAGGCCGATCGTCGACAGCGCGCGGAGCACCGAGGGATCTTGCGCGGCGGTCCTGCGAGAGATGCGGGAACCGCCCCGCCCGAGATCCGCAAACGTTGACGAGTTCGATACCGCGATAGGAACCGGCCAGCCTCCCATCCGGTCCGGTGATCTTGACTTCACACCTGCCGCGCTGGCGCGCGGCTGAACCGATTGACGATCGGTCCGCAGGCTGCCAACCTGCCCCACAACAGATGTTCAACCCAAAATCGCTAGGTCCACACCCGTGGGACCCAGACGCCGGCCCGCGGCTCCAGGCCGCGAGGGAGCGGTTGTCGGGAACAGATTTCCCCAGATCGGTTAAGCACCCAGTCGGGTTGGCTTCCTGCCTCGCCGCGCGGCACAATAGGAAAAGGAGCGTGAGCGGATGGCGAACCTGATCATCGAAATGCCGGACGACCTGGTGCGGAGCCTTGAAGGAATCGCGGCAGCACAGCGCAAGAGCATCCAGGAACTGGCCCTGGAACGGTTGACTTCGATCATCGAGGTAATACCCGCGCCTCGCGCCGGATCCGCCGCGGCGGTCCTGCAGGCGATGCGGGAACCGCCCCACCCTGTTTCCTCGGACGTTGACGAGCTCGATACCGCGATAGCCGCCGGCCGGCGTCCCATCCGGTCCCGTGACATCTTTCCAACCAATCCATTGTGATCTATCTTCTCGATACCAATGCGATCAGCGCTCTAATGCGCGCGGACGCGCGCATGGCCTCGTGGCTCTCCTCGATTGGAGTCGACGATCGCGTGATGATCTGCGCCATCGCCCGCGGCGAGATCCTGTTCGGCTTGGAGCGGCTGGCTCCGGGAAGACGCCGGACCGAGCTTGAAGGGAAAGCTGGGAAGCTGTTTGCCGTATTGCCGTGCGAGCCGGTCCCGGCGGCCGCTGCCGACGTGTACGCGAAGGTGAAGATTTCCCAACAGCGCCGGGGCATTCCGCTCGATGAGAACGACCTGTGGATGGCCGCAACAGCCCTCGCCCTGGATGCGACGCTCGTCAGCCGCGACAGCGACTTTCAGACAATCGAAGGGCTCACAGTGGTTGGGCTCTAGCGCTCTTCGGCAATTTCCTGAACCCGGTCCACGCTGCCTCCTCTCCGATTGGTAGCCGATTCCGGCGCGCCCCGGCGAAGGCTGCCTCATGGGTCAGCCCGCCTGCGCCGAGCGTCGGCTCGGTTGCAACGCGCGTCAGCCGCGGCAGCGGCTTTTCAGGCAATCGAAGGGCTCAGAGTACTTCGGCTCTCGCCCGCGCTAGCCAATCAGCTCCAGCAACCCGTCGATCAACTGGTCCAGCATCTCAGGGCCCAGGGCGGCGATCCTTTTGCCAAGACGATCAACGGAAATTGTCCGAATTTGCGATATCTTCACCCATGACGACTTTGGCAGCATCTCCGTGGGCAGCGCCATAGTCAAAGGGAACCCGGCCTTTTGCGCCTGACTGGTAATCGCCATGGCGATTACGGTCTCCGACTTCCGGTTGAACAAGTCGTGGCTGAGAACAAGAACGGGCCGCAATCCGGCCTGCTCGCGGCCGCGGACCGGGTTCAGGTCCGCCCAGTAGACCTCGCCTCTCAGTATACGGGCCAATCGTGGTCACCGAGACCCTGTTCGGCCAGGCGCACTTCCTCTTTCGGGTCGATTTTGGCCAACTCGCGCGCCAGCCGGGTCCGTTTCTCCCGCTCGCTCAAAAGGTTCACGGCCGATTGCAGTGCCCGGCTCCGGTTCGGGTACCTGCCTTCTCTGACCCAGCGGTCGAGATCGGCGACGGTCCTTTGATCCAAGGTGACGGCAATTTTCTGAACCATTGCTTAAGTATGACAAAATATCCTACTCTGGCGCCACAGCGCAAGGATCGTGGACGTGATGTCGTGGCAAGTCGATGAAACAAATCCGCAGCCGTTTCTCCTCACTCCCCAATGGCGAGGCTCACCCCCCGTGAGGCCCAGGTGCCGGTCCGCGGACCAGCAAATCGCGTTGCGGCGATCCTTCATGATTACGAGTCCATGGGCGTCGGCCAAGGTGAGAGGTTGATCGCCAAATCGGGCGGGGATCCGGCGGACCTCTGACAGCTCTGTCGCATCGAAAGCCTGCACGGTCAGGGCGGGGAGCGCCTCCAGGAAGGCGAGAAACTCCGCCGCGCGATGTCGGTCATACCGCCGCAGAAACCAGCCGTGGCCTTCGGCGA
>JBEKZL010000051.1:0-31123 GCA_049509915.1 Bryobacteraceae bacterium | reverse complement strand
GTTTGGTCTTTCCGGAGCGCCCCCGTGAGGACCGGCATACCGTCCGCTCGAGTTGGCGCGCTGAGTTGCGGCCCCTCGCTTGCGCACCCCGAACTGTCGGACTACGGCGGTCGTCGCTATAGGCAGAAACATGCAATTCCCATCGGCGGCGGCGCTCAATGCTGAAGCGGCCTGAAAGGTCCGTGAACACTGGCGACCACTCACTTCCAGGGCTGTGGAACTTAATCCGCCCGACGGCCTAAAACCTCGAAAATCCAATAAAACTGGGGGGTCTTACAGATTCCTGCTCAGAGCCGGAAAAGGCACGCGAGGTCCAAGGTGGGCACAATTCTGGGCACAACGCCGAAAAAGCCATCGCGGAAGGGGGAGCCACAGAAAGCCGTGAGCCCATGAGCGGAGAAGACTTAGAATGGTACGCCCGAGTGGATTCGAACCACCGACCTTTTGCTCCGGAGGCAAACGCTCTATCCAGCTGAGCTACGGGCGCACATGAAAACAAAGCACTTATTGAACAGGGACTTCTGATTGCCGTCTAATTTTATCCAAAACCTTCAGAAGTTCGGGAGTCCAACACCTCGACGGACTGCTTAACGCTTTGCGGAATCGGTTGCGTGTGGACGTTCAAAGTGGTCAAGATGTCCTTATGCCGAAGTTGGGTTTGGGCATCCTTTGGAGTACCCTTCCCCTGCATCAGTGTAGCAAAAGTCCGACGTAGCTATTGGAAAGTCAGGTGCGGTACGCCAACATGTTTCAAACCGTCCAACCATTGTCCCTGACACATCTGAATTCGTTTCCCTTGCGAGTTCGAGCGTTCGCAGATGGTATTGTAACCGTAATTGTAGATGAAACCCTCGTTGGCGCCGGTGTAGCCGCTCCCCGAGCGGGCCTCGTTCTGGAACGTGACGGCGGCCAGGCGCCCGACGGCGTTGGTGGAAAACGACGGGTAATAGGGGTTGCTGTCGTAGTAGTAGTTCACCTGCTGAATCGGGTCGGCGGTGCCGTTGGCCAGCACGTGCTGCGTCTGGGTGAGTCGCTCGTACGCATCGTAGGTGTACTTGGTTTTCTTCCCCTTGGCGTCGGTGCGCTGGGTGATGTGGTGATTGCCGTCGTAGGTGTAGCTGACCATGCCGTTTTCCGGGTTGGTGGCGGAGGCCATGTCGGAGCCGGACCAGGTAAAGGTGCGGGTCTGGGTAATGGAGCTGCGCGGCATTGAGACCTGGGTGAGCTGGCTGGCGCTGGACAGTCACAGCCGTTGAACGGGAAAAAGGTGCAGACGGATCTGCCTCCTTTTCGCAGTCGCAGCAGCGCCGCCGGCTAATCCGTTGAACGAGAGGAGATTGGCGGCGACAGTGCCAGTCGGCTCCGTCCCCTTTTCGACTGATCGAAAAGGTATTAGTTCAGGCTGACCCGTTTTCCCCGTTTTCCCGGACCCGTTTTCCCGGACCCGTTTTCCCGACCCGTTTTCTCGGACCCGTTTTCTCCCGACCCGTTTTTCCTCCCTGTCGAAGTATCACATGAGGAACTTTTCCATCTATCTGCAGAAGCTGGACGATGGCAAGTCTTATCTGTTCGCCTACTACGAATACGATGGCCGGGACCATGACGGCGATATGGCGCGGTTAGCCCGGGATCAGCGCAACATCGACTGGCTGGCGGTAACAGACCTCATGCAGGTCCCGCTGGGCGGGCAGAAGACCTGGGTCCAAATGGAAGAGGTCTATCACAACGACTGAGGGCGCCGGGGGCGTTAACCGCGCAATGCAGCCCGGCGCCCCCTTTCCCGTCTGCTATCCTCAATAGAAGCATCGGCACTCAGCCGGCGTATCCCAGCATGAAGAAAGTTCTGGCTCTGAATCGCGGCGAAATTGCCATTCGCATTCTGCGTGCCGCCAATGAATTAGGCTTGCGCACGGTGGCCGTTTACTCGGAGGAGGACCGGCTCGCGCTGCATCGTTTCAAAGCCGACGAAGCGTACCCGATCGGCCACGGCAAAGGTCCGGTGGAGGCTTACCTGGACGTCGACGGCATCGTCGCCCTGGCCCGCGAAAAAGAAGTCGACGCCATCCATCCGGGCTACGGTTTTCTCTCCGAAAACGCCGCCTTGCCGCGCGCCTGCGAGCGTGCCGGCATCACTTTCATCGGCCCTTCGGCTGAGCTATTGGAGTTGCTCGGCGACAAGCGCGCCGCCCGCCGTCTGGCCGAACGCGCTGGTATTCCGGTGGTTCCGGGCACCGAAGATCCCATCCGAAGCGCCCGCCAGGGGGAAAGCGCTGCCGCCAGGATCGGTTTCCCACTGATCGTCAAAGCGGCCTTCGGCGGCGGCGGCCGCGGCATGCGGGTGGTGGAACGGGAGGCGGATTTCGCCGCCCGCCTGGAAGAGGCCCGGCGCGAAGCGGCCGCCGCCTTCGGCAACGATGCGGTTTTTATCGAACGCTACGTGCGCCGCGCCCGGCACATCGAAGTGCAGATTCTGGGCGACCGGGACGGCAACATCCTGCACCTTTATGAGCGCGATTGCTCGGTGCAGCGGCGGCATCAGAAAGTGGTGGAGGTGGCGCCCGCAGTGTCGCTGGATCCAGGCATTCGCGCCGCCCTGGCCGAAGCCGCGGTCACCCTCGCCCGCGCCGCCGGATACGTCAACGCCGGCACGGTCGAGTTTCTGGTGGATGCCGATTCGCTCGATTGGTATTTTATCGAAGTCAACCCGCGCATCCAGGTGGAACATACCGTAACCGAGATGGTGACCGGCATCGACCTGGTGCGCAGCCAGATCCAGGTGGCGCAGGGGCTGACCCTCCATGGGCCCGAAATGAACCTGCCAGCCCAGGCCGCCGTGCCGCTCTACGGCTACGCTCTGCAGTGCCGCATCACCACCGAAGACCCGGCCAACCATTTCACTCCGGACTACGGCAAGCTCTCCACCTACCGTTCTCCCGCTGGTTTCGGGATTCGCCTGGACGGCGGTTCGGCCTACGGCGGCGCCGTCATCACCCCTTACTACGATTCGCTGCTGGTGAAAACCACCGCCTGGGGCCGCGACTTCGCCCAGGCCTGCCAGCGCATGGATCGTAGCCTGCGCGAGTTTCGCGTTCGCGGCGTCAAGACCAATATTCCGTTCCTCGAAAACGTGGTCAACCATCCCGATTTTCAGGCCGGCAAAGCCACCACGGGATGGCTCGAAGAGACGCCCGCGCTGTTTCAGTTTCAACCCCGCCGCGACCGCGCCACGCGCCTGCTCACTTATCTGGCCGAGGTAATCGTCAACGGCAATCCCGCGGTTACCGGCAAGCCGCGTCCGACCAGACTCGCTCCCGCCGAGCCGCCCCTCCACATCCCCGGAGTCCCACCCGCGGGCACCCGCCAACTGCTGCGCGAACGCGGGCCGGAGGGTCTGGCCGAGTGGGTGCGCTCGCAGAAGAAACTACTGGTCACCGACACCACCTTCCGCGACGCTCATCAATCCCTCCTCGCCACCCGCGTCCGCACCCACGACATGGTGGCCATCGCCAACTTCGTGGCCCACCGCCTGCCCCAGCTTTTCAGCCTGGAGATGTGGGGCGGCGCCACCTTCGACGTGGCCATGCGATTCCTCCACGAAGACCCGTTCGCCCGCCTCCGCCGCCTGCGCGACGCCATCCCCAATATCTGTTTCCAGATGCTGCTGCGCGCCTCCAACGCCGTCGGCTATACCGCTTACCCCGATAACGTGGTGGCCGAATTTATTTACGAGGCCGCCGCCCAGGGCATCGACATCTTTCGCATTTTCGATTCCCTCAACTGGCTGCCGAACATGACGGCCTCGATGGAGGCAGTGCGCAAGACCCGCTCGGTTTGCGAGGCCGCCATCTGCTACACCGGCGACATCCTCGACCCCCGGCGCGACAAATATTCGCTGGCTTATTACGTCCGCATGGCCAAGGAACTGGAGCGCATGGGCGCGCACATGTTGGCCATCAAGGACATGGCGGGCCTGTGCCGTCCCTACGCGGCCGAAAAGCTGGTGAAGACGCTCCGGCGGGAAATCGGCATCCCCATTCACTTTCACACCCACGATACCAGCGGCGTGAATGCCGCCTCGGTTTTGAAAGCCTCCGAAGCCGGCGTGGATATTGCCGACGCCGCCATCGCCTCCATGAGCGGGCAGACCAGCCAGCCCAACCTGAATTCGATCGTGGCCGCGCTCGACCGCACCCGGCGCGACACCGGTCTCGATTTGGATGCGCTGAACCGGTGCTCCGACTACTGGGAAATCGTGCGCGAGTATTACGCGCCCTTCGATACCGGCCCCAAAAGCGGCACCGCCGAAGTCTACCTGCACGAAATGCCCGGCGGCCAGTACACCAATCTCAATCAGCAGGCCGAATCCATGGGACTGGGCGCGCGCTGGGGCGAAATTGCGCGCGCCTACGCCGCCGTCAACCAGGCTTTCGGCGATATCGTGAAAGTCACTCCGTCCAGCAAAGTCGTCGGCGACATGGCCATCTTCCTGGTGAACCACGGCATGACCATGGAACAATTCGCGCGCCTGGGTCCCGACCACACTCTCACCCTGCCCACCTCGGTTGTCGAGATGTTCATGGGCGCGCTCGGCGAGCCGCCCGGCGGTTGGCCCAAGAAACTCCAGACCACTATTTTGCGCGGCGTCAAACCGCGGCGCGGCCGACCGGGCGCGAGCCTCCCGAAAGTCGATTTCGGCGAAACCGGCGCCGTCCTGGAGCGCAAGATCGCCCGCCGTCCGGCCCATGACGAAATCTTGAGCTACCTGATGTACCCTGACGTGTTCGTCAAGTTCGCCCGCAATCGCCAGGCGTGGGGCGACGTGGATGTGTTGCCCACCCCGGAATTCTATTTCGGGATGGAGCCCGGCACCGATATCACCGTCGAGCTCGAGCCGGGCAAATCCCTGGCCGTCAAATTTCTGACCGTCGGGGAGCCGCATCCAGACGGCACCCGCACCGTGTTTTTCGAGCTCAACGGCCAACCGCGGGAGGCCGCCGTCCGCGACGCCAGCCTGGAGGTCAAGGAAAAGCCGCGGACCCAGGCCGACCCGTCCGTACCAGGCCAGATCGGCGCGCCCATCCCCGGCGTGGTTTCCACCGTGGCCGTGGAGTTCGGTCAGCGCATCCAAAAGGGCGACCGCCTGCTGGTGATGGAAGCCATGAAGATGCAGAGCACCATTTACTCTCCCGTACCTGGCACCGTCAGGCAACTCGTGACCCACCCAGGCCAACGCGTAGAAGCCAAAGACCTTCTGCTGGTGCTGGAATAAAGTGGGACAGGGTTCCCCGGCCGTCATTTTCCGTCCGCCCTCAAGAAACCCCGAACCGGTGCGATAAGCAAAGACGAGAGCTTAATTCCTCCGAGGTGAAGCGCGTGCCGGAAAGTAATCAGGTCGGGCGGGAAGGCTTGCTTGCGGCCATTGAGCAGGCCAGTGATGGCGTCGTCATCACCGATATCGCCGGAAAAATCCAGTACGTCAATCCCGCCTTCACCGAGATGACCGGATACACCGCCGAGGAAGTGGCGGGGCAGAACCCGCGCATCCTCAAATCGGGACGCGAACCGGCGGGCTCCTACCAGGATCTGTGGAATACCGTTCTGGCCGGCCGAATCTGGCACGGTGAACTCGTCAACCGGCGCAAGGATGGGACTTTCTACGACGAGGAGATGCGGATCACTCCAGTGCGTGATGCCAGCGGCGCGATTGTCAGCTTCATCGCCACCAAGCACGACGTGACCGAGGCGCGGGCGGCCGGGGATGCCCGGCGGTTTCTGGCCGCGATTGTGGAAAGTTCCGAGGATGCCATCGTCGCCTTTACCACCGCAGGGATAATCCTCACCTGGAATCGCGGCGCGGAAGCGCTCTTCGGCTACTCCGCCGGCGAGGCGGTCGGAAAGCACGCCTCCGTGCTGGTGCCAGCCGAACGGCAGCACCTGCTGGCGCAACTTAGCGAGCGCGTATTACAAGGCGTCGCCGTTCCGCAATACGAGGGTTTGTGCCTGCACCGCGACGGACGGAGTTTTCCCGTGTCGGTCACCGTGTGCCCCATCAGGAACGCCGCCGGCGAGGTGGCCGCCGTTTCCACGATTATGCGCGACATCTCGACGCGCCGCGAGGCCGAGCAAGCTCAAGCGTTGTTAGCCTCAATTGTGGAATCTTCCGACAATGCGATTATCGCGGTAGGGCTTGATGGGTCCATTGTCACTTGGAACCGCGCCGCCGAAACCCTGTTCGGTTACTCGAACGAGGAAATCATCGGAAAGGACGTCGCCATCCTGGCCCCGCCGGACCTCGCCGGCGACGTGCGCCAATCCCTCGAGACCATCCGTAAGGGGTGCAGGATCAAACCTTTCGAAACCGTCCGCCAAAGAAAGGACGGCGCCCGCATCGATGTTTCGCTCTCCGTCTCGCCGATCCGGAATCCGGCAGGAGAAGTCGTGGGCTTGTCCGCCATCATCCACGATATCGGCAAGCGCCTGAGCACCGAACGGAAGCTTCAGAAAAGCGAAGAGCTGTTCCGTGAAGTCTTCGAGCAATCGCCGATCGGGATGTGCGTATCCGGACTGGACGGGCGCTTCATCCAGGTGAATGCGGCGTTTTGCCGGATGCTCGGATATACCGAACAGGGACTGTTGGCCACCACCTGGGTGGAGCTCACCCACCCCGACGACCTGGAGTCTTCCCTACAGGGGATGGAGCGGTTGCGGAACGAGCCGGGTGAATTCATGGAGTCGGAAAAGCGCTACATTCACCGCGGCGGGAAGGTGGTGTGGGCACGCCGGAGAATGGCGCTGATACGAGACGACGGCGGAAACCCACAATACTTTCTGGTCCATGCGGAAGACATCACCGAGCGCAAGCGCACCGAGGAGGCGCTGCGCGAGAGTGAAGAGCGTTTCCGCATTATGGCGGACAGTTGCCCGCTGGGGATCTGGGTAACCGACGCACAGGGTGTGACTCGCTTTATCAACCGGGCATACCGGGAATTTTGCGGGATCACCTCCGAACGGGTGGAGCGGGACGAGGGGCTGTTGCGGCTTCGCCCCGCCGATGCCGCAAAATATGCCGGGGTGCTCCAGCGCGCCGTGCGGGACCGCGCGCCCTTCAAGGCCGAAGTGCGCTTCCTGCGTGCCGATGGGGAGTGGCGCTGGGTGGAACTGTACGCCACGCCTCGCCTTTCGACCGGTGGCGAATACCTGGGGCACGTCGGCACCAGCAAGGACATCACCGAGCGCAAACACGCCGAGGACGCGCTGCGCGAGAGTGAAGCGCGCTTCCGCAACATGGCAGACGGTTGCCCGGCGGTGATGTGGGTGACCGACGCGGAAGGCCAGAGCCAGTTCATCAATCGGGCCTACCGGCGACTCTGCGGTACTGGCTACGAAGAGCTGGAAGGAAGCAAATGGCAATTGTTGTTTCACCCGGATGATGCGCGCGAGTATGTTGGTGCATTCCAGCACGCAGTACGGGAACATACGCCTTTCCAAGCCGAAGCGCGCGTCAGGTGTGCCGATGGCGAGTGGGGGTGGTTCGCTTCGTATGCGGAGCCCCGTTTTTCGCCGGGTGGTGAGTTCCTGGGGCACGTCGGCCTCAGTTTCGACATCACCGAGCGCAAACAGGCCGAGCAAGAGCGCCAATTTCGGCACTCGCTAATTCGCGCCATCAACGAAGTGTCGCCCGATGGAATTCTGGTGGTGAACGCCGAGGGCATTGTGGTGTCGCACAACCAGAGGTTCATGGAGGTTTGGCGGATTCCTCCGACCGACCTTCCAGGTAACCAGGCCATTGGCGGGCCGGATCAGCCGCTTCTGTCGGCATGCACCGCGCGCGTCAAAGACCCCGAGGGTTTTGTCAAACGGGCGCGAGCACTTTACGGCGATCCCGACGCGAACGACCATTGCGAAATTGAATTGGAGGATGGCAGGACACTCGAGCGTTACTCCACCAGCATCCGCTTGGAAGGTTCCCGGTACCTGGGACGGGTCTGGTTCTTTCGAGATATCACCGAGCGCAAGCAGGCCGAGCAAGCCTTGCGGACGAGCGAAGAGAAGTTTCGCCAGTTGGCGGAGAACGTTCGCGAAGTGTTTTGGATGGCTTCGCCGGTAACCGACGAGATGCTCTATGTCAGCCCCGCGTACGAACAGGTTTGGGGCAAGACCTGCAACAGTCTCTACCGGAGCCCAAAGTCCTGGCTGGAGGCGATCCATCCCGACGATCTGCAGCGGGCCCGTGCGTTGTCCGCCAGGCAAATACAGGGAGAACCCGTCGAAAAGGAATATCGCATACGAACGCCCGACGGGCGGGAAAAATGGATCCGCGACCGGGCTTTTCCCGTTCGCGGCCAGGATGGGCGAGTGATTCGGGTGGTCGGAATAGCGGAGGACATTACCGAGCAGAAACGCTACGAGGAGGAGTTGATTCAAGCCCGCGAGGACGCGGAGGCCGCCAATCGGGCCAAGAGCTGTTTTCTGGCCAACATGAGCCACGAAATCCGCACCCCCATGAACGGCGTCATCGGCATGCTGCAATTGCTTGAGGGAACGGACCTCACGCCGCAGCAACAGCGATTCGCCAGCGTGGCGCAGACGAGCGGCCGGGCGCTGATGACCCTCATCGACGACATCCTGGATCTTTCCAAGATCGAAGCGCGCAAGGTCGTTCTCGAAAAGCTGAGCTTCGAGCTGCGCGATACCATCGAGGAGTCCGTCCAGCCGATCGAGGCCGAGGCGAAAGCGAAGGGACTTTCCATTCGCACCCGCGTGGCGGCAGACATTCCGCTGCTGGTGGAAGGCGATCCCCACCGCCTGCGCCAGATATTGAGCAATCTCTGCGCCAATGCCGTCAAGTTCACCGAACGAGGCGGAATCGTGGTGGATGCGTCGCTCGCGAGCGGGGCGAACGGCAAGGCTACGGTTCGTTTCACCGTCACCGATACGGGGATCGGGATACGGCCGGACAAGGCCGCCGGGCTGTTCGCGCCTTTCACCCAGGCGGACGCTTCCACCACGCGCCGGTACGGCGGTACCGGATTGGGGCTGGCGATTTCCAAACAGCTTGCCGAGATGATGGGCGGAACGATCGGGGTCGATAGCCGGGAGGGCCGAGGTTCGGCCTTCTGGTTCACGGCGGTTTTCGACCTGGCGTCACCCGCTCCGCCGCAGCCGGCCGACCCGGGGCGAGAAGGGCACTCCGGGATGGCTCCCAAGGGCCGCGCGGCGCGAATTCTGGTGGCGGAGGACAATGCCACCAATCGGGAGGTAGCGCTGGCGCAGCTCCAGAAACTGGGGCATCAGGCCAGCGCCGTCGCGAATGGCGCCGAAGCGGTCGAAGCGGTCGAGCGCGGCGGCTTCGATCTGGTGCTGATGGACTGCCAGATGCCGGTGATGGACGGCTTCGAAGCGGCCCGCCGGATTCGCGGTTCGACACGGGCGGACATTGCCGGCATTCCGGTCGTCGCCATCACGGCCGCGGCGATGCGGGACGACCGGGACCGATGCCTGCGCGAAATGAACGACTATATTTCCAAGCCGGTGGAATTGGAGCAATTGGCGGGCGCGCTGGCCAAGTGGCTACCCGCAACCGGCGACGGGCCGCCAACGCCTCCGCGGCGCGGCGGTGTGCCCGCGGACAGAGCGGGTTGGATAGAAACGGATCGAAAAAGGACAAACGATGATTAGTCTTGACGACGAACTGTGTACGGATTATCTGGCCGAAGCCCGCGAGCACCTGGCGACCATGGAGGCGAACCTTCTGGCCATCGAAAAAGGCGGCGCCGAGATCGACGAGGGACTGGTCAACGGAGCGTTTCGGGCCGTGCATTCGATCAAGGGAGGCGCGGGCTTTTTCGACCTGGCGAAGATTCGCGAACTGGCGCACCATACTGAAGACGCGCTGGCGCTGCTCCGCTCCCGTAAAATGGTCCCCACGCCGGACCGGGTGCAGGTTCTACTCCGCGCCACCGACAGGCTGCACCAACTGATCCAGGACCCAGGCGCGAGCAACCAGGCCGATATTGCAGGTAGCCTGGCGGCGCTAGCCGAATTGCGCACGGATCGCCAGCCGGCCGGGGGCCAGGCGCAGCCCCAATTCCCGCTCCTGCGCTGCCTGCTGGTGGAAGACGAGTTCGTCAGCCGGCTGGTGCTGCAGACCTTCCTTTCCCGCTATGGCGAATGCCATATCGCGGTGAACGGCAGGGAAGCCGTGGAGGCGTTTCGCTCCGCCTTCGAAGAAGGGCAGAGATACGATCTGATCTGCATGGACATCATGATGCCTGAAATGGACGGCCGCGAGGCGGTCCGGCAAGTGAGAGCTTTCGAAGAGGACCACGGCGTTCTGTCGACCCGCGGCGCGAAAATCATCATGACGACAGCGCTTGACAATGTCAAGGAAGTGATTCGGAGTTTTCAGGTGCTCTGCGACGCGTACCTCGTCAAGCCCATCGATCTGGCCCAATTGCTCGCCCTCATGAAGACCTATCGACTGGTCCCGTGAGACGGGCGGAAAGCCGGTCGCCGCCCGCCTTCTACAGCGGCGTGATCGGCCGGGTCTCGGTGCCCACGCGGAAGGTTTGGGTGGGGCTGGCGCTGGCCGGCGCCGTCACCAGGTAGGGCCGCAGCAGCAGAATGACATCGTCGGTGCTCTTGGTTTTGGAGTGGGTGCTGGTGAGCGCGCCCAGAAAGGGAATCCGCGACAAACCGGCCAGGCCGGCGATGGTGTGGGCGTCGCTGGGATTCACCAGTCCGCTCACCACTGCCCATTCGCCCAATTTCAAACTCACCGTCGACTTCAGCACACGGCTCGAAATCACCGGAAGGCCATCCACCGACTGCCCGGTGATGAGCTGAAACTCCGCGTCCACGTCGAGGGAGATTTCCCTGATATTATGCACGTACGGCGTGACCTTGAGCAGAAAGCCCAGGTCCTGGTACTGAAACGCCGGAATCGTGGCCAGCGCGTTATAACCGGCGATACTGCCCGATGTTCCCGTGCTCGCGCTCACCGTTAACGTGGCCGAACCGCTCGAGATCGTTCCCACCGCGTTCGAGACCGTCACCGTATAAAAATACCCGTTGTAAGCCGAAGTCAGCGTAGGGGTGGTGTAGGAATCCGAAGTCGCCCCGGCGATGGCGGTTCCATTTTGATACCACTGGTACGTGAGCGGCGTGGTTCCGCTCGCGATCACGTTGAAGGTCGCCGTCAGGCCCGCGGCCACCGTCTGGGTCTGCGGCTGGGTGGTGATGGTGGGCGAGCCCGCCGCGGCCGTAACCGTCAACGTCGCTGCGTTGCTGGTCACCATGCCCAGGGCGTTCGAAACCGTCACCGTGAAAACCGCCCCATTGTCGGTTGCGGCCACCGCCGCCGTGGTGTAGGAACTCGAAGTGGCTCCGGCGATGGCCGTCTGGTTTTCATACCACTGATAAGCCAGCGGCGAGGTTCCCGTGGCCGACACACCAAAAGTGGCCGTCTCTCCCACACTTGCCGTCTGGGTCTGGGGCTGGGTGGTGATCGTAGGCACACCGGTGACGGCGCTCACCGTCAACGTCGCCGCCACGCTGGTCGCCGCGCCGATGGTGTTCGACACCGTCACCGAAAACGTCGATCCGTTATCGGTGAGCGCCACCGCCGCCGTCGTATAAGAGCTCGAATTGGCACCGGCGATGGTGGTTCCGTTCTCGCTCCACTGATAGTAAAGCGGGGAGTTACCGGTGGCCGTCACGCTGAAAGTCGCCGTCAGGCCCACAGTCACGGTCTGGTTCTGCGGCTGGGCGGTGATGGACGGCGAGCCCGCGGCCGAAGTCACCGTCAGTGTCGCCACCGTGCTGGTAACCGTGCTGATCGAGTTGGCCACATCCACCGAGAACGTCGAATCGTTGCTCGAGAGGGTTGTGGCCGGCGTGGTGTAAGTGCTTGAAGTCGCCCCCGCGATGGCGATTCCGTCCTCCAGCCACTGGTAGGTCAACGGCGCCGTCCCGGTGGCCGCAACGCTGAACGTCGCCGTGTTACCGATTGTTACCGTCTGGCTCTGTGGCTGGGTGGTGATGGCTGGCGCGCCCGAAGTCGAGGTGCCGGCGCCGCCGCCGCTCGAGTAACTCGACGTGACCACCGGATACCGGTCGCCTACGTGCAGTGAAGCCGCCTGTCCATCCACGCTTCGCACTTCCGCCGCCAGCAGGTCCGCCGTGCTGCCCTTGGTGAGCTGCGCCACCAGCGAGGCGTTCATGATTCCGATCCCCACCAGCGACGTCCCGCCGCCGAAGCTCAGGAATCCGGCCACCCCCGACGCCGGCGACAGTCTCGCCAGGTTGTTCATCCAGGTGGTCAGCGGCGTGAGGGTGAACATGTCCGGAAAATCGATGCCGTAAGTGATGGCATCGTTGCGCGACACTTCCACCAGGCGGGCCTCCACCATCACCTGGGCGTGTGGATGGTTCAATTCCTGGAACAGCGCTCGCGCCGGTAAGATCTTGGAGAGCCGGTCGCGCAGGATCACGGTACGGGTGGTGGAATCGAACGAAACTTTCTCGATCCCCATGGTTTGCTGCACCGCCTGGATCAGCATGTTGAAATCCTGCGGCGTGCTGGTTTCGGGCAGCGGAATGGCTACCGCTACCGAGGGCTCGTTGGTCTGGCGTTTCTGCGGCGTATCTTTCGAAACCAGGAACAGCTTAGGCGAGAGCGGAACCAGAAAGGTCCCGGTGGCCAGTTCCAGCCCGTGCAGCGCATCGCGGTAGGTTGCCTCCCGCAATTCGAAATGAAACGCCGGGCCGGGGACGTAATCGGCGTCGAAAACACAATCCAAACCGAACGCTTTAGCCACGTCCTGGTAGGTCTTTTTCGCGTCCTCGCGCAGATCGAAGTCCCTGGTGACGGGGTCGGCCGAAAGCTCCATGGGCGGCAGCGGCCTGCGCGCATCCGCCAGATCGCGGACCGTCGCCGCAGCGACAGGCGGCGTTTCATCGCCACCCAGGCCGTCGACACCCACCCCCACGGGCGGCATCAATCTCGATTCCAGCGCGGCGCGCGTTTGCAAAGCCTGCTCGTGCTGCCAATACTTGGGATTATTCGGCTCCAGAGCGGCCGCCCGCGCGTAGAGCAGGAACGCCTGCGTGATATGCCCGTCTTTTTCAGCGGCGCGCCCCTCTTCGTACAATTCCCAGGCGGTCGCCTCGCCGGCCGCCGGCGCCAGCCGCGCGGCGGCCAGCCCGACAATCACCAGGCCCGGAAGGAACACACTACGCCGCACACTGGATTAGACGGACAATCGACCGAAAACGTGCAAAGGGAAATGGCGCAACGGTCCCCGGGAGACAAGCCGGGAGTCCTGGCCCCCTCACCGGCCTGGCGCCGTCCGGGGACGGTCGGGCGTGTCGATCGATTTCCAGTAGTCGGTCGCGTCTTCTTCGGTCGCTTTGCCGGCAGCGGCCATGACGTTACCGATCGAGTTGACCGCCGCCGCGCCGCCCGGAGCCACGGATAGAAACACGCCCGTTCCCGGCCATGCGATGCTATTGCGCAAGTTCGCGCCTTTCACCCGGTCCAGCCGCAGCACCGCCACGCCGGCTTTCGGAG
Source organism: Bryobacteraceae bacterium (assembly GCA_049509915.1). Lineage (GTDB taxonomy): Bacteria > Acidobacteriota > Terriglobia > Bryobacterales > Bryobacteraceae > JBEKYD01. The sequence continues at coordinate 17,553 of JBEKZL010000051.1, read as the reverse complement.
TCCGCGTCTGAATGCCATCCAGATCGAGCCCCGCCGCGTCCCGGATCAGAAATGGAACGCCGGTCTCGGTGTCGAGGCGCACGTTGTGTAGTTCCAGCCCGACCGTGTTGAACGCCCGCAGTCCTTCGGTGGCGTTGGCGATCACATCGCTCAACCGCAGCCCTTCGATCGGCATCTCCGGCAGTCCCTCGATGCTCACCGCGGTGCGGCAACGGTTGACGGTCACCCCCTCGATGGCGATATTGCGAAACCGCGGCGTGCGCTCCGAAACAGGCTCGGCCGGCACCCGCGTGTAATAGTTGGTGACTTCGATGGCCGGGTAGGGCGTGTCCTCGATCACCCAGTTGGAAAAGCGAATATTCTCGTATGTGCCGCCGCGCCCGCGCCCGCTCTTGATGCGAATGCCGCGGTCGGTGCCCTGCGCCACGATGTTGTCCGCCACCACGTTGCGAATGCTGCCGGAGCCCTCGCTGCCCAGCACCACCGCGCCGTGGCCGCGATGTACGGTGCAGTTGGTAATGGCGATGTCCTCGGTGGAACGGTTGACGCGGCGCCCGTCGGCGTCCTTGCCCGATTTCAGGCAGATGGCGTCGTCGCCGGTGTCGAAGTAGGAATCGGAAATGCGCACGTGGCGGCAGGAATCGATATCCACCCCATCGGTATTGGCGCCCGGATAGGTTTCGATCATGACGTTGCGGATCGTCACGTTCTCCGAATACAGGACGTGCAGCGTCCACATCGGCGAGCCCACGATATGCAGCCCTTCGATGAGCACGTTTTTCGATTCCAACGGACGGATGAAATCGGTGCGCAGGGCTTTCTCCGCAGTGCGCCGCAGTTCCTCGCCTACCGGCTCATTGTGTTGGATAAGTTCCAGCGCTTTTTCCCATGCGGCGCGCCACCCCGGGTCCTGCCCCACCAGCTTGCGCCAGTCCGGATTGCTGGCCGATAGCGTGCCGCGCCCGGCGATGGTTACGTTCTCCAGGTTCTCCCCGCCGATCATGGCGGCCGGCGCCAGGGTTTCGACGCCCTCGTACCGGCTCTTCACCATCGGGTATGCATCCCGGTCGGCCACGAAACGAACGACCGCCCCAGCGTCGATTTCGAGCCGCAAATTGCTGACCAGTCGAATCGGTCCCGAAACGTAATTGCCGGCCGGAACCCAGACCGTGCCGCCGCCTGCGCTGGCCGCGGCCTGAATGGCTTGCCGGAACGCCTCGGTGGCGGGCGCCGAGCCGTCGTTCTTCGCCCCGTAATCGAGAACATTGAAAAACGGCCGCTGCGCCCAAGCGGTCGTGGCCAGGCAAGCGCACATGGCTATCCAAGCGGGTTTTTGCATAGCATCTAGTGTAGAGCCAAGCGCGGACCCGCGTGCCCAGCAGCCCTGCCGTCCGGCTAATAAACCAGCGGCACCAGCCGAAAACGCGTTCGCACGCGGTACTCCGCGTAGCCCGGAAGCTCCCGCACGAGGAATTCTTCCTCATTCACCAGCCGCAAAACCAGCACCGGAATCAGCAGCAACGCCACCGGCAGCGTAACATAAGAGCCGAGCGCCAGAGGAGTGAAAACGATCATGATGAGGATTGCGGAATACATCGGGTGGCGAACGATTCGATACGGACCGGCGGAGACAACCTTCTGCCCACCCTCGACCTGAATTACGGTGGAGGCGAAGCTGTTGAACCGGAAAACCCCCAGCATCAGAAAGTCGGAGCCAAGCACCAGCGCCTGAGAAAGAACCGTCAGCCACAGCGGCACTGCGGCAAGCACGCTCCGGGACCACCCAAAGCGGTAATCCAGGCCCGGCATCGTCATGGTAAGAAACCAGAGCGGCAGCCAGAGCTTCTTGAAAATCTTTTGCCCCCGCTCCCGCTCCTTGACTTGCAACCGGCGCTCCAACAACCCCCGGTCATGCCGATAGAAATAGACACCAAAGAACAGGCTGAAAGCCAGGAAACCCAGCACATACACCCAGCCTTGCCAAGATTTCAGTGAGCCCGCTGGTAGGAACACGACCGCGCCCAACAAGGGTACGACAAAAAGGATACGGCCGATCAACCTGGCTTTTAGCGTCCATCGCCCAGCCATTCGATGCCTCCAGGATCCATAGTAAACTCGAATTGCCGGCATGGAGCATTTCTGGCCAATTCAAGAAGCCGGAGGGGACCGATGAAGTTTCTTGCGACTCTTGCCACGGCACCGATTCTCATTTTCGAGTGCCTGCCTGCCGCCGCTCAGCAGCCGCCCAATCCCCAATTCACCGTCCGCTCGGACCTGGTTTTCCTGCCCACCAGGGTGCAGAGCAAGGACGGCAAAACGATCTATGGCCTCAAACCGGACGACTTCCTGGTGGAAGACAATGGTATCCGCCAATCTGTGGAGGTCGATGAAGGCCCCGATTCGCTGGGTGTGTCTCTGGTGGTTGCGGTCGAATGCAGCCGGTCCGCGCCCGCCGAATTCGACAAGCTGAAAGGCCTCGGGGTCATGATCGAAGCCATCGTCGGCGATGCCCCGCACGAAGTCGCTATTTTGGCGTATGGCGACGGCCCGCGCGTGCTCGGCGATTTCACCGGAAATTCCCAATCCGTTCGCCTCGCTCTCGCTCGCCTGAAGCCTTGCGGCGATTACCACGCCGCCACTATCGACGCGGTCGAATTCGCCATCGACATGCTCAACCGCCATCGGGCCCATTACCGCCGCGCCATCCTGCTCATTAGCGAGACGCGCGACCACGGCAGCCGCGCCAAGCTCGAAGACGTCGCCGCCGAACTCGGTGTTACCGACACGGTGATTTATTCCGTCGCCTTTTCCCCGTCCCGCGACGAACTGCTGCAGGGCTTTCGTAATGACCGGAATCCGCCTCCGGCTGCCGCTCTGCCGTGGTGGGCCAAGCCCCCCGGGGAAGATCCGAATTCTTCGCCGCCCGCGGCCGCGCAGCCCACCTACGTGGAGAAGCCCCCGCTCATCGAGTTGCCCCCGCAACTGATGTTGATCGTCAACGCCCTGAGGCGGAACAGCGCCTCGGAAATGGCCGCCCTCTCCGGCGGCGAGTACACGAATTTCACCACCCGGAAAGGCTTCGATGCGGGCTTGCAGCGGATCTCGAACCAGATTCACAATTACTACCTGCTCAGCTTCAAGCCGCTCTCGCCGCCGGCCTTCGGCATGCATTCCCTGCGCGTCCAGGTTCCCGGCTGTCCGAACGCGGCGATCCAAACGCGCAGAACCTACTGGTCGGGAATCCTGGAGCCTGTTGCCGGCGAAACCCGGCAATAATGGGTGCTTGACCGGGACTTCGCGGCTTAGGCGCGCGGCAACCGCCTCGCGCTCGCGGCTCGGTTACGGGTACCGGGTGTTTTCAATCACCTACCGAGCCGCCGCGCCAGAGGGGTTGCGGGAAACGGATTTTTCCGGATCGTTTAAGCAGCCGGCAAATAACTCCGGGTCGCGGAGTTGCTATCCTCTAACAACAAGGGGACCCCAACATGAACCGTCGAGATCTGCTCTCGTCCATCGCATTCGCAGCTGTCGCCGCCGAGGCTCAGGACTCCGGCGCGCCGCCATCTTCCTCGCTCTACATCCCTAAACCTCAGGTGGTAGAGGACCGCAAGCTCCTGCACGACTTCATGGACGAGTTCGCCTTCGCCGATCTGATCACGCCATCGCCGTCGCTGCGCATCACGCATATCCCGGTTCTGCTTGATCGCGCCGCCGGCCCGTACGGCACCGTCCTCGGTCACATCTCGCGCCAGAACGAACAGGCCAAGGCGTTCGACGGACGCGTGGAGGCCGTGATCGTGTTCCGCGGCCCGCACGGCTACATTTCTCCCGCCTGGTACCACAACCGGCAGGCCGTACCTACCTGGAACTTCGCCGTGGTGCACGCCACCGGTAAGCTCCGGGCAGTGACTGAACCGAAGGCCTTGCACGCGTTTGTCACGCGCCTCGTCGATAAGTTCGAGAGTTACCAGGGAACCGACTACGATTTCTCCAAGCTGCCTGACAGCTACGTCGATGGCATGCTCGCCGGCATTGTCGGATTCGAGATGCCAATCGAGCTGCTCGAAGGCAAATTCAAACTCGGGCAGGATCGCAGCGAAGCCGATCGCCAGGGCATCTTGAGCCATCTCGAAAAAGCCCGCCGCGACCGCTCGCTCTACGAACTCACAGCCAGCTTCTATCAGCGAAAGGCGTGAGCTGGTGCAAACAGGCTAGTGCGGCTCAATGACGTCCATCCAATAAACTCGGGAAAAGCGGCTCCAGTTGCGGCAATCTGATATATACTTGGGCCTGCCCAAGACGCCGGATTAGGAATCCTGGGTAAACTGGCAAAACTCAAACGCGCTAAGGACGTTCCGCGAATGGAGGGAACGAATGTGTTCGAAAGTGTGTGGACCCATAGGCTCAAACACTGCCTGACTGCCGGGGTGGCTGTCTCGTGTTTGTTTATCGTTGCTTGTGTCGATCTGGACCAGATTACCCAGTTCGCTAAGGCAAGCCAGGACGTCGGGAAGACGTTTTCCGGCATTGCCGATGAGGCCAAAGCCTCCTGCAGCCGGGCAAACAGTTTCATCAATGCGCAGAATCCTCTCACTCCTCTGCCTTGCGACTTTTACGCCGCGGGTAACCCGCCGGTCGTCAAGATCAATGACGCCTTGTTTAGCTACATTGCCGCCGTGGGGAAGCTGGCGGCGGCGGACCTGAGTAAGGAGGGCGGTGGATTTGACAGTATTTCGGCCGACTTGAAGCAGGCCGACCCCAAAATCAGCGCGGCCGACCAGAGCAAGGCCGCCGCGGTAGGCGCTCTGGCGAAGGCCATAACCAATCTGTTGACCAATGGCTATCGGCAGCATGAACTCTCGAAGATCGTTGCGGAGAGCAACGAGGCAGTCCAGAAGGTCACGGAGTTCTTGTCCCAATACGCCGCGGATAAGTATCGCCAGAGCATGGCGGATGAGTGGAGATACGAAAACAGCTATTGCACCGGCGTATTGCCCGCCACGGCGGAGCCGATTGCGAGCGATCTTCTCAAAAGGAAGTGTGAAGCGGATAAGTCCCGCATCGATCTCCAATTGAAGGCGATTGATGCCTATAAGAGTGCCCTCGCGACCGTCGCGGCTACACATCAGAAGCTTTATGACGAACGAGGACACTGGGGCGCGAGCCAACTGTTTAAGGATATTAGCCCCGGGACCGCCAGTTTGGGCAGTGCGGCGGTATCGGTGCATAAGGCATTTTAGGGCATCAGGGAGAATAGAAAATGCAATGGACGGCGCTTGACTTGAAGAATCTGGCAGCCACGGTCGATGACACGGCGGACGCCGTGATGGATCTTCGGAATCGAAATGCTGCCACGCTGACGCAGGAAGAAAAAGATCAGCTAACCACCCTGTTCGGGCAATTGGTTTCCGCCGGCGAGGAGATCGAGAATAAGGCTCTGCAGGCGGCCGAAACAGATATCGAGGGGGCGGTCGCCGATTTACAGAACGGCATCCATGACGCGAATCACGCTCTGAAAACGATCGCGAACGTGCAGAAGGGGGTCACCATTGGTGTCGCGGTCTTCGGGGTGGCCTCCTCGATCCTGCATCCGACTCCCGGAGGCATATTCGGTTCTCTCGGCACGCTGCTGCAGGCGATCCAGCAAAAGCCCACCGGCGCCGCGGCGGGCGGCTCGACAACGCCTTAAAGCGCCGCCGGCGATCAGGCGGGTTCCGCTTCCCCCGCTCCATTGGACGGGTTGCAGGGGAGCACGCGCGGGTCCACTCCGAAGCGGGCTTGATAAGCGGCGGCGATTTGCCTGCCGAAGGATTCGGCCTTTTCCCGAGCCACCATGGTGACGGTGCAGCCGCCAAAACCCCCGCCGGTCATGCGTGAACCGTAAACTCCGTCGATGGCGATGGCGGTATCCACCAGAAAATCCAGCTCGGCGCAGCTCACTTCGTAATCGTGCTGCAAACTGCGGTGGGATTCCACCAGCAGTTTGCCCATGCCGGCGAGATCGCCGGCGGCGCTGGCGGTAACGAATTGGCCGACGCGGACGATTTCGCTAACTACATGGTGCGCGCGCCGGGCAATGGTTTCCGGCATACCGACCGCCGTCAGTTGCTCCGGCGTAGCGTCGCGCAGGCTGGCCACTCCCGGGAACCGGGCGCGGAGCGCTTCCACCGCGGCGCCGCATTCGCGCACGCGTTCGGCATAGGCCGAGCCGGAAAGTGCGTGTTTCACCATGCTGTTGACGGCCACGAAAGCAATGCCGTCGGGAAGAGCGACGTGGCGGCTTTGGAAGGTGCGGCAATCGAGTTCCACGGCGGTGTGTTCGCGGCCGAAAACGGATACGTACTGATCCATGATGCCGCAGGGCATGCCCACGAAATGCGATTCGGCGCGCTGCGCCAGTCGCGCGATCTCGAGGCGGTCGAGCGGCCGTCCGCCCAGCAGCGCCAGGGCGCTGGATATTTCCAGCGCGGCCGACGAGCTCAGCCCGGAACCCTCCGGCACGGTGCTGCGAATCAGCAGGTTGGCGGGCTCAATGGCGAAGCCCATGCGGTCCAGTTCGCGCGCCACCCCGACGACGTAATCGCTCCAGTCTCCCCGGCGCTCCAGCCCGGCAACGGCCGCGGCGTCGAACTCCCGCAGCTCGGCGCGATGCTCGGAATACAATCGCAGCTTGCCGTCCCTGGAGGGAGCTGTGGCCACCAGCGTGACCAGATCGAGGGCCACCGGCAGCACCAGGCCCTGATTGTAATCGGTGTGTTCGCCGATCAGGTTGACGCGGCCGGGCGCGCGGAACACGCGCAGGCCGTCGGCCCCGCCGAAGCGGCTGCGAAACACTTCTTTCATGATTGTTTGGGGATCCTCCAGAAACCGCCGAAGGCGAACATGATTAAGCCGCAATGAAGATCTTCATTGGCTCGAGCGATAACGGCGCGGGCACCGGCGCCCAGCGCGCCCGTGCCGGCCACCATAACTCCCATCGCGAAATACCGTCCCAAAGGCACTCTGAAATCCATCATGTTGGCAAGCCGGATATCAAGCAAGACAGAGATTCACCCCGGCCGCCAGGTCCACCGCTCTGGCGGCGGGTGCCAGCTTCCTGTACCAGCTTACGCCTTCCCCTGCGTGGAATACTCCTGAGGCCGCGGACCGGCCTTTCGATGGCTGTTCGAAACTCCCCAGCCGGGAAAACGCCGGCCGGCCGGCCACCACCCGTAACGGGCGCGAGCTGCCAGACCCGGACCGAACCATCGATTGCGGAAAGACTCACGCCGGTCCTCTCGACTGCATGGGCTTAAGGATCAGGATTTACGAGAATAACACACGGTCACACGCGCACTACGCGGTCCATTTCCAGGAACTCCCGGATCACCGGGTGATCCGACTTTTCCAGCCCAGCCACCGGACCGAAGAAAATCACCCCGCCTTCGGAGAGAAATACCACCCGGTCCGCCACTTTGTACATAAGGTCGAGATCGTGGGTGACCACCACCGAGGTCAACTGGAGCTGCTGTTTCAGCCGCAGCATGAGGTCGCCCAGATGATTCCCCATAATGGGATCGACCATGGTGGTCGGCTCGTCGTAGAGGATGCACTGGGGCTGGGCGGCCAGCGCGCGCGCAATGGCCACCGCGCGTTTGTAGCCGGTCGAAAGATCCGCCGGATACGCGTCGCGAGCCTCAGCGATATCCACAAGCTGGAGCAGGCCCGACACCACGTCTTCCTTGTTGTGGGAGTCGTAATCGTCGCGCAATTCGAGCGAGAACAGGACGTTTTCGGCCACGCTCAGCGAATCGAACAGGGCGCCCGACTGGAAAACCATGGTGACTTTTCGCCGCACCCGACGCAGCTCGGCTTCGCCAAAATCGGTGACGTCTTCATGCGCCACGATTACCCGCCCTTGGTCGGGCTTGAGGAAACCCATGATGTGCGACAGGGTAACCGATTTCCCTACGCCGCTGCGGCCGATGATGGCGACCGTCTCGCCGGGGTTGACGTTGAAATTAGTATCGACTAAAACCGGCCGGTCGAACGTCTTATAAATGTGGCGAAACTCGATGTAATGGGGATAGGGATCGGGATCGGCAGTCATAAGGCGACCCAATTTTCCGGAGTGTTCACATTTTGAAAACAAGCCGCTTCCGATGTTTTGAGCAGCTCGACCCGGAAGTCTTCTCCGGTCAGCACTGCCATCACGCTCCGCTCTCCGGCGGCGAATGCGCGCTCCACTTTGCGGTGGGTGGATCTTCGCCACACGGCGCAAAGTGGCTCGATCCGCGTTGCCGGACCGCTGGCAGCCATCACGTCCGGCCGGGTGACGGCGGCTTCCATGGCAGCCATCAGGCGCTCCAGATACGCGGCCGTCAGCCCTGGCATGTCGCAGGCTACGATCAGGTTCGATTCCGCTTCCGTCCGCCCCAGCACCGAAACCACCCCCCCCAGCGGCCCCTGGCCCGGCCAGGCGTCCGGGAGAAAGGCATATCCCAGCCGCGCGTGCGCCGGGTCCGATCCCACCAAAGTGACGCTCCCGACCGCCTGTTCCACTCGTGCGGCCACCGCCGCCGCCATCGTGCCGCTACCGAAGGGCAGCAGGGCTTTGTCCCGTCCCATGCGGGAGCTGCGTCCTCCCGTCAGCACGTATCCCGCCCGGCTCACAGGGAAATGATACCATTGGGTTTCGGACGGCCCGGGGTTGGCGTATACTGGAGAGTAAAACATTTTGGTTAGGATCTGTTTTAAACTGGCGTATATGGCGGCCGTGGCGAACGTCGGATTCCGGGTATCGGGCTTGTGGGCAGCCAATGCGGCCGGTGATGTGCCGGCTGCGCGCCCGGTGAAAATCACCAGCGTGGTCCAGGCCGACGCGCGCACCGGCAAGCTGGTTCGAAATGTCGTGGTAGCGCCCAGGACGGTAACCCGGCACGCCGTGGCGGTGCGCCCGGTTGCCGCATCGGAGGTCACGCCCCGCGTGGTGCCGCCGGCCGATGCCGCGGCCGCTCCTGGCTCCGCCGGAAATTGGAACGAAAAAGTGGCTCAAATCGCGGCTCAGCACGATCTGCCGGCCGAACTGCTTCACTCGGTCATCAAAGTGGAGAGCAATTACAATCCCCGCGCCGTCTCGCCCAAGGGCGCCCTGGGAATGATGCAATTGATCCCGGCCACGGCCGAGCGATTCGGCGTCAGCGACGTTTTCGACCCGGTGGACAATATTCAAGGGGGGGCCCGCTACTTGCGTTACCTGCTCGACCTGTACCATGGCGACTACCCCCTCGCCCTGGCTGCCTACAATGCCGGCGAACAGGCGGTGGCCAAGTATGGCTCGGTGCCCCCGTATGCCGAAACCCAAACTTATCTGAGACTGGTGGCGAGAGAGATTCAACAGACCATGCACACTACCGCGGCACAACCGAAGCAAACCAAACCCGCGGAAACCAAGCCGGAAGGGCCCGCCCACATCGAGGAAATCGTGGAACCCGACGGTACCGTGCATTACGTCTCACGCTAGAGGCCTTTTCAAATGCGATGGACGGCGGGGTTCGTGCTCTTCGTCACCGCGCTGGCGGCCCAGGTGGATCGCCAGCCGGCGGTCGCGGTGACCGCGGTCCGGCATTGGACTCAGGGCTCGGTAGTGCGCATCGCCATCGAAGTGAGCGGGAATTTTCATTTCCTCAGCGACCGGCTGCATAACCCCGAACGGCTCTATTTCGATCTGGCCGACACCCGTCCGCAATTGGGCGACAAGCCATATTGGTCGGAAACCCTTGCCGGCGGCTACGTGGTGGAGCGGGTGCGCCTGGCGCAAACCACCCTCACGACCACCCGAGTGGTCCTGGATTTGAGCGCGGCGGCGGACGTCTCCACCGTGCAACTCAGCAATCCCAATCGTCTGGTGATCGAGCTGCGGCCGGCGGCCGGCGCGGTTGGCGTCACCCGCGGCGATTGGCCAATGCCAAACCCGATATCGCTGAAGCTCGCGCCGCCTTCCAACGTCACTCTGCCGAGCCCCCCCGCGATTCACCCGGAAACGGCATCCGCGCAGCAGCTTGCGCCTCCGCTCGTTTGGGTGCCCCGCCCGCCGCCGATCGGACGGGCGCTCGCCAGCTCCCCTTCCTCCGCGCTGCCATTTTCGGAAACGGCCAAAGCCGCGCGCCGCACCGTCGATGGCGATACTTCGTTGGTGCGCACCCTCGGACTGAAAATTTCCCGCGTGGCGATCGATCCCGGCCATGGCGGCTACGACCAGGGTACCCACGGTCCCAGCGGCCTGCTCGAGAAAGACGTCGTCCTCGACATCTCCCTGCGTCTGGGGAAGCTGATCGAAGACAAGCTGGGAACGCAGGTGATTTACACCCGCACAGACGACAGCTACGTGCCGCTCGAAGCCCGCGCCACCCTGGCCAACGAAAAGAAGGCCGACCTGTTCCTTTCCATTCACGGCAATTCCTCGCCGGTCCCGCGGATCGTCGGTACCGAGACCTACTACCTGAACTTTTCCGATTCCCCCGACGCGCTCGACGTGGCCGCGCGCGAAAACGCCAGCTCCCAGAAGTCCATCTCCGAGCTGCACGACCTGATTCAGAAAATTAGTCTCCACGACAAGCTGGAGGAATCCCGCGAGTTTGCCACCCGCATTCAGAGCGCTCTGTTCCAGCTCACCGCGCGCAACTTCCCGGCCGAGCACAGCCGCGGCATCAAGCGCGCCCCGTTCGTGGTGCTGATCGGCGCCGACATGCCGTCCGTCTTGGCCGAAATCGGATTTCTGACCAGTGCTCGCGAGGAAGCCCTCTTGCGGCGCTCGGACTACCGCCAGAAAGTCGCCGAGGCGCTGTTTCAAGGTGTGTCCCGCTACGCCGACGGCCTGAGCCATTTCCAGGTGGCCACCCGGACGCAATGAAAAACCAGGTTTGAGCCACAGATAAACACAGATGAACACAGATGAACACAGACAAATCTCGAAGAACCTGAGTCTGAGGAACAGTCGAACAGCCGAATACCGGTAAGCCAATTATTTTCCGTTATCTGGGTTTATCTGTGGCTACTTTTCTTTCCCCATGCGCGTCCTCGTCTTTCGTCACGTCGAATTCGAATCTCTCGGCTGGATAGAACCGGCTCTCCTCGCCCGCGGCATCTCCATCGACTACTCCGATCTGTATCGTCCCGCCGCGCCCTTGCCCTCGCTCGACCGTTACGCCGGAATGATCTTCATGGGGGGTCCCATGTCGGCCAACGATCCGCTCGATTACCTGGCATGGGAATCGCGGGCGATCGCCCTGGCGCTCGATCGCAACCTGGCCATCCTGGGCGTGTGCCTGGGCGCGCAGCTCCTCGCTAAGACCCTGGGCGCCAGGGTTTACCCCAATGGGCGAAAGGAAATCGGCTGGTTCGATATTCAGTTCACCCCGGCCGCGGCTCAGGACTCGCTTTTCCATGGGTTGAGCGGGCCGGAAACCGTCTTTCACTGGCACGGCGAAACCTTCGATCTGCCCGAAGCGGCCGTATCGCTGGCCTCCTCCGAAGCCTGCCGCCAGCAGGCATTCCGCTATGGCGGCCGCGCCTGGGGCCTCCAGTTCCACCTGGAAATAACCCCCGCCATGGTGGCCGACTGGTGCCGCCAGGATGCCAACTGCGGCGACCTCCGCGAATTGGACGTGCTTCCCCCTCCCTCGGCTCACGCCGACCGCCTGAAAGCCTTGTCTAATCTCGTCTTTGGCCGCTGGTGCGAGATCCTGGAGGGGTAGCCTTCCCGGAGCCGGCCATAACCCCTAATTCCCCTCCTCAATGCCTCCTTTGGGGGGATTGTTTCCTCCGGCTCGATCCAACAGAATAGTGGTAGGTGATTTACTTGAGCGATCTGTTGTGCGAGCCCGTCGAGCCCCTTCGCGCAGAAACCTGCTCGATTGTGGTGGTCGAGGACCCGCAGATTCAAAAGCTAATTCAGGGCCTGTTGGGCAGAAGTGGTTACCATGCCCAGGCAGCCGCGCAGGACTACCGCCGGACCTTGCTGGAAGGCGGTCGCCTGCCGAGCGTACTGATCACCAATCAACCTTCCCTTTTTCTAGCGTTTGCCGACGAACTGCCGCTCCTCTATGTGGCCGCTATGCCGGACCTCCGCTTGGCCGCGATGTTTCGTCGCTGCCGCGTCCTGCGCAAACCCTTTCATACAGCCGATCTGGTGGCTTCCGTCGATCGATTGGTCCACGCCGCCTAAACCGCTCCGCGGCGCCGGCTGTCAAGATCGGGTGGGCAGGTGGGGCAAGCGGTTCCGCCTGCCAGCCGGCCGTCAGGCCGGCCTGGGGTGGGTTGCGCCTATGCTGCTCCGTGGCGCGGGCTGTCAAGCCTGCAGCACCGGCAGTCGTGCCGGCGTTCCCCCGGCCCCGCGCAAACGGTCCTCATGCTCGACAGGCGGTGCTACAGTCCAGCCGAGCTTGATCTAAGCGAAAACACTGCTGCCTATTCACGTTTTCCTCCGAGTACAAAAGTCCATTTTTTCAAAGTTTTACCCTAGACGACTATTCCCGCCTTCCTGCCGCCCTCCCGCCCGCCGATATGAAGAATGTCACCCGGGCATTCAAGCGCGGGTCTCAAAACGAAAGGGATCAGAAACGAATGGTTCGACATCGAGCATTATTAGCAGTGTCCGCGCTTGCCATTTGCACGGGTACAGCACAGGCGGCAGGTCCATATCTGTCCGTAGCTTTGGGCGCCAAGCCCAACATCGCGTGCGACACTACCACCGGACCCAGCGGGTCCGCGACGCTCACGGTCACGCTCACAACAAGTGGGACCGCGGCTTACAAGACAGCCAATATCGTCATATCGCCGCTAAACCTTCCAAGCGCACTGGTAGCCACGCCTTCTCCCGCGAGCGCCACGTTCGCCTATAATGGCGGCACCGGCAGCGTGTCGACGGTCACCTACACGGTCACGGCAGCTCCCGGCTGCCTCGGCACCTTCGCCGCCCCGACCAAAGCCGCCACCGCGGTATCCTACTCCGTGCCGACATTTAACTTCCAACTTTCCGGCGGCGGCCTCGGCAACAACGTATCGGATGCGGCGGCTTACACCGCTGGTGCCGTGACCATCTCGGAAACCACCCCGGCTGCGTCTCCGCTGACCGCTCCCAGCTCGGTGACCGTCAACTGCGTATACAGCGCTGGTAACTACACCACCCCAGCCACAACCTTCAACCTCAGCACAGCGGCCGTTGGCGGATCGACTGCCAGCCCCACCAGCCTGCCGGCGGCTTTGGTTCTGGGCGCTAGCGCCACATCTTACACCGTGCCTTACGGAGGCACAGTCCAGGCTTCCCTACAGGCATCGCCGACAGGGTGCAGCGGCGCTATAGGCACCCAAACCAGTGCCGTGGTGAAATTTGGCACCGCGAATGGCTTGAGCACAGCAACTATTACGGTAAATGTAACCATCGCCGTGGTCGGTCCCTCCCCGGTGAACGTCAAAACGACGACCTGTGGCGGGGCGGGCTGTGGCTCGTCGGCGAGCCCGTTGTCCTTGACCTATACCAGATACTCGGAAAACCTCGTGGGCGCTAGCTCCACTCTGCAGGTTCTCGGCGCCTCGGGCGTGTTCTTCACCGTGAATCTGGCCACCATGCCGGCATGGGCCACGGTCAGCCCCACCCAGCTGGCGATTACAGCGGGGGGGAGCCAAACCCTGACATTCACGCCAACCAAGGTTGCCGACTCGCTCATGCCCGGCACTTATCCCGCCCAGGTCGCGGTCCAAGTGGCGGGTTATCAGAGCACCACCGTGTATGTGAACCTCACGGTGGTAGCCCAAGCCCCGACTCTCAGCGTGCAAGGTGGAAACACCCAGAATCTGTCGTGGAGCCTGGGAACCCCGCTGCCAACGCCGACCATCATGGTCCTTTCCAGCGGCACACCGATCGAGTTTAGTACTTCTTTAGTTTCGAATAACGCTGGCGCCTCCGTTTCCCCGCAGGGTGGCATAGCCTATACCTGGGGAACACCCATTGCTGTCACATTCAACCCGGCGGACTTTGCCGGCGCCCAACCCGGTTCCAGCCTAACCAGCACGGTAGATATCGGTTGGTCCCTCAATGGCGCTGGGCAAACCACCGCGGTCCTGTTCAGTGTCACCATCAACCCGGCTCCGGCCTCGGCGGCCACCATTACCGGAATCACCCCGTCCAGCTTGCCCCAGGGCCCGGGCGGCGAGACCTTCTCGGTCACCATTTATGGAGCTGGATTCATTGCCGGTTCCTCGAATCTCCAGACCACTTTTGTGGGCATCGTTAGCGGCGGCCTGAACAAGGTCGACGCCAACATAGTTGCGAGCGTGCAGAACTCCTCGACCATTAACCTGACCGTCACGATACCCACCGCCACTGACGCGCTTCTGCCCACCACCGCCAATTACGCGGTGACCCTCGGCGTCTGCAACCCCGGTGGCGTGGCTCCGCCCTGCACCGCCACCAGCACCGTTACTCTTACCATTAACTCCGGCCCGGTCATCACCACCCCCGGCGGCGTCACCAGCGCTTCCACCTTCAACCAAGTCCTCTCTCCTGCCGGAAACCTGGCGCCCTATGACATCATCAGCATCTTCGGTAACAACTTCTGCATTTCGGGCGGCACGGGCTGCACCAACGGCCAAATCCTGTATCCTACGATAACTGCCGCCGGCACGTATCCGACCTTCCTCACCCCGGATGCATCGGGCACGCAGCGGCTGGTCCAGGTCTTGTTCTGCGCCAACCCCAGCAGCGCAACCACCACCGTCGCAAGCTGCTCCGCCGCCCCCCTGTTATTCGCCACCAATAACCAGATCAATGCCGTGGTTCCGGGCGGCCTGACCGTGCCCAAACTGTACGACATCTACGTCCGATTCGGCGCTGCGGCCACCACCCTGGCAGCCAACGCCAGCTCCGCCTATACGTTCACTACGTCGGCCACCGATCCTGGCGTGTTCATTGTCGATTCCACGAACGATGGCGCCATCGTACTGGCCACTGGAATCAACGCCGGTCAGGTCGCCAATGTTAGTTACCCAGCCCGTCTCCGGCCGGCGCCTGGAATCTCCGATTATGTTGAAATCTACATGACCGGACTGGGCGTACCTCCGGGGACCCTGGCCACAAACACTGGCAGCGTCGCGCCCCCCCCCGCCAACTGTCTCACACCGGCAGAGTACGAAAGTGTCTGGTCGTCGCCTCTAACAACCTTGGATGGTTTCGTCCTGACGTTACCGAGTACGGTCTTCGGCGCGGGAGAGACGGTTCCGTGCTTCAACCCCAACTCCGTGGTCAACAACTACTACCTTGCAGTTTCGCTCGGCAACAATTACGTCGTCGAAACCGTGCCCACCAACACGCCCCAGGCAGCGGGACCCACCTATGAAGGCTGGGCTCCTGGCGCAATCGCCGGCCTGTACCAGGTCGACGTCCAACTGCCGAACATCACCACACCTGCCGCCGAGGCGACCAACATTTATTCCGTACCCGTATCCAGCGTCTCCACAAATATCATCGCCGGAACCGGCGTGAATAGTGGAGTGAAACAAGTGCAGGTCAACCTGACCCCCACCACTGGCACCTTTACCCAGACCGTCTACATGTACGTGCAGCCGGCGATGGCGTTCGTGGACACCACCAACAGCAATGTTCAAACGACGTCAAATATCTACTACTCGGTCAGCGGTCTCAGCTATGCTTACACGGCCGCTGGCGCGTTGACCGGCACACTTGGTTTCCCCACTGAAACCCTGGCCGCCACGGGCTCTGTCGGGGGAGTCTCGTATGCGCTAACCGCCGATTCGTTGGGAACCGCCTTGAGCGCAAGCAGCATCACGGACGGCATTTTCACAGTCGACCCGAGCGGCGGCACTGTCGCAATCGACAGCAGCGCCCTGCTCGCCCTGCCCGGTTTCGCGGTTGGAAACACCTACTCGGCTACCATCACCGCAACTGATACGGGCGACATGCCCACAGCAGCGGCGCTGCCGACCGAGACCATCACCGTGGTATTAAATATTGTCCCGTAGGCCTCGGCTTACCAGAACCTGAATCACCTTCGGCGGCGGGAGAAACCTCCCGCCGCCTTTTTGGCGTGCCGGGCATGTTCGACAGTTCGGGGGTGAAGGTCCCCTCTACAACCTGATGGAGGTGAAGTAGTAGCGAAGCGCAAGGGCGTTCCGGCGACGGAGGGTCTGAAAGAAGCGTGGAGCACACGTACGAGCCGATGTACAAGAACCGGATCTGAGGCATACGGTGCCAGGCGAGCGGGCACTTGACCGCGAAGCCCATATCCATCAGAGGCACTGGTTGTAAATCCGGCGGTTGCGTGCGGAAGGCAGTCGAGCTTACCTCGGGAGATCTGCCGCTGGTCTGGGATACCGGACTGAGGATCGAGCGATCAATCGGTCGCGGACCATTATCGAGCAACACTGGTTGTGCAGCACATCGTTGGCAGCATCCCTGCGTCGACTATTCTGTCCCGCCACACGGCTACGAGGACTTTCGCCGGAAGTTCATGGCCGATGGGCAGAGTGACCTGCGACAGTTTCCCACTCGATCTGGTGGCATTCACCCTGAACGCATCGTCCAGGAAGGCATAGCGGCGGTTGCAATTCTGTCCTTGGCTCGAGATCGTGCGGTCAGTATGATTGTGCTGGGAACCCACGGCCGCCGTGGCTTTGATCACCTCATGTTAGGTTCGGTTACGGAGAGGGTCTTGCGAAACGCTTCCTGCCCCGTACTGGCCGTCTGTCAAACAGCCCCATTGATGAGCAAGGGCGATGTGACGGGTGGCTCCGTTCGGGTCCGGAAAATCCTTTGCTGCGTTGATTTTTCAGGGCACTCAGAGCAAGCCGTGAAATATTCGCTGTCACTGGGGGACGCCTACGATGCTGAGGTCACCGTCCTTCACGTACTGGTCGAGATATCTAACTCGGAGAAGATCGAAACAGAAACGACGGGAGTAATAGAAAACCTGGGGAGCTCATATCCCCTGCCAATGACACCTTCGAGAAAACTCACTTCGCGGTGCGCCGCGGCAAGGCACACACAGAAATCCTTCAATTCGCATCGGAGGCAGAGTCAGACGTGATCGTCACGGGCGTCCGTGGACGCCACGCATTGGATCTTGCGTTGTTTGGTTCCACTACCTATCGGGTCATCCGACTCGGCCGTCGTCCAGTGCTGACGGTTCCGATTTAGTGCAGCAGGGGGACGAAACGGGAATCCAGAAAGGCCCACATTGGAAAGTCTGGTCCACATCTTCGACTGAGCATGGATTCCAATAGTCCGCCCTTTGGCCGAGCCTTGCGAGCAGGAAACCCGACGCACAGAAGCGCACAATTCGGCGGCACTTGCTTATTCGCGGGCGATGCGGGCGCTTAACCAAGAGAGGGCGCCTGCAAAATATCGGCATATTTCGGTTAGCGGCGACGTTCAAAATCGGCTCTGCGCAGGAATCCGACAACCTGCCCGAAAGGCGAGCTTTCTCGAAGATGTGGCTGTTGGCTAGCCTGAGAGGGTGAGGGAACGGGACTGGACAAGGGTTTTAGGATGGCCGGGAT
>JBEKZL010000050.1:0-31147 GCA_049509915.1 Bryobacteraceae bacterium | reverse complement strand
ACTTCGATCGTGCCGCCCTTGGGCATGGCTTCCGACGCGTTCACCAGCAACACCAGCACCACCTGCTGGATTTGATTGCCGTCGCAATCGACCGGCGGCAGGTTGGCCGCCAAGTTCTCCCGCAGTTCGATATTCTGCATGTCCAGCTTGTGCTTGACCAGCAGCACGGCGCGCCGCACGATGGCGTTCAGATCGTTCGGCTCGCGATGGCTCGGCGCCTGGCGCGAGAACGTCAGCAGATTCTTGACCAGGTCGCCGCAGCGCTTGCTTTCGTGCTCGATGATCTGCAACTGTTCGACCAGCTCGTCGCGGCGCGGAAAGTCAAGCTTTTGCAACTCGCGCGCCACCAGCCGAGCGTAAGTCAGGATGCCGAAGAGGGGATTGTTGATCTCGTGTGCCACCGTGGCCGCCAGCTTTCCGATCGACGCCATTTTCTCGTTGCTCAGCAGGGTCTTGTGAACCCGCTCGAGCTCGGCCGTCTTGCGCCGGACCTGTTCCTCGATCTCTCCCTGCACCCCCGCCACCTTGGCGGTCATGTGATTGAAAGATCGCGCCAGGTCGCCCAACTCGTCTTCCGATGGCACCGGCAGCCGGTAATTCAAATCGCCGCCGGCCACGCGGTGCGTGCCGGCAATCAGCGCCTTCACCGGCCGGTAGACCACGATCCACATGAACAGGATCGCGGCCATGCACCCGAACGCGATGGCCCCCGCCAGGAACCACTTGAGCGACGCCTGGTGCGCGGCCATCTGCGCGTCCACGGTGGCAAGCGAGAGATCGGCGTCCACCACTCCCAGCACCGTCTGCCCCGGAGGATGCACATGGCAGGAAGCACTGGAGCATTCCGCCGAGTTGGCGATGGGCTGGATTACGCCCAGCACGCGGTGGCCCTGGCGGTCGTTGAAGATGCGGGCGCGGTCGTGGCGGCTGAGCTTCGACAAAGGGGCCGATTGCGAGTGGCAGGCGAAGCACTGCTCGGCGGTTTTGTCCACCACCAGGTTGCGCTCCCTGGCGTCGGTGGAAACCGTGATCCGCCCCTCTTTGTTGAAGATGCGGATGCGCTGAATGCCCGGTTCGCTGCCCAGTTCCTGAATGACGTTGTAGAGCGCTTCGCGGTCGTTGCGCAGCATTTCGTAACGCGTGCTGCGCAGGATCACGTCGGTGACGCGCTGCGCCGACTGCCTCACCAAGTCTTCGCTCTGGGCCCGCTCCATGCGCAGGTTGAGGAAACCGAACAGAGTGAAGAACGCGGCCGTCGAGGCGATCACACACACCGCCAGCTTGGCGGCTAGCCCGACGCGAAGTTGCGCCCGCATGTTCATCTTATGGCGACGGAATCTTCCTCCGTTTCTTCCAATTCTCCCCGCGCGTCCTCAGGCGAGTGCGCTTCGAAAATCGGGAAATAACCGGCGATCGCGCGGAAGGCGGCGAACCCGCAGGCGACGATCGAAAGCGTCACCGCGATCTCGCTCCATTTGGGAACGTAATGCGTGCCCGACCCGGCCTCGAGTCCGGTGGTTCCCACGTTCAGCCGGTTGGCGATGAATCCGAACACCACCATCACCGCGCAGGCGTATAGCATGCCGGGATCGCGGCGAATGCGGGACTGGAAGAGCAGCACCATGGGGACCAGCATCAGGGCGATCTCGAGTGCGAACAGCCAGGTTTCGATGCGGTTGCGGGCCACGAGGTCCCATACGTGCCGGTGGCTCAGATCGAGGAAGCGGATCCACAGGTAAACGCTCAGCACTACCGCCAGTACCCGGCCCAGGCTCGCCAGCAACGGCAGTTCCAGCGCGCGGCCGAACGCTCGGCTGCTGTGCCACGATTCGAAAATCGTCATGGCCAGCCCCACCGCGATGGCGGAAACGAAAAACAACAGCGGCAGGATGGGGCTGTACCAGAGCGGGTATAATTTTTCCGGGACGATCAGAAACAGCGTGCCGAGCGAGCTCTGGTGCAGGGTCGAAAGCAGCACGCCCAGGATCATGAGCGGCACCGAGATGCGGTGAATCCATTCCGTCGGTTTATGCAGTTCGAATTTCTCGAACACCACCGGGAGGAATTCCAGAAACAGTACTGTGCTGTACAGAGTCACGCACCAAGCCACTTCGAACATCACCGAGTGGGGATTCCACATCACCAGCGGGTGCCACAGGTTGTAGGGGCGGCCCAGATCGTATATCAACCCGACCACCACCAGAAGATAACCCAGGAAGGAGGTGAGAATGGCCGGCCGCAGCACCGGCTTGTAGCGTTCGATGGCAAAGATATGAACGATCGCCACCAGGGTGAAGCCGCCCGCCGCCAGGCCCACTCCGCACATAACGTCGAAGGCGATCCAAATCCCCCAGGGGAATTTATCGCTGAGATTGGTGGACCCGCCCAAGCCGTAGAACACCCGCAGATATGTGGCATACAGCCCGGCTATCAAAATCGCAGCGAAAACCACGCGCCAGAAAGTGATTTTGGGAAGCCTCAAGCTCATTTCCGCCCACCTTCCTTCCGCGCCACCTCAGCGCGGCGGTTGGTGATCCACCAGATGCCGCCCAGCAGCACCGACCCGGTGGAGACGACATCGGGCAGCAGCTCCAGCACGCGCCAGGTGGTTTCCGGCAGCGGCTCCTGCGGAACGTTTGTACGCAGGCCGATCTGTTCGAAAGGCACTGCCGACAGGAACAGCACCGAGGTGCCGCCCACTTCTTTCAAGCCATAGATTCGGTTGTAGTACTGGTCCGGCTTACCGGCGATACGCCGGCGGGCCTCGGCGATCAGCTCGTCGCGATCGCCATTGACAGTTGCGCCCACCGGGCACGCCTCGGCGCAGGCGGTCTGCTTGCCCCGGCTCTGGCGCTCATAGCACATGTCGCACTTGCGAACGAGCGGCAGGCGCTTGGACCATTCGTAGGTCGGAACCTGGAACGGGCAAGCCTGCATGCAGTACCGGCAGCCCATGCACTTGGAGCTATCGTAGACGACCGGGCCCATCGCCGTCTTTTCCAGGGCCCCTACCGGGCATACCGAGACGCAAGCCGGCTGGAGGCAGTTCATGCAGAGGCGGCGGCAGTAATGGTCGCCGTGTGCCTCGACCGCGGTAAGTTTATGTGCCGAAAGGTGTTCTTCCGCGGCAACCCGGTCATTATAGGGCAACCCCCACCGTTCGGCGCAGCCCGATTCGCAGGCTTTGCAGTCGATGCAAAGGGTACTGTCGTACAAAATGGCCCTGGGCATATTGGGACCCTCAACTCTTTTTTAGCAGAGTTTTGCCGCAGAGTGTAGCAAAAACTTACAAATAAGTACGAAGACGAGGGAAAAGAGCGGTTATTTCGCCGGTCCGCCGTCGGTGAGGAAGAATTCCTGGGCGGTCTGCCTCCAGTTTGCTCCTGGAATCTCGGCCAGCAGATCGTCGGTAGGGCGCCCGCCATCGGCGGCGAACGCGCCGGCGAACTCTGGTTTCCGGGCATACAACCGTTCCGCCGCATCCCGCATCCATTCCGCCACCAGGTTTTTGGGAACCAGGTTACGCGTCACGCTCTCTTCGTCCGGCACGTGCACCGAGACTAGCCAACCGGCGCCATAAGGGTCCTGCCGCAGTAAACCCGGATGCTCGGCCACTTCCGTATTGACCTCGACGACCTCGCCTTCGACCGGCGAAACCATCTCGACGCTTTCCCCGTTTCGGACCAACGTTAGAAACCTCTGTCCTTGCCGCAGCCATTGCCCGCGCTTCGGCAGTTCGACTCTTTCCAGCTTACCCGCCAGCGCTGCCGCGAATTCAGTGGCGCCCACCCGCACCAGGTTCTTCCGCTCACGCGCCATCCATCCATGGCCTGGATGATAGGAAACATGGCCGGGAGTGTGGAATCCCGCGACGAAACCTGCCGGTGACACGGGGACCAGCATCGCCTGTGTTTCACCAACCGTATGAAGAACCTTACCGCGGTTCAGCGCCCAATCCATAACCACAAAAGCCAAGAACGTTGAGAGAACCAAAATGACTGTCATGAGCTTTATCCTTATGAAGCACCCTTTCGGTTTCTCTATAGGGCACGACAATGACCAAAACGGTGTCTTTTTCTGCAGTATATCTGTTGGGATTTGAAGCACATGCACGCTGTCGCAAAACACCACAACAACAGATGTCGATTTATCCTACGCTCCAAATCGCGCTAACAGCCTCAAGACGTTTCAATTCAGTGCTTTAATGAGCCGCAGGAAAATACGATATGCATGTCGAATAAATCAACGGTTCTGCAGGGGGAAATTCGAGGCGTTCCCGTTGCAATTAGCAAAACGCTGATTATTTGTTTCGGCTAAGCGCAGTAGTTTTCTCGTGGAGCGGACTCTCACTTAACCACGTCAGGACTCCTCCGGGCGTTTGCCTCGCACATCTCATCACGCCCCGCCAACGCGAAGACAGAGGGAAATTTTGGCCGGGGGTAGCCAATTCTGGCTGCAGTCGGGTATTCGCAGGTCCGGGCCCTGCGGGAAGACGCCAAACGGCGATCCTAGTTTGATTGCAAACCAGGGAAATAAAACAGCCAAACACAGTGCCGGCCGCGAAAGCGGGGCATGCCATTCGAGGCACGCCGTCGTCGTCCGCGGCCGGCAGTTTACAAAGGATGGTTGGAGCGGCCTGTTACCTGGCCGGTCCGCTTTCAGTGAGGAAGAACTCCTGGGCAGTCTGCTTCCAGTTCGCGCCTGGGATCTCGGCCAACAGGTCGTCTGTCGGCCGCCCGCCGTCGGCGGCAAACGCCCCGGCCAACCGCGGTTGCCGGGCATACAGGCGTTCTACGGCGTCGCGCATCCATTCCGCCACTAGGCTCTTGGGAATAAGGTTACGCGTCACGCTGTCTTCGTCCGGCACGTGTACCGATACCAGCCAGCCGGCGCCATAGGGATCCTGCCGCAGCAACCCCGGATGCTCGGCCACTTCCACGTTGACTTCGATGACCTCGCCTTCGACCGGCGAAACCATCTCCACGCTTTCCCCGTTCCGGAACAGCGTCAAGAACCTTTGCCCTTGCCGCAGCCATTGTCCCCGTTTCGGCAGTTCGACTCTTTCCAGCTTTCCCGCCAGGGCAGCCGCGAATTCACTAGCGCCAACGCGGACCACGTTCTTGCGCTCACGTGCCATCCATCCATGGCCGGGATGATAGGAAATATGGCCGGGAGTGTGGTATCCGGCGACGAAATCTCCTTGTGGCGCCACTGCGGGAGCCGCTTCCTTCGCAGTAACGGTATGATGAACCTTACCGCGATTGATCGCCCAATCCACAACCACGAAAACCAAGAACGTCGCAAGCACCAGAATGACTGTCATAATCTTCCATCCTTTCTGGTCTCTGTCTAGGGCACGGTTGATACCAAATTACCGCCCTTGAGGTCTTTTTATCATCAAGTATTTCAACCAGATACGCGATGTTGTAAAACACAGCAGTCGACTGTCGTCGAATACTGCAACGGTGCACCGACCTGAATTGCGCCAAGTTTCATAGAATCAGCGTATTAAAGGACTGTCGAAAGAATCGACTCTCCCGTGGAGAAACGCGGCGCCAACTGCAGTCGATGCGAGCGTTGGCCCGCGCCCTCCGTATTCGCCTTTCCTCCGCGCCCGGTTCGACGTAGAATTCTCTTTGGACCAGCCTAATATAAAGGAGAGCCTTCCATTGCCCGAACAGAACTATTCCAACCACCGGCAAACCGTGCCGGCGTTCCACTTCTTCCTGTTGCCCGTGCTGCTGTTGACGCTGATCGGTTCGGTTGTGAACCTTTACAAGTCATGGGGCGATCACGAGCGGTTCTACAGCGCAGCCCTCATCGTGGTGCTGAGTTTCTGCGCCATTCTCGCGGTTTTGTTTAGCCGCATGTTCGCCCTAAGAGCTCAGGACCGCGCCATCCGCGCCGAGGAGAACTTGCGGCATTTCGTTCTCACCGGCAAATTACTCGACCCTCGTTTGTCCATTCGGCAAGTCATCGCCCTGCGTTTCGCCGCCGATAGCGAATTCGTGCCGTTAGCCGAAAAAGCCACGGCGGAAAGCCTGCCGCCGGACGCCATCAAGCAGGCCGTCCGTAACTGGCGCGCCGACACTTACCGGGTCTGAGGCCAGCCCACCCCCTCCGCCGTTTTGTCGGCGTTTCCGGCGTCATGTTGGATTTCTCGGCGGTTCTTCCTTATAATAGGAGTTAAAGATCTCCAAAAGAGAAATTGCCATCATGCCTCACCGGCTCGGCCCGAAGCTTATTTTCTCCCTGACGGTGCTGATCGTCGTCATCAGCGGGTTCACCGGCTACCTGAACCTGCGGGCCCAGAAGAACCGTCAGGTCGAAACTATGGTTATCGGCGCCGACCAACTCTCTCGCAGTATCACCAGCGCCACCTGGCACGCCATGCTCGATGACCACCGCGAGGCTGCCTACCAGATCATGGGGGTGATCGCCGACAAGCAGGGTATTGACCGCATTCGCATGTTCAACCGGGAAGGGAAGCTGGTGTTTTCGACCGATGCGCGCGAGCATCCGAGCACGGTAGAGGTGCACGGCGAGGTCTGCCGCAGTTGCCACGATGCGGTGCCGGCGCGCGGCAAGCCGCCGGAAGCGTCGCGCGTCCGTTTCACCCGGTCTCCCGAGGGCGCCAAAACGCTCAGCATGATCACCCCGATTTACAACGAGGCGGCCTGCGCCAGCGCCGACTGCCATGCTCACCCCAGGAATTTGAAGGTCCTGGGAGTGCTGGATGTCGCGTTGCGGCTCGACCCCGTCGAGCAGCAGGCGCAAATCATGACCCTGCAGGCGGTCTTGTCCACCAGCGTGGAGGTGATCATTGGGGCGGCCTTCGTGATCCTCTTTACGCGGCGCTTTGTGGCGACACCGATCCGCGAGCTGATCGAGGGCACCAAGGACGTAAGTGCCATGGAACTCGATCGTCCCATCGAAATCGTCCATCGCAGCCAGGAACTCGACGAGCTGGTGGACTCATTCAACGCCATGCGCGAACGGGTCAAAAAGAGCGTCGCCGAGCTGAACGAGATGGCGCAGACGCTGGAAACCAAAGTCGACGAGCGCACCAGGCAGTTGAATGCGGCGCAGCGCAAGCTCCTCCAATCCGATCGCCTGGCTTCCCTCGGGCAGCTTGCCGCCAGCGTGGCGCACGAAATCAACAATCCCGTGTCCGGCGTGCTCAACCTGTCCATGTTGGTCGAGCGCATCATGAGCAACGGCGGCATTCCGCCAGGACGCGAGGCCGAGGTGCGGAAGTATCTGGGACAGATTTCGGCGGAGACCGCGCGGGTGGGGCGCATCGTATCGGACCTGCTGGCTTTTTCGCGGCGCTCGAAACCGCAACACGCCTCCGCCGACCTCAACCAACTGGTCCGCACTACCATGGGGTTGGTGAGCCATAAGCTGAAACTGACCGAGGTCGAGCCCGTACTGGAGCTGGCCGACGACTTGCCGCCGGTTTTGTGCGACGCCTCGCAGATCCGGCAGGTAATTCTAAACCTGGCGTTGAACGCGGCCGAGGCGATGCAGTCTAAGTGCGGGGGAAAGCTGACGGTCACGACCGGCACGCTCCCGGACAGGAGCGGGGTAGAGTTGCGGGTGCGGGATACGGGTGAGGGCATCGCGCCCGAGAACCTATCCAAGATCTTCGATCCGTTTTTCACCACCAAGCCGGAAGGGAAGGGCGTTGGCCTGGGGTTGGCCGTGCTCTACGGTATCGTCAAGGCCCACGACGGCGAAGTGGAGGTGATCAGCCGGCGCGACCAGGGCACGACGTTCACCGTGACCCTGCCGCTGAAGCCAAGCGTCCCGCCGGTTGCCTCCGGGATAGCACAGGGCCATGTGGTGTGACCGCGCTTTACGTGGTAGCGGTGGGAAGAGTGCCGCCCAAGCCTCTCGAATGGATCGAGACGGCGGCCGCCGAGTGGTTTCCGCTGCCGGTGGCGCGGCTACCGGCGCTGCCCATGCCGGAGGGTGCATACGACCCGGCTCGCGGGCAGTACCATTCGGTCGAAATCATGAAGGCCGTGGCGCGGGCCGCGCCGGCCAACACCGCTCGCATCCTGGGCGTCACCGAGGTGGATCTTGCCATCCCGGTACTTACCTTTCTGTTCGGCCAGGCGCAGCTCGATGGGCCGGTAGCGGTGGTTTCACTGTGCCGCTTGCGCCAGGAGTTCTATGGCTTACCCGCCGACGAGGCCCTGCTCCGCGAGCGCGCCGCCAAGGAGGCGTTGCATGAGCTGGGACACACCTTCGGCCTTACGCATTGCAGCGACACGAGGTGCTCGATGAGCCTTTCCACCGATATCGTGCTGGTGGACGCCAAAGGGGGACGCTACTGTGCGCGCTGCGGCGCCCATCTGGTGGGCCGGTTTGCCGCGCTGGACGGAGAACAGTCATGAAAAACATCTGGCACATCCTGATCGTGGACGACGAAGAAGTGATGTGCGAATCCATGGCCGCGTGGCTTCGCGAAGACGGCTACCGGGTCGATACCGCTCCCAACGGGCGCAAGGCGGTCGAGCTGGCCCAGGCGGCCGACTACGCCATTTACTTCATCGACCTGAAAATGCCCGGCGGCATGGACGGCATCGATACCATGATGGAGATCCGGCGGCTCCGCCCGGAGGCGTCCATCATCATCATCACCGCCTACGCCACCGTCGATACGGCCATCCAGGCGATGAAGGAAGGGGCGCAGGAGTACATCGTCAAGCCGTGCAACCC
Organism: Bryobacteraceae bacterium; assembly: GCA_049509915.1. Classification (GTDB taxonomy): domain Bacteria; phylum Acidobacteriota; class Terriglobia; order Bryobacterales; family Bryobacteraceae; genus JBEKYD01. The sequence continues at coordinate 22,420 of JBEKZL010000050.1, read as the reverse complement.
GCAGGAGATCTCGCTGCTGGTCTCGCGCATCCTCAAGCTCAAAAAGCTGCAGCGCGAGAACGCCATCCTGCGCAAGAAGATCAGCCGCCAGTACCACCATCACGACCTGATTACCAAGAACGCCCGCATGGAGGAGATCCTCAGCCTGGCACGCGATATTGCCAGCCTGCGGAGCACGGTACTGATTCGCGGCGCCAGCGGCACCGGCAAGGAACTGGTGGCCCGAGCCATTCATTACTCGGGTGACCGCGCCGCCCGGCCCTTCATCACCGTCAGTTGCGCCGCCCTCACCGAAACCCTGCTCGAAAGCGAGCTGTTCGGTTATGAAAAAGGCGCCTTCACCGGCGCTGGGACGCAGACCCGCGGCAAATTCGAATTGGCCAACGGAGGCACCATTTTTCTCGACGAGATCGGCGACATTTCCGCCAAGTTGCAGGCAGACCTGCTGCGCGTGCTCCAGGAGCGCTGCTTCTACCGGGTGGGCGGAAGCGAAGAGGTGCGGGTGGACGCGCGCGTGATCGCCGCCACCAACAAGGACCTGGCCCAGTTGGTGGCAGAAGGCAAATTCCGCGACGATCTCTACTACCGGTTGAACGTGATCGAGATCCGCATCCCGCCGCTGCGGGATCGGCGCGAAGATATCCCGCTGCTGGTGGAGCACTTCGTGGAGAAGATCGCTCACGAGCTGGGCAAGGAAGTGAGCGGCATTTCCGAGGGCGCCATGAAACTGCTGCTCGATTACGACTGGCCCGGGAATGTGAGGGAGCTCGAGAACGCCATCGAGCGCGCCATCGTCACCTGCCGGAACGGCAAGCTGCAGGAGTCCGACTTCTCTTCGCTCGAAGGGAGTATGGGACGGAACCAGCCCTGGCAGGTGCCCGACCTGCCCCTGGCGGATCTGGAGCGCCAGGCCATAGTGGCGGCCCTGGAGCGCAAGAGCGGCAACGTAAAAGAAGCCGCCGCCGCCCTGGGCATCGACCGGTCCACTCTGTACGACAAGCTCAAGCGGTATGAAATTCAGCGCTGAGGCGGGCGCGGTGCGCGCTTAGTCGAGTATGCGCAGCCGGAGGGACAGGGCACGGTGAGCACCCCCTGCCAGTACGACGCCGCGGGGCAGCGCCCGCTCCACCGGCCGCGCCAAGGTCTCGCGAATGCGCTGCGCCGCAGCTCGGAATTCCCCTGATCGGCTGTGCAGAAGAACGACCGGACCGACGCGCAGACGCTGGCGTGGGTGGACCCGCAGCTTCTGTCGCCGATCCGGCACCGTGGCGAACAGGAGCAGGCCGAGCTGGCGGCGATCCGGGCGCGGGCGAAGTCGATGGAAAGCCGCACAGACGCTCTGGGTGATCACTTTCACCTTGTCCGTATTGGCGGGCATACCATCTCGTTTACGCCTGCGGCGTGCTTGCATTCACTTATCGAGCCGCGCCGTAAAGAGCGGTATTATTCCGTCTTGGAGTAGTAATACGTGTACTTGCTGTAGAGTTCGGAAGCGCGGGCGCCGTTGGCGACAATCCCGAGCACGTTGTTCTCGCACAGCGACTGCATGGCCCGCTGTACATTGTCGAAGGTCGTCGAGCCGATCTTAACCACCAGGACGGTTCCGTCGGCCAGCGTGGAGAGCAGGTTGGCATCGGCGGAGAACAGCAGCGGCGGCGTGTCGAAAATGGCCCAATGGAACAGGTGTGGCAGATCGGCGAACAGCAGTCTGGTCTGCCGCATATTGAGCAGCTCGAGGGGGTTCTTGACCGGCGTTCCGGCCGGCAGGATGAACAGGTTGGTGCCCTCCAGCTTGCGCAACGCCTGGGCGAACGTACACTGCCCCAAAATGAAGTCCGAGAAGCCGGGGGCGCGGTCGAGTTGGAAGAGATTGTGTATGATCGGCCGGCGCAGGTCGAAATCCCCCAGCAGCACCTGGCTTTCGGCCAGGTGGGCTTGCGCCAGCGCCAGATTGACCGCGGTGAAGGTCTTGCCTTCGGCCGGGGAGGGGCTGGTCATGACCACGGTGTGCAACGGTTGCAAGGTTTGCAGGTGGTTGAGTCTGGTTCGCAGGGTACGGAACTCTTCGGCGGGGGTCTCGTGGGATTTGTTGAGATCGAGCAGGTGCGACTCGGGCGCCGGGCTGAAGGGTATGACTTCGACGTCGGCAAGCAGGCTGGGTTGCAAGTTCAGCCGTGTCGCCGCCGTGGGAGGGGGCAACACGCCCAGATCGCCCTTGCCGTAGCCGTGATAGTTGCCCTCGCCGTTCGCCGGCATCGGATCCGGGAGAATCCCGCTGGCTTCTTCGGCCCGGCGTAAAGCATCGTGAACGCGACTCATCTTTCCTCCGTATAAATTATCCGCTTGGCGTTAACTTCCGCCATGCTTAGCTCCTGCCGAAAAAGCGGAAGTACATGGCGCTGGAAACCGCGATGGTGCCTACCACAAAAGCGCAGGACCATGCGAGCCAGAACAACCGTCGCTTCCGCCGCACCAGCAGGGCATTCTCGAGCAATGGAATGCTGGACAGCACCGCCAGGTTGGTGTAGGCCCTGACGTCTTTCAGGTTCTTGAGAGAAGTGTCCTTCATCTCCTTGATCGCCGCCAGCACCAGGCCCAGGACCAGGCCGATGGCCGTGCCGCCGGCGGCAAACAGTGGCCGGTTCGGTTCCACCGGCTGCTCGGGCAGATCGGCCGGATCGAGCAGTTCCAGCATCTCGCCCGCCTTGTGCGCCGTCAGGTTCTGGGACGTCTGCGCCATATCGCGCCGCTTCGACTTCTCGTCGTAATCGTCCTTTGCCAGCGCCAGGTCGTGGTTCAACTGTACATACTGCTGCTGGTTCAAGGGCGCCTGGTCGATACGCGCCTGAAACGCCGCCACGCGCTTGTTCATTTCCGCCTGCCCCTGGGTCAACCGTTCGATCTCCAGTTGGGCGGCCTGAATCCGTACCTTTACCGAGCTGATGTTGTCGCGCAGGTTTTCCAGTTGGGCCTGCGCCCCCGGGTCCTGCACCTTCACCGGCCCCGCCTGGGCAGCCGAATTCTGCTCGGTCTGGCTCTTTTCGAGCTCCGCTTTCTGGCCCTCAAGCGACGAGATGCTGGCTTTCAACTGGTTCACGTCGGGGTAGTTTTCCCCGTACATTTTCTGCATCGAAGCCAGCTGAGACTTGGCCCGCTGCAACTCGGATTCGACGTTAATCAACTGCTGGTTCTTCACTGCCAGGTTGGGCGCGTTGATGGTCCGCTCCGAGTTGCTCTGGACGTATTTCTCATCGTTGATGTAATTGGTCAACTGGTTCTCGAGCATCAGCTTCTGGGTTTGCGCCGCGTTGAGCTGGTCAGCCATCCGGGAAGCCTCCATCGAGGCCGTGTTGGCGGCCTGTACGTTGGCGGCGAACTGGTCGGGCAGGCGCCCGTTGTTTTCGATCTCGAACGCCGTCATCCGTGCTTGCAACTCGTCCAGGTGCGCCTTGGCCCGCTTCAACTCGTCGTCCATGAAGTTGGTGGTGAGGCGGATCTGGTCGGCCTGGGCGTTTTCGTTCTGTTCGGTGAACTTGCTCACTAACTCGCGCACCACCGCCTGCGCCTTGAACCGGTCGCTGTAACGGAAAGAAATCTGGAAGGCGCTGGCGAAACGGCGGTCCGAATTGGCCCCGGGGGCGTCGTACATGGCGATCTTGATGTCTTTCGCGCGCATCTCCTGCACGATGTCCTCGAGCGACTTCTGCGCCCGCTCCTTCGGATAAAGGTTGAGCGCGGGACGGGTAATCAACTCCACCAGGTCCGTCCGGCTCAGGATCTGTTGCTCCATTTGCGCCAAACGGTCCGACATCTGCTGCGTCAGCTCGCTGGGCACCAGGTGTTCGGAAACCTGCTGCGGCGTAATCCGCATCAGCGCCGAAGAGACGTATGTATCCGGCCAGATGAAGGCGATCACAACCGCAATCACCAGGCCTGCGTACATCGGCCCAATGATCCAGGAGCGATACCGCCTCAACATATCGATGTAGTCTTCGACGTCGGGTTGACGCCGGGAAATATTGACGTAACTCTGTGTGACACCCATGAGGAAACTTTCTTGCGCCGGCAGCGCCGGATCAGGGAACGATAATCTGGTCGCCCGGTTCGAGCATCACGTTCTGCTCCAGGTGTTTGGCGTGAATCACCTGATCGTAGTTGAATTTCAGCTCGCTTGAGCCGCGCAGAATCCGGATCTTGCTCCGCTTGGCAAAATCGCGGAACCCGCCCGCGTTCACCAGGCCTTCCAGAATGGTGGTGGGTACGGCGAGATCGTAAGCGCCCGGCTTGTTAACTTCGCCCTGAATGTAGTATTTGCGGCTGTGGACCGCGCCCACGCTCACCGTCACATTTGGATCGATGACCATCTTCCGGTCTCTGAGGGCCTGCGCAATGGTGTCTTCCAGTTGCCCCGGAGTTTTGCCGGAAGCCTGGATCTCCTTAATCAGCGGAACCGAGATCATGCCGTCCGGCCGGACGGTGTAATTGCCCGATATCTCCCGGTTGCCCCAGATAATGATCGACAGAACGTCCTCGGCTCCGATAGTGTAGGTTTTTCGATCCACCGGAGCGGCGCCCACCACTTTATCGCCGCCGGGGGCGGCTCCCATTCTGACCGGGTCGGACGCCTGGCCAGCTTCCGCGGCCGGCTTTTGATCCGGCACCGGCGCGGCTGGGGCTGGCGCCGCCTGAAATGCACGCAGGTTCACCCCGGCTCCAAGCGCTAATATGAAAACCACGATCCTAAAAGCCAATTTTATGTGTCCGTCCATCCCCGCCCGAGCTGCGCAACTGGCGGAAAACACAGGAAGCTGCGGCTGCATCTCCCTTATTGTACAGCATCCGCTCAAACGCACCAGACGACTTGGGATCTAAGTTAGTACTGGGGGTGAGGGGCAGTACCCTGGGGCTAAATTTCGGCCAAAAAGAGCGCCCCGATACACTTACGCATAGTGTATTCTCCGAAAAAACGGATCGCCTGAGCCGGCGGAAAATGGTAACCCCAAGAAACATAGACTACTCTGGAAGAAGAGTTTGCCCTCAACAGCGGCACTAAACGTGCTTGTTGGTCCAATCGTTCTAGTGCGTCGCGGAATTGTGTATCGGGATTCATGAAGGAACTCAAGTTCCAACTGTCCACTGCGTTGCTGACCATACTGACGCTCGCCGCCGGTATTGCCGCCGTTTTCAACTTCGAGCAACAGCAGCGGTTCAACCGCCTGGCGGAGGACGGCGCCATTTGGGTGGACCGGGCAGGCCATGTCGAGGCTCTCTACGTAAAGGCCGGCAGCGGAGCCGCCAATGCCGGGATTCACCCTGGCGATCGGCTGATTTCGATCAATACTTTCCCCATCCGCAAGGCGCTGGACGTTCCCAAGGTGCTGGCCTCGATCGGCACCTGGATCAAGGCCGATTACGTGGTCACCCACGGCGACATCGAGCTCGCTCCCTTCAAAGTGATCACCGAGGAGGTCCCGCTCGACCGCCTGGTGATCTATCAGTATGTGGTGGGCGCCTTTTACCTGCTGATCGGCTTATTTGTTTATTTTCGCCGCGGCAGCGCGCACAAGGCGCAGCACTTTTACGTGCTGTGCCTGACCTCGTTCATCGCCTTCGCATTCCACTACACCGGCCAGCTCAACAGCTTCGACCAGATCGTGTTGTACGGCAATGTGGCGGCGGGCCTGATCGCGCCCACCGTGTTTCTGCATTTTTGCCTGACGTTTCCGGAGACCCCTGGGTGGCTTCGGGGAAAAATCCGTCCGGCTCTGCTGTATTTGCCCGCGGGTCTGCTGATCGCGGTCTATGCGGGGGTCAGCTCCGGAGCACTGGAGCTGGCGATTCCGCTGATCGAGTTGCGTTGGCTGCTGGACCGGATCTGCGTGCTGTTTGCCACCGCTCTCTATCTGCTCAGCGCGCTGGCGGTCAGCGGCACGCGCCGCAAAGCCGAAGACACCGCGGTGCGCCAGCAGCTCAAATGGCTGCGCAACGGCATCCTCTGCGGCTACCTTCCCTTCGCCGCGCTGTACGCGGCGCCATTTGCGGTGGGCGCGCTGCCCAACGAGTACATGAAGATGGCGGTGCTCACGGTGGTGCTGCTGCCGCTCACGCTTTCCTACGCCATGGTGCGCTACCGGCTGATGGACGTGGATATCCTGTTCCGGCGCGGCTACGCTTACACCCTGGCGACCGTGTGCGTGGTGGGAGCGTTTTACGCCATCGTCTTTTCTCTGGGTAGCCTGGTACACGTCTACTTCAGCACGTTGGGCAATACCGGGGTAATGACGGTGATGCTGCTGACGGCTTTCCTGTTCCAGCCGATTCGGGCCTGGATCCAGGAGCGCCTGGACCGCCATTTCTATAGCGACCGCTACGACTACCGGCGCACTCTGGTGGAGTTCGCTCGCGAGTTGAGCTCGGAATCCGACGCCGACAAGATGCTGGCGCTGGTGGGAGACCGCCTGCTGGAAACTCTCAACCTCCGCCATCTGGCCTTCTTCCTCGCCGAGGAAGGCGGGGATGCTACCGGCGGCCAGGTGTTTCGCCTGCGTAAGGCAATGGGCGACAACCTGGGCATGGCGCCGCTCGATTACGACGGCATGGACCTGAGCTTTCTCAATTGGAAGCTGCCAGAGCCTTACATTTTCTTCGAACGCACCAGCCACCAGTTGGACGCCGTCTCCCAATCCTGGCCGGCCACGGTGCGGCGCACCATCGCCGAGCTGGATCTCACCTATTATCTGCCCTGCTCGGTGCGCGGCCGCACGATCGCCTACATGGGGTTGAGCCGCACCAGCGACGGGGATTATCTGTCGAGCGACGACGTGGAGTTGCTCACCACGCTGGCCGGCTACGTCGGCATCGCTCTGGAAAATGCCGCCCTGTACCGCTCCCTGCAGCGCAAGGTGGAAGAATACGAGCGGCTCAAGGAATTCAGCGAGAATATCGTGGAATCCATCAACGTCGGCATTCTGGCCGCCGACCTGGACGACCGCGTGGAGAGCTGGAATACCCAGATCGAGCTGGTCAGCGGCGTGCCCCGCGAGCGCGCTCTGGGACGGACCTTGCGGGAGTTGTTCCCCGCTGGCCTGGCCGATCAGTTCGACCGGGTGCGCGGCCAGACCGGCATTCACCACATTTACAAATTCGTCTGGAAGTTCGCCGCCAGGCTGGACGAAGCCTCGAACGGTAACGGCAACGGCCACGGCGCCCACCCCACCCGCGAAGCCACCCTTAATATCGCCATTGCCCCGCTGGTTTCGAAAGACCAGGAACAGATCGGCCGCCTGATCATTTTCGACGACGTCACCGACCGCGCCGAACTGGAGCAGCGCCTGGTTCAGGCCGACAAGCTGTCCAGCATTGGCTTGCTCGCCGCCGGCGTGGCGCACGAAGTCAATACACCCCTGGCGGTGATTTCCACCTATGCCCAGATGCTGGCCAAACAGGTGGCCGACGACGAAAAAAAGTCCCTGCTGCTCGACAAGATCGCCAAGCAGACCTTCCGCGCCAGCGAAATCGTCAACTCGCTGCTCAACTTTTCGCGCACTTCGACGACCGCCTTCGACCAGGTGAAGCTGGAGCGGGTGGCCCAGGAAACCTTGTCCATGCTGGAGCATCAGCTGCAGAAATCGGGCATCCGGGTCTCGACCGATTACGCTCCCGACCTTGATCCTGTCTACGGCAACGCCGGCAAGCTGCAGCAGGTGTTCCTGAACCTGTTCCTCAACGCACGCGACGCCATGGCCGGCGGCGGAACGCTGGCAGTCCGGGTATGGCAGGAGGACGGCCGCGCGCGCGCCGAAATCTCCGATACCGGCGGCGGCATTGCGCCGGAGAATTTGAGCCGCATCTACGATCCCTTCTTCACCACCAAGGGCGCCCGCCAGGGCACCGGCCTGGGCTTGTCGGTGAGCTACGGCATCGTGCACGAACATGGCGGCTCGATTGAAGCCGTCAATCGCCCCGGCGGCGGCGCCCGCTTCCTGCTGGAAATACCGCTATCGAAAAATGCCCAGAGGAAACCGGTGAATGCCGCCTGAAACGATGGGTCCTTCCATTGCAGTGGCCGCTAAAGGCCGCGTGCTGGTAATAGACGACGAGCCGGACATTCGCGAAAGCCTGGAGATGCTTCTGAGCGAAGCCGGCTACCAGGTGGAGTGCGCTTCGGGCGCCAACGAAGGCCTCCGGCGCATGGAGTCGCACGGCTACGACCTGGTGCTTCTCGATCTGATGATGCCCGACCGTTCGGGCATGGAGGTTCTGGCGGACGTGCGCACCCACGACCGAGAGACCCCCATCTTCATGATCACGGCCTACGGCTCCGTGGAAGCCGCCGTGAAGGCGCTCAAGCTGGGCGCCAACGATTATTTCTCCAAGCCCTGGGACAACGAAAAGCTCATCATCGAGATCGATCGCATGATCGCGGCCCGGCGCCTGGAGTACGAGAATACCCATCTCAAACGCGCCCTGCAGCAGCGCTACAGTTTCCCCAACATCATTGGCAAGAGCGAGAGCATGGTCAGGAAACTGGACCTGGTGGCGCAGGTTGCCTCCAGCCGCTCCACCATCCTGATCACAGGCGATACCGGCACCGGCAAGGAACTCGTCGCCAAGGCCATCCACGCCAATTCGCCGCGCAGCGACCGGATGTTTGTGGCCGTCAATAGCGGATCGCTGCCGCCGGACCTGCTGGAATCCACCTTGTTCGGTCACGTGCGCGGCGCCTTTACCAGCGCCATTCAGACCAAGAAGGGATATTTCGAAGTCGCCGACCACGGCACCATTTTCTTCGACGAGATCGGCACCATCGGCGCCGAAACCCAGATCAAACTGCTGCGCGTCATTCAGGAGAAGGAGTTCACCCCGCTGGGGTCCACCGATCCCATCAAGGTGGACGTGCGGATTATCGCCGCCACCAATGCCGACCTGCACCAACTCGTCAGGGATGGCAAGTTCCGCGAGGACCTCTACTACCGGCTCAACGTGATCAACATCGCCCTGCCGCCGCTGCGCGACCGCAAGGAAGACATCCCGCCGTTGGTGGACCACTTCTTCAACATATACTGTCGCGAAAACACCAAGTTCCTGGACCCCTCCGGCCGCTCCATGCTGCGCTTTCAGCCCGAAGCGCTGCAGGTGCTGATGGAACACTCCTGGCCGGGCAACGTGCGCGAGCTGGAAAACGTGGTGGAGCGGGCCGTGGTTCTGGCCACCGATTCCGCCGTCCCCATCGACGTGCTGCCGGATTCCCTGCTGCAAGCCAACGGGGTACGCCCGCCGCGTAGCGAAGGAACGCCCATCGGGCCCGATGCCAACCTGTATGAGATCGTGAACGATTACGAACGCCGCGTAATCCTGGAACGCCTGGAGCAGTGCGGCTGGAGCCAGACCGAAGCCGCCGAAAGCCTGAACGTTCCCCTTTCCACCCTGAACCAGAAAATCAAACGCCTGAACATCAAGATTCGCAAGAAGTCCGGCGCCGACGCGGAATAACGCCCAACCCAAAAAAGGGCAGGCCATTATAGCCTGCCCTAAGCAACCACTTTGGTGGCGCAGGCGGTTCCGCCTGCGACCAGTGATTTTCTTATAGTTTCCCGGGAGACGGTTTCACACTCATTCTCCCGACAGACCTTTACCGCCGGCCTCCGTGGAAACCGCCGAATCCGCCACGGAAACCATAGCCGCCGAAAGCGTACGGGCCGCCATAGTATCCGTGCCAGTAGAGGGGCGAGTAGAACGCGAAGCCGAACGGGCTGTACAGATAACCCGTTCCCGGCAGAAACGCCCAGCCGTCATACCAGGGATTCCAAAACCAGCCCGGACCTGCGAATGCGTAGGGTCCGCCTACTAACACCATGCGGCCCGATTCCGCGCTGGCCTGTGCCATGTACTGGGAACGTAGCCGGCTCCAGGCATACAGTGTGTCGCTGCCGTTGCGGTCGAACCCTTCGGTCTTGAACTTCGGGTTGTTCGCCAGCGCCAACAGCTTGCCTCTGCCGACGTCCACGCTGTGCTCGTCCACCATCACTGTCGGCTTGCCGTCGAAAGTGGCAACCGTACCCTTATCGGCATTCACCTCATACAGCCCATTCTTCTCGATCGCAACCTGGGCGCCCTTGGTATCGATTTCGATGTGGTTTTCTTTTGTTACCCAGTCGGCCTCGATCATAGCTCTGCCGTTCATAAGTTCTACTACCGTGTCGGTGAGATCGGGTGAAACCATGCGCACGGCGCTATTATGATCCAGGCGGAGAAACACGCCCGGCGTCAGCAGCACTTCGGCCCGGCCGTCGGTGGTGGCCAACACCTGCCCGCTTGCCATTTCGCGCCTGCCGATGGCATCCCGGTTAACCGGTTGCCCGTTCAGGGTCACCAGACCCTCCACGTAGTTCAGCGAACCCGGCCGCGCCACCGGCCGCGTTTGCGCCACGGCCACCAGTGCACTCAGCGCTATCAGGCCCGCAATCCGGCCGGAAGTTCGCCAATCTCTCCAGTTCATTCTCATCATCGGGAACTCCTTCCACTAACTTAGATGGAGGCCTCTAACCGCGCGTTGCCGGCTTTACAAAACCACACACAACGGCGGGTGGCCAAGGCTCACGCGGCTAGAACCTTGCGCACTCTAGCCGCCAACTGGTCGGGACTGAACGGTTTCTGAATAAGCTCCGCGCCATCGTCCAAAACCGCGTGATGCAGGATGGTGTCGCCGGCGTAGCCCGACATGAACAGCACCTTAATATTGGGCCATCTCTCCCGCAGCCGGCCAGCCAGTTCCCCGCCGCTCAAGTTGGGCATCACCACGTCGGTCAAGACCAGGTCGATGCGCTCGCGCTCCCGATTGCAGATGAGCAGAGCCTCAGCCGCGGTCTCCGCCTGCACCACCCTATAGCCGTAGGCCGTCAGCGCAACCGCCGCATACCTCCGAACCTCCGCTTGGTCCTCCACTACCAATACGGTCTCGTGGCCGCCAGTCGCAGTCGCCGGTTCCGGCTTCTCACCATCGGCTTGGGCATCCTGCACCATGGGCAGGTAGATGCTGAATGTCGTTTCGATGCCCGGCGCACTCCGGACTTCGATATAGCCGCCGCTCTGCTCCACAATGCCTTGCACCATCGATAGCCCAAGCCCGGTCCCTTTGCCGACTCTCTTGGTGGTGAAGAACGGTTCGAACATGCGCCGCCGCGTCTCTTCGTTCATGCCCTCGCCATCGTCGCTCACCGCCAGTACCACGTACCAGCCGGCCCGCGCCCCGGGATGCCCCCGCACCTCGGCTTCTCCCCATTGCACAACGCTCGTCTCGATCCGGAACTTGCCACCTCGTGGCATGGCGTCGCGCGAGTTCACCGCCAGGTTCATCACCACCTGCTCCAATTGATGCTGGTCGGCATGGATGGTGGCGGCTTCCGGGTGCACCCTAACCCGCACCTCCACGTCTTCACCCATCAGGCGCGCCAGCATGGGCTTCATATCGTCCACTACCCCGTTCAAATCGAGGACGCGCGGTTGCAGTATCTGTTTACGGCTGAAAGCCAGAAGCTGCTGCGTAAGTCCCGCGGCCCGCTCTCCGGCGCGGCCGATCTCTTCCAGCGGTTCCCGTAGCGGCGAGCCTGGGTCCAGCGCGTCCACCAGCATTCTGCTGTAGCCGTTGATGATGGTCAGCAGATTATTAAAATCATGCGCCACCCCTCCAGCCAGGCGCCCAACCGACTCCATCTTCTGCGCCTGCAGGTACTGCGCCTCCATCCGTTTTCGCTCTGTGGTATCGCGCAGCGCCGCCTGGCTCCCGATGATTCGTCCGTCCTCCTCGATCAACGTGACCAGCGCCTCGATCCAGACACGGGTGCCATCCGCCCGGATGCCTTCGAATTCGAAATGGTCGGGCACGGTTTCGCCGCGCATCCGGCGGTCGTGGCATCCGCGCAATTCCGTGCGCCATTCCGGAGCCACGAAATCCTCCAGGACGACATCGCGCGAATCCGCGTCGCGCAATCCGAACCACTCCCGGAAGCGGCGGTTGGCAAACACCAGCCGGCCCTCCACGTCGTCCACGATAATGGCGTCGTTTACGTTCTCCACTAGTCTCTGGTACCGGGACTCGCTTTCCCGCAAGGCATCCCGCGACCGTTGTGCGGTCGACACCAGTTGCTTCTGGGTCCGGCCGGCGCTCGCCTTCTCCCGCAGATAGTTGAACAGGATGAGCACTGGCAGCTCGCAGGCCACTACCGCGGTTGCCGGCAATGGGGAAAACAGCATTCCAATGGATGAAACTACCGCGGCGCAGCCCGCCCAAACTCCGGCAACAAGGACGGCCCCGGCTACGGCACCCCAAAGGAAATGAGGCCGCGTAAAGATGAGAGCGGTGATCGATCCCGCCAGCAGCGCCAATGCCAGCTCCCAAAACCGCGCATCGCCGGGGCGCCGCGACGAATCGCCTTCGAGCAGGTTATCGATCGCCGTGGCCTGGATTTCGACATTCGGGAACAGCGGGTCCAGGGCCGTCACGACTGGATTATCCACTCCTGCCGCCGACCCGCCGACGATGGCGATTTTGCCTCGGAGCGACCCCTCGGGCGCGCCGGCGTTCAGTACGTCGGCCGCGGATACATACCGAAACTGCCGGTGTTTGCCGCGGAATCGCATGCGTAGGGAGGTTCTTCCTTCGAGCGGAATCAGCCGGCTATCGAGACGCATCCGCCACGCACCCCACCGGTCGATAGCGACTTGCATCGCGGCGACGTGCCGGTCGAGAACCACGGTCGCCAGAGCCAGGCTCGGATAGAGCCGATGGCCGTATTCGATCACCAATGGGACGCGCCTCATCACGCCGTCACGGTCGGGAGCGGCGTTCAGAAATCCGCTACCGGCCTCGGCACTCGAGATTGCGGTTACACCGCAGATGGCGCCGGTCGCGTGGAAGAATGCCTCACCTATCGACTCCATCGGGCCGGTCACCGCGAGCGGCAGCGATGGAACCGGACAGGGGGACGAATCCCCATCGCTGGCGCCGAATCTCAGGGTGTATCCGGCAATCACAGGCTTGCCGGAGATGGCATCCGCCAGGAGCCGATCACCGGCACCCTCCTCCTGGGGAAACATCATGTCGAGGGCAACGGTCGCGGCCCCTTGATCCAGAATGCTCCGTGAGAGCTGTCCGACCAGTCCTCTTGGCCACGGCCAGCGGCCGTACCGGTCCAGACTCTTCTCGTCGATTTCGACGATTACGACTCGCCCCGACTGGCGCCCCGGACCCGCCAGTCCGGTCAGCACGTCGGTAACCTTCAACTCCAGGCCATCGATCAGTGGAGGACGCACCAGCAACGTGCCCAGCACGATTAGGAGGACCGCAGACCCTGCCACAATGATGCGCATTGGCCGGTTCCTAGTGAACGATAACCTCGACGCGGCGGTTCCCGGCTTCGGCCACGCCGCGGGCTGTTTTCACCAGCAGGTCGGCGTCCCCATGGGATGAGACGAACAACTCGGACTCATTCACGCCCCGGAGTTTCAGAATGTCCGCCACGCCTTGCGCGCGCCTGAGCCCGAGCTGGTAGTTGAATTGCGGATCGGCCGTCGTATCGGTGTGGCCCGTCACGCTGATGGCGGTAGAATGGCGATCGCGGATGGCATTCACGATCTCTGGAATCATCGCCTGGGATTCGGCATTCAATGTGTCGCTACCCTCTTCGAAGTGGAGAACAAATACCGCCTCCGGCGCGGGAAGGACATCGATCGCGGCCCCGAAAAGGCGCGCCACCTCAGCCTGGCTGAGAGTGTAGGGAGGGCTGGGCTGGAGGTCGTTACGCTCCACTCGAACGGCTTGATACGGTTGGCTCAACTCCTGGGCGCCAGCCTGGTTCCGGACGACTATGGCGCTCGATTCCCCGGTGGGTTCCGGCAGCAGTACAAACACATTCAGCGCGACCGGCGGCGCGGGCGGCGCGGGAGCGCGCTTGGGCGCACATCCGAAGACAAACAGGGTCAGGCAGAGCGCGCCAAGCGAAATGAACCTGTTTGGCATCGAGCCTCCTAGGTCCCTCCGATCGAGACTGCCATGTGAGTGCCTCGAAGGCCGATCACACCGACGGGAGTTTCCACGGTCACCGACCCAGGCGCTAGCCGGGCGATTCCACCGGAAAAATAGGCGAGCAGCCCTTTGGCAAGCCGCAGAACCAAGCCAAGTTTGCCGCCGGCCGGCTCATATACGAAACTGTCGATCTTCAGTTCTGTATTCGGTCCGAGGCCGATTCCCGTGCCATCCTGCAGAATTGCGCCCAACCGGCCATCCGCGGCCGTCTGAAGAATATCGTCGACCAGAAGATGCATGCCTTCGTGCGCGGGAATCGTCTGGCCTCCACGCCGGACAACCACGCCGCCATGGAGCGTCTTGACACTGCCGGCGATGGGTTCGGCGCCTGCTGCCGGAAAGGTCAAACTGCAACAGAGGATAAGCAAAGTCGCCCGAATTCCCGTTACGGCCGGCAATAGCTCGAACCTCCAAAATCGTAGCCGAAGTCTAGCACATCCAGTACCCGCTCACAATCGGGTAGAGACTATGGCGAATACACAGCCACCAAAAGGGGTGAAGTGCGGTATTTTGAAAATGCCATGAGCGCCTCTTCCAAATCCTCCGGCGAGCTTTCGCGCATCGGCGTCGCCATTCCGGCGGATCTTTTGGAGCAATTTGACCGCTCCATTGCCCAGCGCGGTTATGCCAACCGCTCGGAGGCCTTTCGGGACCTGATTCGCGACGGTCTGATTCAGGAAAAAGCCGCCTATCCAAACCAACAGGTCGTCGGCACGCTGACCCTGGTCTACGATCACCACGTCCGCCAGTTGAGCGACCGTCTCACCGGGATGCAGCACGAACATCACCATCAGATCGTCAGTACCCTCCACGTTCACCTCGATCATTCCAATTGCCTGGAAGTGCTGGTGCTCGAAGGCAAGGCCGGGGACATTCGCGAAATCGCCGACAAACTGATCGCCGCCAAGGGCATCCATCACGGCAAATTGACCATCACCGTGCCGCCGGCCGGCCACCAGCCCGGTTGATGGTGCCCTCCACTTTCGTGATCCACGATACCGCCGACGGCCCGCGGCCCTGCGGATTCGCGCCCGCACACGGGTAAATTGAAAGGTAGAGGGGACCGGCGCGCCGCCGGATCTTCATGCGCAGGCGATTCCTTTTGCGAGGGGTGGGATTGTGGCAAGTCTCTGGGCGAACTCGAAAGTGTGGCTGTGGCCGTCCGGCATTCTGGCCGGCTCGGTGTTGCTGGCACTGATCGCGCATCAGGCTCTCTTCCGTCTGGCGAAACGGGTGGCAAGTCGCACAGGCAACGTGATCTACAATTCGCTAGCGCGGCGTGCCGAAGGCCCCACACGCTGGATTTTCCCACTGGTCGGAATGATTCTGGCCCTGCCGGCTCTGCCGGTACGATGGGAACTGGTGCAGGCCCTTCGGCAAGCCGTCGGCCTGGGAGCTATCGCGGCAACCGCCTGGGCGGTGATTCTGGTTACCGGGGTGGCGGCCGATACGGCCTATGCCAGGTACCGCGTCGACATCAGCGACAATCTCGTGGCGCGCCGGGTCCGCACCCAGATCATCGTGCTGCAGCGAGTTCTCAATATCGTTGTCGTGGTGATCACCGCCGGCGTCATGTTGATGACCTTTCCCGAGGTAAGGCAGCTCGGTACCAGTATCCTGGCGTCGGCCGGATTGGCAGGCCTCGTGATTGGGATGGCGATGAAATCGACGCTTTCTAACCTGATTGCCGGGTTGCAGATCGCGCTCACCGGCCCGATCCACCTCGAAGACGTGGTGATTGTCGAAGGGGATTGGGGTTGGATCGAGGAAATCCTG
This sequence comes from Bryobacteraceae bacterium, assembly GCA_049509915.1. Taxonomy (GTDB): domain Bacteria; phylum Acidobacteriota; class Terriglobia; order Bryobacterales; family Bryobacteraceae; genus JBEKYD01. The sequence continues at coordinate 6,561 of JBEKZL010000050.1, read as the reverse complement.
ACGACCTATGTGGTGGTACGCACCTGGGATCTTCGGCGGCTGGTCGTGCCCTTATCCTACTTCATCGACCATGTTTTTCAAAACTGGACCAGGCGCACTGCCGACTTGCTCGCCTACGTGTACCTCTACTGCGATTACCGCGCGCCCATAGAAGAACTTCGTCAGGAATTCGGCCGCGTGCTGAAATCCACGCCCCTATGGGACCAAAAGGTGTGCGTGCTTCAGGTCAGCGACGCCTCGGAGCGCACCATTCAGGTCCGCGCCCTGGCAAGCGCGTCCGACTCGTCCAAAGCATGGGACCTCCGTTGTTACGTGCGCGAGAAGTTGATCGAGTTTCTGAAGGAGAAATATCCGGAAAGCTTGCCGACCAGCCGCGTGGAGTATCGCAGCCGCCTCGAGGCAGTTGAGCCATTCAGCACGCCCCATGCTGTCACAGAGGACCATGGGGCGGGCCGAAGAGGGACGGCCTGACTTGAGCCGAGGGCCTCTCTGGCGGAAGACGGTCGGGGATCTACGGGGCGAGCCGCGCTCGTCGGCAAATCATGCTCGCTCCCCACCCAGCCTGCTATCCTGGGACCAGCACTCCTTTAATTCAAATAGGTACACTCTTTGAAAGTCGGCTTTGTCAGCTTGGGCTGTCCCAAGAACCTGGTGGACAGCGAAATCATGATGGGGCAACTGGTGGCCAAGGGCCATGAGTTGACTCCGCACCCCGACCAGGCCGATTGCCTGGTGGTGAATACCTGCAGCTTCATCGACCCCGCCAAGAAGGAATCCGTCGACACCATCCTGGAAATGGCGGAATACAAGAAGGTGGGCCGCGTCAGGCGCCTGATCGTGGCCGGCTGCCTGGTGGAGCGCTACCGGGGCGACATCCGCAAGGAAATGCCGGAAGTGGACGCCATTGTCGGCACCAATGAGCTGGAGCGCATCGTGGCTTTGTGCGAAGGCACGCCGGTGGACTCGAATCCGCTCGAAGCCTATCTTTATCACGATCTGACCCCGCGCGTGCTGGCCACGCCCAGCCATTACGCCTACATCAAGATCGCCGAAGGCTGCGACCACCCCTGCACCTTTTGCGTCATCCCGCAGTATCGCGGCAAGTTCCGCAGCCGCCGCTTCGAATCAGTGATCGCCGAAGCCACCCGCCTGCTGGAGCAGGGGGTACGCGAATTGAACCTGATCGGGCAGGATACCACCTGCTACGGCGAGGATCTCGGCCTGAAAGATGGTCTGGCGGACCTGCTCAGCCGGCTCGCCCGCATTCCCACACAACGCGAAAAATGGATCCGCTTCCTTTACGCCTATCCCAATAAGGTTACCCAGCGGCTGCTCGACACCATCGCCGCTCACGACTCCCTGACCAAATACATCGACATGCCGCTGCAGCACTCGAGCGCGGCCGTGTTGAAACGCATGAAGCGGGGCGGCTCGGGCGAGATTTTCCTGAAGCTGATCGAGCGAATCCGGCGCACGATTCCCGGCGTGGCCATCCGTACCAGCTTCATCGTGGGCTTTCCCGGCGAAACCCGCGAGGATTTCGACCAGCTGTGCCAGTTTGTGGAGGCGGCCAGGTTCGATAACCTGGGCGTGTTTGTCTATTCCGATGAAGACAGCAGCGCCAGTTTCGCCTTAGATGGGAAAGTGGATGGCCGCACCAGGCAGAACCGGAGGCGGCGGCTGATGGCGTTGCAGCGCCGCATCGCGCGCGCCCGCAACCGTGCGCTGGTGGGTAGAAAGTTGCCGGTTCTGGTGGAAGGGACTTCCCAGGAAACCGACCTGCTGTGGAAGGCGCGGCTGATGACGCAGGCGCCGGAAATCGATGGCGTCGCCCTGGTGAACGACGTGGAAGGGGCCGCGCCGCGCCGGGGTGAAATTCGCCCCTTGCGCGTGACCGCGGCGCACGATTACGATCTGGTAGGGACGCTGCTGGCCGCGACCGAGCCCGCGGGCCTGGCGCCGGCAGCTTCCGCCCTGGTACAACTGGCGCTATGAAGTGTCCCATCTGCAAGAAAGACGTATCGCCGGGCGGCGCGGAGTTCCCGTTTTGCAGCGAGCGCTGCCGCGTGATGGACCTGAGCAACTGGGCCACCGGCAGGTACGTGATTCATGAACCGGTTCAGTTTGGGCCGGCCGACGCCAATGACGATGAAGAGTCCTAGTGGGACAGGCCTCTTGGCCTGTCGAGCCAAGTGGAGAAACATTCAGCCTGTGCAGACAGGCCGGGAGGCCTGTCCCACATCGTGAATAGCCCCCGTCCCCGCGCCGCCTACGCCATTGCCACCTGGTTTGGCTGCGGCCGTTTCCCCTGGGGGCCGGGCACCGCCGGGTCCGCCGCAGGGGTCGCCATTGCCTTGGTGCTCCATCACTACGCCGGTTTCGCGGCCTGGCATTTCGCTCTGCTGGCCGCCGCCCTGGCTTGGCCGGCAGTGTGGGCCTCTGGAGTGGTCGCGCGGCACAGCGGCATCGAGGACCCTGGATTCGTGGTGGTGGACGAAGTGCTCGGACAGTGGATTACTTTGGCCGGGGTGGCGCGCTGGGGCGCCATCGGTGTGTTGGCCGCGTTCTTACTCTTCCGGCTGTTCGACATTTGGAAGCCTTTTCCGGTGCGCCAATTGGAGCGTCTGCCCGGCGGGATCGGCATCAACGCCGACGATGCCATGGCGGGAATTTACGGCGCACTTGTATTATGGTTGGCAGGATGTTTCAATCTTAGGTAAATATGGCCCTCCGGAAACCGTCTGATGCGCGCCCGCAAATCGCCGAAGTCACGCCTCCTGCCGCCATCGCCGGTGGCGAGCTTCAGATTCGGGGGAAGGGCTTCGCCAAGGCGGAACGGCCTCGCGTCACCATCGGCGAGGTGGGCGCGCCTATTGTGATCGGCTCGGATTCGTTCCTGATCGCGCGCGTGCCGGAAGGCGCCGTGGCGGGCGATCTGATCGTCGAAAGCGGCAAGCAGTCGAGCGAATCGTGGTCCTGCGATATCGGCGTGCAAATCGCCGACAGCCTGCACCCGGTGGCCAACCCCGCCGTGGATGCGATGGGCAACATCTACACCACCTTCAGCGGCTCGCGCGGCCAGAAAGTCCAGGTCGCGGTTTATCGCATCGACCTGAACTTCCAAATGAAGCCGTTCCTCAACGAACTGATGAACGCCACCGGCTTGGCTTTCGACCCCGACGGGCGGCTGCACATCTCCAGCCGCTACGAAGGCTACATCTACCAGGTGACCGCCAACGGCAGCATGTCGGTCTACGTGGAGGGCATGGGGGTAGCCACCGGCATTGCCTTCGACCATGAGCGAAACCTGTACGTGGGCGACCGCAGCGGCACCCTCTTCAAGATCAGTCCCAGCCGCCAGATTTTCGTTTTTGCCACCCTGGAACCATCGCTGGCGGCCTACCACCTGGCGTTCGGACCGGACGGCTGGCTGTACGTGACCGGCCCCACGACGTCCAGCTTCGACGCCATCCACCGCATCTCGACTCAGGGAGAGGTGGAGGTTTTCTATCGCGGCCTGGGGCGTCCGCAGGGCATGGCCTTCGATCAGGACGGGCGGCTGTACGTAGCCGCTTCCATCGGCGGCCGCAAGGGCGTGGTGCGGATTACGCCCCAGCGGGAGGCGCAGTTGTTCCTGTCCGGACCGGGTATCGTCGGTCTCGCCTTCACCCCGTCGCGCGCCATGGTCGTTGCCACTACCAACGCTCTGTACCGCGTCGACACCGGCATTCAGGGGCGGACGTTGATCGGATGAACGCCGAGATTATCGCGGTCGGCTCGGAAATGCTCACGCCGGATCGCGTCGATACCAACTCGCTCTACCTCACCGGCGAGCTGAATAAACTGGGCGTGGAGGTGGTGTCGAAGTCCATCGTGGGCGACGACCGCGACCGCCTGGCGGATGCCATCGCGCACGCCGTTCGCCGCACGCCGGTGCTGATTCTCTCCGGCGGCCTGGGGCCGACCGAGGACGACGTCACCCGCGAAGCGGTGGCGCAGGCGCTCGACCGTAAGCTGGTATTCGACGCCGCGATCGGCGTAGCCCTGGAACGCCGCTTCGCCCAGCTGAAGCGGAAAATGGCGGAGAACAACCGGCGCCAGGCATTCGTCATCGAAGGTGCCGACGTGCTTCCCAACGATCGCGGCACCGCGCCCGGCCAGTGGCTGGAGGAGTCCGGCAGCGTCGTGATGCTGCTACCCGGACCGCCTTATGAACTGCGCGCCATGTTCGAGCGGCAGTGCCGGCCGCGCCTGGCTCGCCTCGTCCCGCCGCTGGCCATCCGCACCTGTGAAATGCGCGCCACCGGCATCACCGAATCGGAGCTGGATCAACTGATCGCGCCGGTTTATAAGAAATACGACAATCCGGCTACTACCATCCTGGCCAGCGACGGCACCATCCAGATCCATCTGCGGGCGCGCTGCTCTACTGTCGCCGAAACCGACCGCCTGCTGGCGGAGGTGGCCGGCCCGATTCAGCTATTGCTGGGCGACCGCATGTATTCGGCCAATGGCGATCCCTTGGAACTGGTGGTGGGCGAGTTGCTAGCGAAAGCGCACGCCACGCTCGCAGTGGCGGAAAGCTGCACCGGCGGCATGTTGGGCGAGCGCATCACCTCGGCTGCCGGCAGTTCGCGCTATTTCCTGGGCGGGTTCGTGACCTATCAAAACGAGATGAAGGTGGAACTGCTGGGGGTGAGCCCGGAAACGCTGGAACGTTTCGGGCCGGTCAGCGCCGAATGCGCGGCGGGCATGGCGATGGGCGCCAGCCGGCGTACCGGAGCGGCTTACGGAGTTTCCATCACCGGTGCCGCCGGCCCGGACCCGGTAGCCGCACCCGGCGGCCAGCTCCTGCCCGTCGGCACCGTCTACATCGGGATTGCCGGCCCAGAGGGTGTGCGCACCGCCCATCGCCAATTTCCCGGCGACCGCAAACGCATTCGCGTCTTCAGCACCACACAGGCGCTGGATCTGCTCCGGCGGCAACTGCAGGGCAAACCGTAGACATTGGAGAGTGACTTGTAACCGCGGTGGGGCCTGTCATGCCCAATAAGTTTCGCCGTCCGCCAGATTCCGCTTCAGGAAGTCGGGATCGATCTCGAGCCCCAGGCCAGGCCCGGTGGGAACTTTGAGCAGGCTGTGCCGTACCTCGGGCGGGTTGCCGGCGGCCATTTTCTCGATGTAATGGTTGGGCCGGCCGAGCTGGCTTTCGGAACGATAGAAGTTCTCGATGGACGCACCGAAATGCGCGTTGGCGTAAGTCAGCACCAGCGAGCCGACGTTGTGCAGCGCCACCGGCGTGCGGAACAGGTAGGCGTAGTCGACGATTTTCTTGGTGCCGGTGAACCCGCCCGCGAAGGAAAGATCCGGATGGACGATATCCACCGCCTGGTTATCGATAAACGGCTTGAAACCGCGCACCATTTCCAGCTTCTCTCCAGTCAGCAGCGGCACGCGGGTGGAGCGGCGCAGCGCCATCCAGGCTTCGGAAAATGGCGGGTTCAGCGCATCCTCGATGAACAGCGGATTCATCGGTTCGACGGCCTTGGCTACCCCGATCGCGCTAGGCGTATCGAGCTCGTTGTGGCAGTGAACTGCAATGTCGATGTCGTCGCCCACCGCCTCGCGGCAATTGGCGTAACCGCGCGCCACGTTCCGAAGCTGGCCGGTCGTCAGCGTGGCGGCGAAGCGCGCACTGGGCACGCCCAGCAAGGCGGCGATGCCGTTCTTGAAAGCCGTGAAGCCTTCGGGCATCGCCTTGATGCTCTGCGCCCATTCGCGGCAGGCGGCCTTGTCGAGCATATTGAAACCATCGCCGTGCGAATACATCGGAATGGAGTCGCGGAAAGGGCCGCCGAGCAGGGTATATACCGGCGCCCCGACAATCTTTCCGGCCAGGTCCCACAGCGCGATATCGATGCCGCTGATGGTGGGGACGTGCGCCATGTAGGTGTGCATCAAGGAGGTCATGTTCTGGAAGTGAACTTCGATCGCGAGCGGATCCTTGCCGATCAGCAGCTCCTTCATGGTCTCGATGCGCGCCCGCGCCATCGGTCCGGTGGCGCCGGCCTCGCCGTAACCCGCCAGCCCGGCATCGGTATCGACGCGGACGAGGCAGTTGCCGGCAATGTTCTTGATGGCCATGGCGCGGATGCCGGTAATCTTGACGCGGTTCAGGTGGGGCGCCGCCAGGGCCCGGTAGCGGCCGAACAAGCCGGCGCAGGGCAACACGGCCGCAAATCGAAACAGTTGGCGGCGGGATAGCGTTGTCATGGACGAAAGATCCTCCATCGTCGAGTATTGCCGAATTCATGGCGCGCGGTCTGGGGCGGGCCCGATTGCGTTACCCCTTGGGCAGATCCCGCAGCCAATTCAACTGCTGCTGCACCTGGTCGTGCAAGCGGTAGGTTCGCTTCACCGTTTCCGGCTTGGGACCGATCACGTCGATCTTGGCCAGATCGTATTGACCCAGCCCGAGCTGCGCCCCGTATTGAAGGTAACCCACCGCGTAAGGTGGAATCCCCATGGTTTCCAGGGCCACCCGGTCGGCGGCGAAGAAAT
>JBEKZL010000005.1:0-59942 GCA_049509915.1 Bryobacteraceae bacterium | reverse complement strand
CCGCCATCAACGGGTTGTCGGACACGTGCTGCACTTGCGAGAGCAGTTCGAACTAACAAGACAACCAACTTTTGCTTTTGGGCCATGACGCGCGTCGCGCCCACGCCTCTGCGAGGATAGGCGCGGCGCCGTTTTTGGATTGAGGTTGGATCCCCACGATGATGCGTTATCGATCGTTCCAGAATGTGATTAGCCAGATAGTACCAGATCCCCACGATTCGCTACAGAGTTTCCGCACGCTAGTTCGAGCACCCATCTTCACGGCTACGGCTGTGGTTTGCTTGGCATTGGCTATGGGTACTACCACAGCGGTCCTTGCGATAACGTATAGTCTATGTTTTCAACAGTTGCCAGTGAGAGATCCTCGGAGCTTGGTGACGTTTGAGTGGCGGGATGATACGGGCAAGGTACGTAGAGCATTCCCATTTTCGTTTATTCAGCAACTCGAGGGGACTCCCAGTCTTAGAGGTGTTACAGCCGAGAAGGTAATAGGCGTGGCCCTCTCCTGGAATGGCCGGGCTGAAGCTATCAATGCTGAAGTGGTGGCACCTAACTTCTTTGCCATCATTGGATTAGCTCCACTCCTTGGTGACGCTTTCACTACGGATGTCCGCGAGGGTAACTGGTTTCCCGAAGCGGTGCTGTCGTACGCCTTTTGGCAGTCCCATTTCGGAGGCGACCCGCGGGCAGTCGGAAGCGAAGTCCGCTTGAATGGATATCCCTTTAGAATTGTGGGTATTACGCCGCAGGCCTTCACGGGCCTCCATCAAGGGCAGGATGTCGAGATGCGAATTCCGGCCTTACGAAGTGGTAGCGGAACGTCGGTGCCACAATTGGGGATCGGCACCAACCAGGAGTTTGGCTTACTTGGGCGGCTCGCGCCGGACAATGGTAGGTTGCAAGCACAGGCCGAGGTCAATTCCCGTCTGCAAGCGTATATCCAGACAAGCTCCGATCATGGCCTCCACCCTCGTTATGATCATTTGCGGCTAGAACTCGAACCGGGCGAAAGGGGTTGGACGGAGCTGGCCTCGACTTATGGGTTGACGCTAGCGTTGCTTTGCGGCTGCGCCGCGGTGGCTCTGCTGATCGCATCTTTAAACGTTGCAAATATGATGCTTCTCCTGGGAGCTAGGCGACGTAAGGAGTTCGCGATCCGAGCCGCAATGGGGGCCCAACGCGCTCAGTTAGGACGCAAGGTAATCCTGGAGGGCCTCACTATATCATGGGCAGCGGGTATCTTAAGTTTGGCTTTGGCGGAGGCTTTGCTCGGAATTTTGCCTAGCATTCTACCGAGCGAACAGAACCAACAGGCACTTCGATTTAGCGTGAACTCATTGGCCATCATTACGACGTTTATTCTCTGCACTGGGACCGGCTTATGCCTCGGAGTCGCGGGGGCGATTCAGGCAATACGGACAGACATCGCAGGATCAATGAAGACAGGGCTGGCGGGATCTACTGGCACTGCGAGCAGAGTCCGAAGTTTCCTGGTTGCGACTCAGACGGCGTTTTCCGCGGGATTGCTAGTGGTGGCTGGCTTATTCATACGTACCGAACTCAATCTGTTGCCGCGAGGAGACTACCCCAATGCTGGACGCGTACTCGCAATAACGATTAGACCACCGCACGAACTGTACAGTGGCGAACGCGTGCGGTTGCTTGCTAAGCAGTTCCGGGACCGTATCTCCGCACTTCCTTTCGTCGAGGCCGCGGGAATTGCCGAAAACGGCCCCTTCGCACGACGGGCCGACCATGATACTGTCCAGGTGCCGGGTCGTCCTGCAATCGAGGCCGTGAGCGATACAATCACACCTGGATTTTTGCGCTCGATCGGCAGCGCCGTTGTCCAAGGTAGGGACTTTTCAGACGGCGATAACCTCACATCGCCCCCCGTGGTCATCGTCAGCGAAATGGCAGCGCGCATCTTATTTCCAAATGAGACTCCGATTGGGAAAACGGTTCAGCTGCCATCGGCACGTGGGACAGTATTATTTCCGGTACATGGAATCCTGTCCTATGAAGTAATCGGTGTAGTAAGAGATCTTCATTACGCAAGCCTTCGTGAGGCCGAACCAGATATCTTCTTCACTTTTCAAAGGGATCCCCCGGACAATCCTATGCTCTATGTGCGAGTGAAATACGACGATCCATTTCGGTTCGCGAAGTTCATTGGTCGAGAGTTAGACCAGATCGATACTGGAGTCCCGATTCTTAGTGTCACGACGCTAGAAGGTCGGATCAAGCAAGTGCTGGGTCGTGAGCGTGCGATAGTGGATCTGTCTGCTATCTTAGGTGGCATGACTTTGCTCTTGGCCGCAGTAGGGCTTTACGGAGTCGTTTCCTTCTCAGTAGCCCGCCGTACGCCCGAATTTTGTATCAGGATCGCCTTGGGATCAGCGAAACCAGGGGTCCTGTGGCTCGTGTGCCGGGAGTCCTTGCTGATAGTCGGCACCGGTACTCTTGCGGGCGGCTGCATGGCTGTTGCGTGCAGTCGAGTATTCGCCGGCTTTCTATATGGAGTATCGCCCGTCGACTGGATTACTATTTGCGGGGTCGCTATGAGTCTATTGGTGGCTGGATTAGCAGGCACGTTGCTGCCAGCCACAAGAGCCATGCGCATAGATCCGGCTCAGGCACTACGATGGGAGTAAGACTCAGAGTGAGATGTCTCACTTGAAAGTAGTCTGTGAAACATATTGATAGGATACGCAACTTTGTCCAGAGGTGGCGAGGCGGACAACAACCGAGAATTCTACTTATTACTGGCGCCCGGTTTCGGAATGCAGTTGGAGATACCGTGAATTTCTCCTATCATGTCCGATACTTGGCGAGCGGTTTAGGGCCAATTCAGACTACCACGTGGGACAGCAACGGCGATGTCTGGCGCATGCTCTGCGGCGATGAGATTTCATCGACTCCCTTTCTTACGAGGGCGCAGGCGACTGGTGAGCACGATCTAATCCTGTTTGACTGGGTGACCGCAGATGAATCTGTGGAGCGTGTCTTGTCAGGCCCTCGAACCGTGCTGCTGGAATTTCCGCATGGCGGTTCACTGCGAAACCCGCATGCGGGGGTACTCCGATACAAACTGGGAGATAGCCGATGGGTTCATCTGAGCACGCCCACGACTATGAGCCATTTCCGGCGCTTGCAGGTTGCTTACGAGTGCCTCGGCCTTGCAGCGACCGCTCAACCGGTAAAGACGCCGTCGAACGCTAGCCGGGCACCTCTATACATTAACCCGTACGCAAGTACTGCGGAGAAATGCCTCGATCCTAACCTCCTCGATGGGCTACTTAGCGCGTTGGCAGCGAGCCGCGACAGGGCGATAATTGCGCCCTCTATGCCATTGCGTATCCCGACAGACAAGAGGAGGGACTTTAAACGGCTGGCCACAATCATTGAAATTGCAGCCGAACGGGGTGTCCTTAAGCGACTGGAGCCAATGAGTACGGCGGAATACATCGAAACCATTCGGTCATCAGGGATGGCAATCGGCTCCGACACTTCAACTCAGCATATTGCCCATTATTACGGTGTTCCGGCAATTTCCTGCTATCCCCACAGCGCTGGTTACCGATATTACTTTTGGGGTTGCCCCGGTCCCCGGAATCTGTGCTTTTCGACGCCGGATGCCGCTGACCTGACAAATATCGGGCAATTGGCGTTACTGGTTTCCGCGATAGCGCCTCTGATCATGGCTGAAGAGGAACAACAGCAGCGACCGGACTTGCCATTGTCCATCTGGGCGAACCACTATTTTGAAACTCTGCGTGCAGTGGCTAGCGGTGCGGTCGCGGCCACCGTAGCCATGCGCAATAGTCAGGCGGCGTTGATCGAAGCGCGTAATTCAATTCCCCAGCAGTGGCAAATGTTCATAATTCCAGAGCTTGATCTCCTGGCAAACGAGATTTGCCTGCGTGCAAAGCGGCGTCGCAAGGGCCGCCAGGATCCGTTGGCCGTTGAACGCTTAAGGGATATATATGCCTTGAAGACAATGCGCTATATAGAGGTGCTTACGCATTCGCAACCCGCCCGCGCCCCGGATGCGGAGGCCTTCCGTCCAATGGAGGCCATGGTTATGCACAAGGAACGAGAGTAGTTTTTGTTCCGAGACGCGGCAAGGCCGACTGCATTACATAAAGCCTCGGCCACGTAGCAGTGCCGTGGCCCTTGCAAATGTGAGGCACTGCCCGGCGTCTCGTCACGTAAGTTGAGCAGATTCGCAGTGAGATCGTCTGCACGACACCATGGGGTAGGCGTACGTTGATTCTTATGTTGCCTAAAGCTGAGAACGGAAGTGACGAATTCACCGAAAGTGCGTGGGTGGCTACGAACTTCGCCTTTCACACCGGGGAACTCCTGCAAGAATTGTACGTGAACTACACTAGCATTGGTAACCCTTCGGAGGGTGTTGTTCTTATTCTTCACCCTACCGATGGCAGCGCGGTGCGGGACGTTGTCAAGTCGCGGATTGGCCGAGACTTGATCGGCCCCGGCAAAGTCATCGATACGTCCAAATATCAGGTAGTGATTCCAGACCAATTGGGGCACGGAAAATCTGCAAAACCCAGCGATGGTCTCGGCTTGGCATTTCCGCGGTATAACTACGTAGATATGATAAATGCGCAGTATCGCCTGCTGGTTGAACATCTCCAGATTGATCGATTGCGGCTGATTCTGGGCTTCTGTATGGGAGGGATGCAGGGATGGCTGTGGGGTGCATTATATCCGCAGTTTATGGATGCGATTCTTAATTTGTGCAGCAGTCCCGGGCCAATCATAGGTCGCACCCGCGGCATCCGCCGGCTGATTGTCGATGCAATCCGAACAGACCCCGCGTGGGAGCACGGTCGCTATAGCACTCAACCGCACGGATTACTAATAATCCGCGAGCTGTTAATGATCATGATATCCTCGCCAAGTCGCCTCCAAACTGCTTGGCCAACAGGTGAGGACGTAGATACCGTTTTCGATCGCCTCCTTAGGCTCCCTTGCCACAGTGACGCCAACGACTTACTGTATTCGTTTGAGGCCGGAAATGATTATAATGCCCTTGCGGGCCTCGAGTCAATTGAGGCCCGTGTACTTGCAGTCAACTTTGCCGATGACGAGCTAAACCCACCGGAGTTGCAGGTCTTGACTCAAGAAATAAACAGAGTCAAGCGAGGACAGTACATCCTGATTCCGGAGGGACCCGAAACAAAGGGACACTATTCGTATCTTGTGACACATCTGTGGGAGCCTTATCTGAGAGAGTTATTAAGACCCTCGAATGAAGAGGATTATGGCGGGGATGCCGGGGAGAGGGCATCATTATCTAAGCCTAGCAACCGGCCTATTAGGCGGGGGTGAGGCGTGAAGTGGAATTATCTGTCGAGAGCGAAGAGGCAGTAGCGTACATCCTATTGTAGAAACGATGAACGATATGAACATACCTGCGGAAGCGTCGAAGCAAGTCGCACCCTTTGGGCGTACTGTGCTTGATATGTTATGTGCAGCGCCTGATGATGCGGTTGCGGTAATCTTACCGGAGGATGACCTTACAATGACCTATGGCGATCTGCGAGAGGAAGTCGTCCGCTTAGCGGTACATCTGCTTGGCGAAGGCATTGCACCGAGAAGTAGGATCGCCACTATTGGTTATAATGGAAGCGATACGCTTATAAGCTTCTTCGCAGCGGCTATCGTTGGTGCGGTTGCTCCACTTAACCCAGATTGGACCGCTGACGAGTTGCTATATTACGCATCGGATTGGCAAGTGGCTACTGTGCTAGACAGCACGGGCAACGTTTGCAAAGGTCCGAAAACGTCGCAGCGGACGATCGATATTCGGAGCTTTCGCCAGAGACTACGGCGCGTTAAAGGTCGGGCGAGCCTGAAGCAGTGTTATAGGCCCGCGCCCGACGATGTCGCATTGATGCTTCACACAAGCGGAAGTACTGGACGTCCGAAGCGTGTGGCACTGCTGCATTCCCAGTTGTCAAGGTCTGCCTGGAATATCCGCCAAGCATATTCTCTTGAAAGTAATGATGTGACAATTTGCGTGATGCCGATGTTTCACGTGCACGGATTAATGGCATCGGTATTGGCGACCTTTATATCGGGCGGCTGTGTGGTGCTCCCGACTAGATTCAACCCTTTATCGTTTTGGCGGCTGGTTCGAAAGTATCGTGTGACTTGGTTCAGCGCAGTTCCGACAATTCATCGCGTGTTGCTGCTCCGGGCAGACACGGGTAAGGTAGAGTGTGGCGAACATTTGCGGTTTATACGGTCTTGTAGCGCGCCACTTACGAAATCCTTTGCCATTGAAATGGAAAGGGTCTTTGGCGTGCCTGTAGTCGAGGCTTACGGCATGACGGAATGTGCTCACCAGATCTGCACGAATCTGCTAGCGCCTGGTATGAGGAAGGCGGGCACAGTCGGAGTCGCTTCCGGGGTAAGAGTTTCAATCATGGACGCGTCGGGGAGGCGACTGCCACCGGGAGATCGGGGAGAGGTCATCGTCAGTGGGCCAAGCGTGATCACGCAATACGATGGCGGGTTGGAGGCAGACACCAAATCGTTTGTGGACGGATGGTTCCGAACTGGCGATGAAGGCTGTATTGACGAAGACGGTTTCTTAACGTTAACAGGCCGGATCAAGGAGATGATCAATCGCGGAGGTGAAAAGATTTCCCCTTCGGAGATCGACGCTATTCTACTGTCTCATACTACTATAAGTGAGGCCGTAACGTTTGCTGTGCCGCATCCTATATGGGGCGAGGAAGTAGCAGCAGCTGTAGTAGTAAGCAGTAGCGTGACCGAGGCAGAGATTATCACTTACTGCGCGCAAAATATTGCCGAGTTCAAGTGCCCCAAGAAGGTCTTCATAGTGGACTCGATTCCGCGGACAGCAACGGGAAAAGTACAGCGTAGGGTGGTAGCGGCTGCAATCCTGGCTTCTGATCGCCAGTAAGTGCGATGCACTATTACGTTAAGCGTAACCCAGCAGAGCCGGAAGAAACATTATCAGCTGTGATGCCGGAATGGGCGTCGAGCTATCGGAGCACGCTTGATAAAGACCCTGGTGTTGGGCTGCTGCGATTCGGATGCTGGTGTTCGGCAACGCTGGGAGATGTGGTTTGCCGAGGTGATGAACGTCGTTTCGGCATGAAGCGGAAGATGCCGACATTCGACTATCCGAAGTTCGCCGAGCCACTCCGAAACGGGAGGCCGCGTGTGCGTGCGCAAGGCGGGCTGCGCTGGCCGGGGTTGACATCGAGGCCCGAAACGCAATCCGGCAAAGAGGCAGGGTGAAAGCCTGGCCACCGCCGTAGTTGCTGGCAAACGGGAGTAGGACGCCCGGGTTGGTCCTCTGGCTGATGCCGAAGCCGCTCTAGATCTAGAGAGAACAGGAGGCCCGCCTCCAGTTTGGGGCTGGCGGCAACGATTTCAAATCCTCGACTATGGCCGTCTGCGGTCCTCAAGCTATCCCTTTCGGAGAAGGCTGGGCCCTGCGAAAGGTGTTGCAACATACGGCCTTGCAACTAGCGGCCAAGCTCCTGTGTGTTGACGCGCTCGCGAAGACTACGAACGTGGCCGTGGCCGTTCGAATAGGCAATCGCGACGTCGGTGCCGGGATCGGCGAGGTGTTCGAGCAGATGTTTCACATGGGCCACAGCAGTTTGTGACGACAGGCGCTGAACCACGTGATAGTCCGTTTCTCCAATGATTCGCCCGTTGTACCTACCACTTTGGATCTGGGCCGGAAATGTGCGTGCGGACTGGCCGAGGGCATCCGCCGTTATTTTCTTGGCATCGGCAAATGACGCCGCCAAATCCCCGGTGTTCGGCGCGACCCGGCTTGCCACGGCCAAGTCGTCTCCCGGTCCCTCCATGCCTGGCTCCTTGCCGTCTACGACTGCGGTCCCGTGTGATGCGGCGACGTGGCGATTCTCGTCGGCGGTCTGCCGATTGGGCGCATCGACAACCGGCCCTCGATCGGCAACAAGGGTCTCGTTTTGCCATGCTCCGACTCGCGTAGCTCCTCCGCTTCCTTTTTCGGGAGTCTCGACCGATGGGGCAAACTGCGAGTCTGCCAGTTCGACGGCTTCAATTCGGGAAATGTCGTGGTCCAACGACAGCACGTAGTCAGTTGCCAATGATGCGTCATGCGCAGCGCGGAATATTTCATGTTTGTCTTCGCGTAGTGCCTTAATCCACGAACCGACATACGCCGCGTGGTTGTCGGAATCGTGTGGGACACCCAGCTCGGCCGCGATAAAGACGCTGGCAAGCTCGGCCCGGAGTTCCTCCTTCGCATAGTTGAGGTCGCCGAAACGGTACGAGTCCGAAAGTGTGGGCCGGTTCAGCCGGGAGGAGTGGCCGGTCCAATGCGCCAGCTCATGCAGCGCTGTGCCGTAATATCCAGGTGCGTCTTTGAAGGCATCTTTCGGCGGGAGATGGATGCTGTCGGTGCGACGGTTGTAAAACGCATTGTCGAGTTGATCATGTTCGATTCGAGCGCCGGAATTGCTCAGAATTCGTTCACCAGCATGGACCGCCTCAAATGGCGAGTGTTGCTTCGCCTGGTACTCGGGGATACCGTCAATCTGCTTCGCGTTGAACACGGTATAAACTCGGTGTATCAGGCGCTGGCCGTTTTCCTGGGCCGGAGACTCAGTGCCGTGCGGTTCGGGTGCGGCGTCTTTTTCGTTTGAACGCTCCTTCACCTCCCAGAATTCGATGTGAGTTCCTTTTTCGCCTTTGCGTACTTGCCAGCCCTGTTCTGCGGCCTGCTTGTATGTCATCCATCGCGGATCTGCGTATTCCCGCCCGATTCCGGTGGCAAGGAGGTGGAGGGCGTTCCCGCCACGATAGGAACGTTCCGTGGTTGGGTTGAATGGCATGACTGAACCTTCCCATGGCTTCTGCCACGGGGCAACGCCCTCTTCCAGCATTTTGATGATGGAGTCGGTTACTTCGCGGCGGTGGTCACGCTTCTCCGCCCGGTTCGCGTTTTCAGATTTCGCGGGAGTCATCGCGCACCCTCCTCCAAAGGCTGGGTGTGCTTTGTAGTGAAGTCGGGATCAGACGGCTCGCCTTCAAAACCAGATCCGAGTAGTGGTTCGCATCCAATTTCGTCGGGCGACGGTATTGGATTGTCGTCAAGGTTGTTCATGTATGCCTCCAGGAGTGGGTCAAAGAATGGCAGACCCCACCTGGTAGGTCGTAGCGGCGCACGGCCGTGACATCGAGGACTCGAGGTCGCTAGCGCTGGTGGGTTTCTCGGTGGCTCTTTTTCACCGCATCCCGCTCAATTGAGACGGCGGCTTGTGCAAGCGCGGCCTGATAACGGCCTAGCCAACCACCCCAGCCATCTTCAGTGGGAATGATGCCTCGTTTGACCAGCGGACGAACCGTTGCCTCCAGGTAGCGTCGGTTCCCCAAGATCTTCTCGGCATCGCCAAAGTCTGCGACTTCAACTATCGGTCGCCCGTTCTCGAACTGCTTTCGGAGACGCACGAACGCATTCGGGCGGAGTTGCCCTCTGCCGCGCGCCTCTTCTAACTCCGGCGAGTAATACACCAGGTGCACCCTGGCATCGGTGCCTTCGATAAGGACATAATTGCGCCCGGCGTTCGCGCCGAACTCGTCTTCACCATGTACCAACACCCGGCCCTCCAGGGCTCTCAGATTCCGCTGTTCCAAGACCACAAGCTGCAGACGCTCGTCCGATAGGAGTGCTCCCTGCGCAGCGAGCATCTTCTGGCGATCCCCGGCACGCTGCATCGCCCGCAGCACGCCCTCAAGATCGCTCCGGACATGCCAATCGCCACATCCGACCTCCTCGGCAAGGCCCATTTTTTGTAGTATGATCAGCCGGGCGGCGATATGCTGCTCCCGGATCTTTGCGAATTCACCGCGGACGGCGTTCTGGTCCCGGCGCACAACGAAGTGGCTGCCGCCATTTTCGTCGTTAATCTGCCTGGCCGCGCTCGCCCGATTGATAATACGGTCCAAGGACGTATACCGGCACTCCTGAATCTCCCGCCGTTCGGCCGCCATCGCGTCCGCCTGGTTCCGATACCCAATCTGACGCGTGCAAAAGTCTTCGGCAATGGACCTTATCCCGTTGCGGACGTACTCGCGCCCAAGATCGAGCGGGGAGCCATCGTCTTTAATTCCGCGCAGAGCTACGTGAACGTGCGGGTGTTCGGTATTGAAATGTGCGACAGCAACCCAGTCCAGGCGCGAGCCGAGATCTTTTTCCATCCTGCCGATGAGATCACGACTCAGTTGGTTCAGGTCGATTCGTTCGCCAAATTCCGGCGATATGATCATTTTCCAGAGCCGCGGATCGCCGGCTTTCTGCCACCCATCGAGAATGTCAGCCAGCGCGACGCCTTCGGGTTGGTTGCCCAAAACGGTGGCTAGGTCGCCATTTCTTACGCTTTCGCGGGAGATGTAGCGGCCGTGCGCTCGCCACTGTCCGGTAATTCTATTCGGCGCGTACATCATGCGCACCGCGCATCGCTGGTTGAACTGCCGCCGACCGCCAACGGCACCGTGGGACTGCCGGTTTCGGCGCCGCCGAGAGCTTCTGGCGTATTGAAGGACCGTCCTCATGGCGGGCGACCAGGCGAACGCTTCGCTTTCCCGCGAAGTTCGGGGGCGCCGAGGACGAATCCGGAATTCCCGCTCGCCCTCACTTTTCGTTGCCACGGCCCAACAACTCTTTCATGGCGACTTCGGAATCGCCAACCATTCCTATGCCCACACTTTTAAGAAACCGGTCGTAACGCGCTTTGCCACGCGCGACGGCTTGGTGTTGCACATCGCTCGGCGGCTCTGGCACACAGGTCAAGAGCGTCTTCGCCAGCACATCTACAAAAGCGAACAACGCCTGCTGGCCTAATCTCACATTGCGAATTTCTCGGGCCATGCGATCCAGACTCGCCGCGATTCTCTGCTCCGCCGCATCCACGTCGCTTTCACGGCCAGCCAATTCTCGCTCGATCGCCGCACGCATGAACGCGCTGCCACAGGAGAACCCGCCCTTCTTCGCTGCCGCCTCGATCCGGTTGTTCAGCTCCGCGTCATAGCGCAGCCCGCGGGCGACTGTCTTCTGTTTCTTTGCCATCGGTTGACCTATTCCATAGGTCCGAGGACGGCCGGGAAGTGACATCTCAACCACCGTGCACAAACGTGCACGAAACGGGTACAACTGTGCACGCCGGAAGTCACACATTGTGCGGTTCTTAAGCTCCGGGGCGCCCAAGAACGTGCCCGTTTCCTTTATGTTCCACTACCGATGTTTTGACGACTGATGGTTGGAGTTGCTTTGTTGAGGGCGAGATAATGTGGTGAAAATCTGAAACTTTCTGGGGATTCTCTGTTAGACCGATGTGCCTCTGAGACTTTTGTGGGATTTCCTGGTGAATTCCTGAGACATACGGTCACTGAGCCGCCGGGACGTGGCGTACGGCTTAGAACCGTGCCCGGCAACTTCAGTGACCATCTAGATCTAAACCGGCTCCGCAAACGACTGCGGGAAAAACCGCGCACCAAGGCGGGGCAAGTGCGCCAAGCATGGCCGGACATCCGGGATCTACTCGCCGCCGGTCACAGCCTGAAGGACGTGTGGGCTTGGGTGAACGAAATTGGACTGAAAATCGGCTACGGACGCTTGTCGCACTATATCGGCCAACTCCGACGCCGAGATGAAGCGGCTCAATTGCAGATCCGAGAACCTCAAGCAGAACTCTCGGAGGCCGTTATACGGGCTTCCGCCCAAAACAGGCCGCGCATTCAAGATGAAACGCCGCCGACGGCGTCCCTGACGGCCATTCAAGGCAAACTACGTGACCCGCTCGAAAACGTTCTGGAGCGCGATCGTAACCGGCCTGGTTTCAACTACAACGAAGAACCCGACCCAAAAAAGCTGATTTGAGGGAGGAAAGAAATCCCGATGCCGAAAACCGCAGGACAATCCTTGACCAACGGAAGCGATAACCGCGCCGCCGTTCACTTGACCTTGCAGGGTAAAGGCGGTGTGGGGAAAAGCCTGATCGCCTCAGTGCTGGCTCAGTACCTCCGGGAGATCGGACGCGACGTTCGATGTATCGATACCGATCCGGTAAACCGGACGCTGGCCCAGTACAGCGCCTTAGGCGCCGATCGGCTAAACCTCCGGGACGAACACAACCGGATCGACCAGCGCTCGTTCGATACCCTGATGGAGCGGTTCTTGACCGAGGACGGCACCACGTTTGTGGTTGACAATGGCGCTTCGACATTTTTGCCGTTATGGCACTATCTGCTGGAAAACAGCGCACTCGATTACCTTCGCCAACATGAGCGGCGCGTCTACGTGCATACGGTGATCACCGGCGGCCAAGCGCTTGTCGATACGTTGAATGGCTTTAATGAACTGGCGCAGACGACCCAGGAGCGTAACATCGTGGTCTGGGTCAACGAATACTTCGGGCGTGTAGAAGCCGAAGGTAAGAAGTTCTCGGAGATGGCCGCCTATCGCGACAACGCGGAAAAAGTCTGTGGCGCAGTAATCTTCACAAAGCGGAACCAGGATACCTTCGGGCGCGATGTCGAGGAGATGATTTCGGCCAAGCTCACTTTCCAGGAAGCCATCACGACGGCGAGAAATACAATTATGGCCAAGCAAAGGCTGAAGTTGGTTCAGCGCGACCTATTCGAGCAACTCGACAGACTGGCCTTCTGATCGCCCTCCCTTATGCGCCAATTGGACCTGAAAGAACTCGCAGCGAAAGTCTCCGCCGAACATCGCATCCGGGTCGATCAGGATGACCCGATTATGGCGGTGGTCACGTTGAATCGCCTCGTCTTGGAGTCGGCGACGAACGAAGTCGTCGAAGGGATCCGGACCGCGACCCGGGAATTTGAACAGGCAGTGGAAAGTGTCCAGGTTCGCGCGGGTAGCTTCCTTGCAGAAAGGGCCCGTGACTTCGCCTCGGTGCTCCGGCAAGAAGCGGCACGAAACGTCGGTAACGGCTCTATCCGGGCCCAAGAAAGGATTGGATCGGATGCAAAAGCCATTGCTCAGCGGTGGGCTGTGATAGGGATGCTTGCAGGAATAGCTCTATTTGGTTGCGGTGTCTGGGTGGGTACGATATTGCGCTAAACGCCCCTGAGGGTGCGCGGGACGGCTTAACGGCCAAAGGCGTGCGAACCTCGGTCAACGACGTTTGCCGCTTTTCTTATGGTCCGCTCGATGTAGTCAGCCTGCCGCTTCTCGTTACCTTTGTGTGTCAGGTCTCGGCTGCGGATGGCAAATTCGATCTCGCTATCCGGAACTCCGTGTGCGAGGGCGTATATCGAATATGCGAGGTCAATGCGGGTGCCGTCGCCGGCGTAGGTTGGATTCGCACGAAAGCTGTCGATGTTCCGCAAGATTCCGGGAGGCTCACTTCGCGGTGCGGTAGCCCTTCGTCGTTCACGTTCTTGACGATCGCGATCGAACTGTCGTTCTATTCCGGCAATGAATCGCTCTGCTTCTGGATAAGGTAACCCGTTCGCCTGACGCAGCAGGACGAAAGGAAATAGACCCTCAGCCTTGTATTTTTCCTTTCGATTGGTGAACCCGGCCAGGCGACCGAAATGGCGCCAGTCGGCAGCGCCGAGATCCCCCTTGAATTCCTGGGCAAGTGATCGGGCAACCGCTGTGCTCAATTCCTTCGGAAGACGCCGCGAGTGTTTGAGCCATGCTTGAAAATTCCCCGGCGAAGTTTCGACCACCAATGCCGGACGAAATCCCTCTCTTTTCATCCGCTCAATGGATTCGGCCGTGAGGTCATCGATCAGGCTCAAGTTGTGTTCGCCTCGTGGTCGAATATAGATGTTCCGACCATTGCGGTTCTGGAGTCGCAACCAGGGGATCGACTTCACGACTGCCTGCATCGTCCAGATTCGCGGAATCATCGGAGGTTCTCCGTTGCCAGGGCCATCAGGCTTGTACAGCCCGATCTCGAATTCGCCGGTGCCCATGGCCACAATCTGTCGGGTCACCGCCTCGCTGGTTCGGTCCACGTCTTTGGTCCTCTACCCGGTAGGCCGCAGTTCTAGGAGATGGTGACGTCTCCGCGGGAGGAGAGCTGCCGAGCGCGAGAATTTGGCAATCTTCCGGAACTAGCCGTTGCGGGGTGCTTCGGCATTGCCTCAGCGTTGAAGTTTTGTGAGTTTCGCAACATTCCCAAATAACCTTGCTGTCACGCCGGTGGGTTCGAAGGGCGTACTGCATATATGTTGTTTTCCGGCCGGGGCCAGCGCAGGGGCGTTGCTAATCGACTGGGTAGGTTCGACCGCCCTTGGTTTCGGACCGCGGCTCAAGTCATCGCCGCCGGCATAATGGCCGCGACCAGCGGACAGGCGCAACCTCCCAACGAACTTCTTTCCCAGGCGGATCGCCTTGCCGAACAAGGCAACTGGTTCAAAGCCGCACCGCTATATGCGAAAGCGGAGAAAGAATTCCAGCAAGCAGGTGACCGTCGGAGTGAGCTACGCGCTAGGTTTGGCCGGCTCCATTGGGACGCAGAATCCGGTTCGTACCGGGCGACGCGGGATCTAGTTGTCCGCGACATAACAGATCCGGCGGTGGAAGGAGATCCACAATTGAAAATCCAAGGGCTGGCGCTCTTGGGCAACATCGACCTGAATTTGGATACGGCCGCGGCCGAGGATGACTGGAGAGAACTGCTTGCGGTCGCTACAGCCGCCGGTGATCGCAAGTGGCAGAATCGTGCGAACGGCGAGCTGGGATTGGTTGCAGGATTGAAAGGTAATATCGGGGCAGCGGGCGCCGCCCTTTACCTAGCTGTCACGAAGGCAGAGCAGTTGGGCGACATCTCGGGCGAGGTTTCTTTTGCGACGTGGCTCGCAAACGGCATGTCGGTCAATGGTATGGCCGATAGGGCTGAGCAGCTTCTGAGCCGCGTCGAAGAATTGGCACGAAAAAATCACTACAGCGAGATGCCCTTGCAATTCTCCATTGCCAGAGTCCGAGCGCTATTGGAGCTTCCTGAACCGCAGAAAGCGCGAGGGCGTGAGGAGGCCAAGAAAATTCTGGACGGCACCCTGGATTCGGCGCGACGGAACGGTGTACGGGGAGCCGAAACAGAGCTTCTCAACCAGGCTGGCCAGTTGGCGCTCGATGAGCACGATTTCAATCGCGCTGAGCAGTCCTTCAAAGAAGTCGTTGAGATTTCGAAAGCAGCCGATCTGCCACGAGAGGAAGCTGACGGCTTCCTGCACCTATCGCAGTTGTACCGCGCCGAGTCCGCGCCGGCGAAGGCGGTACTGGCCATCAGTAGCGGGATCCAAGTCCTCCAGCCTGTTGAAGAAGCCTACGATTTCCCTCTTTACGTCGCGGAGAAAGCTGAGGTGGAAGCTGCCATGGGAGATCTGAGCGCTGCTGACTCGCTGTATGACCGGGCAACCGATCTCATCGACGGCCTGCTCGTGAACGCGCAGACTTCGCGCGTGAAAACTGAGATGATCGCCGCAGTGGGTGACATCTACATTGGGCATTTCCGGCTCGCGTGGGATCGTCTTCACGATCCAGAAAAGGCGTTTCGCATTGTCGAAAGTGCCCGCGGGCGTGCCCTCTTGGACTCCATCCGTTATGCTCGCCAGTCTGGTCCGCTCACTCGGGAGACTCCAGGCGAGCGGCAGATCACCAGGCTGCAGAGAGAACTGGTGCACGAGGACCTGTCGACGGCGCAGCGGCACAAATTGTTAGACCAACTTGATGAGGCTTATTTCTCGATTAGCAGCGCCGAATATGCTCAAAACCGAAGGGAGATGGAAATGCTCCGGCGCCCGCCGGTGTCGCTGGCGGCGATTCGCCATCAGTTGGCCGCTGATGAAAGCCTCGTCGAATTCGTACTCGACACGAACAAGTCCTATGCGTTGCAAGTCTCGCAGGCAGGCCTACAAGTCCACGAGCTTCCAGGACGGCCACAAATCGATCGGCTGGTAACTCAGTTTCTCTCTGGCGTCAGGAACAAGCAGGAGTCGGAAGATCTGGCGAAAACGCTGTACAGTCGCCTACTATCGCCAGCCCTCGCGAAGCATTCCCAGTCGGTGATCGTCGTGCCCGATGGGTCCTTGCACCTGCTCCCGTTCGGGGCCTTGATTGATGGGGAAGGAGCGACGATAACCAAGCGAGTCACGATCGCGTCCACTCCATCCGCAACGATTTATTTCACACTGAAGACCGTCGCGACGCAACCAGTTGCGGCAAGGCCGTTCCTGGGGATCGCATATAGTCCGCCGCAGTCCGCCACGGAACAGCTCGCCACTAATACGCGGGGCCTTTTCGACTTGGGAAAACTGGACTTGAAACCGCTTCAGTTCGCACGGGAGGAGATCGGTGAGGCGGCACACGTGCTAGGGCCAGACAGTATGACGCTGGATGGCGCCACCGCGTCTGAAGCGGTCGTAAAAGCGCTGCCACTGCGCGATTTCAAAATCATCCACATCGCCGCGCACGGTATCGTGAATGAATCGGAGCCGGATCGCGCGGCACTCCTTCTGGCTGCCGGTAATGATTCTGAAGATGGGCTGTGGCAGTCGCGCGAAATTCGCCAGACCAGGCTGAACGCGGACCTGGTGGTGTTGTCGGCATGCGAGACCGGCACGGGCCGCCTGGAGGGTCAGGAAGGCATCATGAACCTCGCGCGGGCGTTTCTGATCGCGGGCGCCAAAAGCGTCGTCGCGAGCCTCTGGCAGGTAGATGATCGCTCAACTGCAACACTGATGGGCTTTTTCTATGAGCACTTGGCCGCCGGTTTGGAGGTTCGCGAGGCCCTTCGGCAGGCGCAGCTCGATTTTCTGAAAGAGTTTGGTGATAGAGCGCAGCCTTACTATTGGGCTGGCTTCGAGGTGATAGGAGATGGCACGAGACGAATCAATTTCAAAACCAACAAGCCTAAGCCCGGACCAGCGAAGGCAAATATTCGATAAAACCGTGGCCAAAGTAACGAAGGACTACTTCGACCCGAATTTCAATGGAACGGAATGGCCGAAGCGCGCCGAAGAATCCAAAGAGTCCATTCTATCGGCCGGCGATCCTGACGAGTTCGAGCAACGCATGCACGACTTGGTCCGTAGTCTCAAAACCAGCCACACCGGGTTCTTCCATCAGTCTGTTCGGCGGGTTCCGGCCAGACTTGCGATTGGAGCGAGCTTCCGGAAAGCCGGAACGAAAGCGGGTGTACGTTGGGTCGCACAAGATGTACATGAGGGCGGTCCGGCGCATTCCGCCGGCCTGAGGCCTCTCGACGTGCTGAAGTCGGTTAACGGCAACATCGTGTGCCCACCTGACCAGCCGATGTTCCCGATGGGAACTCAGGTGGAGCTGGCGCTCCAGCGAGGGGATGACGACGTTGTCTTGAGCGTGACCATTCCCCAACCGCGCTCTCGCAAACAGCCCTATTCGGAGCCCAAGGCCGTTGCCTGGGCGCGCATGGAGAACGGTGTGGGTTACCTCAAGGTCACCATTCTGCCGGGGCAGATCGGCCTCGACGTGTCACGCGCCATTGACGCAGCGGTGGCCGAACTGAACTCCTGCGTGCGATTGGTCCTCGACCTCCGCGGGCACCTCGGTGGCGGACTCGGCGTACTGCGCCTCATGAGCCACTTGACACCTGGCAAGTTGCCAATCGGATACACGATCACTCGCCGCCGAGCGGAATCGGGGTACGATAAATGGAAATTGCCAACGCTGGACCGCCTTCCTACGCACCTGCCCAACTTTCTCGGTGTCGCCTCCATGGCGTTGAAGTACGTGGGCCGGGACCCCTCCGTGCTGCTGGTCTCCGAAGGCCTCGGCGCCAAAAAATGGCATGGCCGAATCGTAATCCTGGTCAATGAACACACCGTGAGCGCTGGCGAGATGGTTGCCGCGTTTGCCACGGAGAACCACTTGGCGACGCTCGTGGGAACCGAAACGGCGGGTCGGCTGATTCCGGGGTCCGGCTTCAAGGTCGGACAGGGTTACATGCTGATCATGCCCAAGGCCCAATACATCACGTGGCAGGGCCATCGGTTCGAAGGAGCCGGCGTCAAACCGGATGTCGAGGTTCCCTGGTCGCCGGAGGCATTCTCGATCGGCAAAGACAATCAGCTAGAGTCGGCTGTTCGAATCGTACGGGGAGTCTGAACACCCACCGTTGAAGGATCGAGCCGACAGCGTTCGAACTCATGCTTTTGCGCAGAAGGGGTCGATCTTCCGCACCTCCGCGCCGAGCTTGCGGGCCAGCCACTGCCACCGGTGGCGATTTATCGGCGGAAAAGAGCAATTGCATCGCCCCCGCTTGGCTCGCTACGCCCAGTCGAACTCGATCCGTCCAGCAAGCTCTCAAGCTTGCAAGCTTTGGGTCGTCTTTTTACTGAGGCTCCGAGATTCCTGGGCCCCGCCCGCCGCCGGGTTGAAGAGGCGGGGGCTTGAACGTAGTGGGCGCGACATCGAAGAATAACGGGCTCGGTAGGCTCGTCGGCACCCGTGAGGCTTTTCGGGGAGCGGGTCGTGGGCGTCGAACCGAGCGATTACGTATCACTGGTTGACCTAAGCGCCGCACAGCGGTTATGTTCGCCGCCCCGCGTTTTGGTCGCAGCCAATCCATCACTATTATAGTGTAGCCGCCCGTGTAGCTGCGCGACCGGTCTTCTCTGAGCAGCACCCTCGCGTTCCAAACTCCGGCCTGCAGCCGCTCGCCTCTCGAATGGCCCCGGCTTGCCCGCTCGGCTTCGGCTTCGGCCTCGGCGGATACTCCGGCCTGGAGACGTTTCCAACAAATACTCCTGTTTTTACGTCATACCGGAGCCACGTTGGTGGTCGCCAGAATACTGCAGGCTGAGTGAGTGATGTCTTCCATATTCTTTCCCGCTGAGCAGATCTCGAGCCTCCGCAACCTTCCTCTGTGTGTTCCAAATCACTGCTGTCCAAAACCGGACAGGGTTGTGACGTCGGCGGCTGAAAGCGAAGGCATTGCGGCCCAAGAATCGGGAATTTGGGATCGAGGCCGGCCGTTTGTCGCTGATGTGCCTGTCCAAGTCATGCCAAGGCCAAGGTAAGTTGTTGAGATTCTGGCAGTAGGGGCGGTGTCTCGAAGGGATGGTCCAACCAAATCCGCAAGTCACGATAAGTAAAGAGGTTCAGCCGCAACATGGAGGCTAGATTGGACAGAGACCATTTGGCCTTTGACAGATGGTGCATCCATTTCAGCAGCAGGATTGCGATTAAGGCTGTCCAGATCTGGATGCGCAGCGCGTTCTCACTGGTGCCAACGAAGCTTTTCACTCTGAGATTCTGCTTAAGCGCCTTGAAGAACAATTCGATCTCCCAGCGGTCTTTATAGATGGCGGCGATAGTCGTGGCGCCAAACGCAATCAGATTGGTGAGCAGCACGATTTCCCGTTCGTTCACTGGATCCCAAACCAGCACGCGCCTCAGCAGGCACGGGCAATCTTTTTGGGCTTGGACGCCAGTGAGCCGGATCAGTTGGTCGGACCGAATGTTGCGACCCTGAGGGACGGCGAGCTCCTCTACCACTTCGTAAACCGCATTTTCCTTCAAGCGGGTGACGAAGTAGATTTCTTCGGTGGTCCACTTGAAGAAGAGCCCGTAATCGTTATACCCGCGATCCATGGCGACGATGGAACCGGCGTTGAGCGTGAAGGCGTCGGCCATCTTGACATCACTGCGTTTGGCCTCAGTGATCAGCACGTAGCGCGGCAGGTAATCGTCGTGATCCAGCAGAACGTGGGCCTTGACGCCGCCCTTGGCTCTGCGAAACTTGGCCCATGGGAACAGCTTCAGGCACAGCGAAATGGTGGTCGAATCGAGGGAAAGCAGCTTGTTCTTGAAACGGAACTTCTTCTTGCGCTGCCCCAATCCCTCTTCGTCGCGGAAGCGGTTCAGAGCGGTGTAGAACAGATCCTCGTACAACTGGGCGGGCCGGTGTTCGTTGGCGTACGAGAGGGTGGATTTATTCGGCGCCTTGACGATACCAAGATGCACCAGTTTGCCCAGGCAGCAGCCCAGACCGTTGCAGATTTCGCGGAGCGAATCGGCATGGGCGAGTTGGCAGAACAGCATCGAGACCAACTGGGTCCAGCAGCCAAAACCCTTGGCGGAACGTTCCGCGTTGTTTTTCTTGACCAGCGACGCGAACTCGGTCCGCGGAAAATGCTGGAGCAGTTGATTGAAGAGACTCGCGACTTGTATGATGACAGTGCCTTCCTTGTGGGGACGTTCGGCGAAGCTCCGGCCAAGGAATCATTCGCCAACGTTCATTATAGGAGGGCTTTTCTTTTGCTCACGGCAAACTCAAACCTGTTTTGGACAAGAGTGGTTCCAAATCGGGGTCTAAAAGCTACCTGCCCGAGGAGCTACGGAACTTTCAAACGGCACGTTGGGACCATTGCGACGGCCCGATGTTCCCCATTTGCAACTACTTGTAATCACTCCCAGGATTGGGCTGCGAACGCTTCTCCAGCCACTGCCGAATGTCCCGTTCACGAAAACGCCACTGGTGGCCTAACTTGAACCCTGGGATTTCCTGCAGCTCCGCCCAGAGACATACCGTACGAGGAGAGATCTCAAGCCATCTCGCCACTTCTGCCGTAGTCATTAATCGTTCCCGGCCGCCGCTTGTATCCCTGAAGGTCATTTCAGCTTTACCTCCCCCTTCAGGACCCTTGGGCTGACCTCCGTGGCGATCAGCCTCGTTAAAACCGGTAAAGGGCATTACCTGGTTTCTGGTCCATACGATTTGAAGCGAGTATAGACTCATTTCATACTTTCTATATACAGTATTTGCCGTAGATGCCGAGATCTACTGATACATTTGGCATACGGCTTCGTGTTCTCGAAGGTTAACGATATCGGTGCTTTCTCGAGTACCAGTCGGGGCCGGGTTAGCAGCTGGCCCGAACCGCATTGTTGCCGCTGGAAGCCGGCGACCGAATAATCGCCGACATCTCTTAGCCAAGTGTATTAGCCGTTCAAGCCCGCTCTCCTCGACATTAGAAAGGACACTAGGCTAGAGACTGATATAGGGGCATAAAAACAGCCTCAGGCAAGGCAAGTCTGAGGTAATGAGCCGCACTCTCCCTCGAGCGGACGTTAGGGGTATTTACAATGCAACTGTCGCCCCTACATACTTCGACTATATCGCAGAACTGAGAGAGCGGCGTACTTGACGCTAACTTGCCGAAGCCGCTTAGCCATTACCCGCGGAGCCAATCCTGCCTCCTTAAGGTCAGAGTGGGAATCCGTCCGTGCTTTGATCGGCGACAATTAGAACTCCCTGCCAACGACAATTAAAATTCACGACCGCCGGGAAAAGTAGTTGACGTCGGACAGTGCTTTGTCCTGCTTGCCAAACCACCCCCAATCAAACCTCTTCGTGTCACCTCTAAGCCAAGTCGTCGTAGGCGCAGTGTGTGTAGAATCCTTCGTGCCGGCGTATTACGTCGGCGAGGCTCCACCACGGACTGCGACATGCGATTACTCGATTCTCCTCTCCCTGCAAGGCAAAACGAAGAAATATATTTGAAGCAGTTTCTCCAAGTTCTGAGGCAATGCCGCAAACGCGGATAGTTGCCGCATATCAATTTCGTAGAGTTCGTCCATTGTGATCGTGAGCCTCAGGAGGGCTCACAAGATGACATGGACAAGCAAGCTCACAGATCTCACTCAACGCATGCCAGCTGTAGCATTGTGCTACATCGTAATGCTATGTAACGCATCGTTTGCTCAAAACGTCAATGCGCCAACATGGAATGCCATTGAGCAGTCGGGGGACGAAGTAAACTATTTCGCTTACTACGACGGCGCTGCAACCGAGATCGCCCAGTCGGCCGGATTCGGGGGATCTGCGACGCATTCGCAACTGCTAAGTACAAGTCGCCCACCGATTTACTACACTGTTTTCGGCGGCTCTTATGGGGTGAATGCGAGGGGTGTATGCCAAATCACGAATCAACCAAGCAAGCCGATCTACTGGTACAGCGACGGAACCAATACTGCAACCGCAACGGCTGGGGGCTACTTTCCCGCACCAAGTGACGCATTCAGCGTGTCAACATCGCTTTCAAGCACTAAAGGCCTGGAATTCCGGGGCGCATTCGACGGAAGCGGCTCTGTATCGTCAGGGGGATACATGGTCGAGACCGTATTTCTGAGCGACCGACCCTGTACAGACGGCGGCCTTGAATACGGGTTCTTCCGTCGCGTCTGGAATTCCACTCCTTCCGATACCATCGCGTTCTACTATTCTGACTTTACAAACTGTGACGGCGGAATCTGCCGGGCGACGAATAGCAACACACCCACAACGAATGTTGAGAACCCGAACCCTATCGAACACGACATTACGAGCCTGCCCGTCACCAACAGTGGCGGGACCGACGATCAGTGGATTTTCCATGCCTATCCGGTCTGGACTGGCAGCGCCTGGGACATGCGCTTCGAGATCCTTGACCCCTATACCTTGGGTTACGCGCAATGCAAAGTGGACGGTAGTGGCTTGGGCGATTGCTATAAGGAGTATACACCGTCAGACTGGTCGGAGTCGTTCGGACAATTTTCAGGGCTCAACGCCTATGTGTTTTCCGTGACGCAGAGCGTGGGCACGGTCACACAGTCGCCCGATTTCATACTCCATGTCGAGGCGTTGAACATCGGTAATTAGGGAGCAGGCGCCGGACGCAATGGGGTACATGAGCCTTTCTTCTGCACTTGGGGTTCGCTCGGCGAGACATCCACGCGGTTCAGAGTAAGTCCGAAGTGCTACGAAAGGCTCATTCGCCTCCTGAGATAAGGCTTCCTTAGAGGCATTTCAGCATGCCAAGTCACCGGACCCAGATGGTCAGGGCTCCGTCCCGCAGGGGGATTGAGTCGACTGCCAACGAAAGACTGACTGCCCCGGTTGGGCTGGTCGCGGTCAAGACGTTGACTTGCCAGACGCCGGAGATCGACCCTGGAAGAGCTGCGGCGGAGAGGATCGTGGCAATCGCTCCGGGAGAGAGTGTGACAGGTAGACTTAGTGGGGTGCCTGGACTGCCATTGATGCTGCCAGTCGTCGGGGTCGGAACAGTAACTCCGAGGCCATTTAAGAAGACTGATACCACCGATCCGGCGCTTGCGGGGTTGTTGCAGGTGTTTCGAGATCCATCCGTGTTCACCGCAAGCGCAATTGGTCCACCATTATATTGCTGGCCGGTTGTTGAGCAGGCGGCGAGATCCGGCGGTGTGTCATCGAGGAACGCCGATGGATTCCGTGGCCTCACAAGGAGGCTATCGGAGTCAAGCAGGTTGAATTGAGATGATGCGACTGTCACGGTCGCCTGGGAGGCGCCGCTAATCTCATAAGGAGCCTGGGCGTTGATTTGCTGTGACGAGACATAGAGCAGTGGGCTGGTCACGCCATTGAAGGTCACCTGGACACCGTCAAGCGACCGCGGAAATCCGTCTGTGGCTGGAACTCCCTCACCGTTCACAAAGAAAGGCCCAAAAATGGACACGAGTTCGCCGGGCGCCACTGCCGTCACCGGTTGCAGGTCGGCCGAATCGAGTATGCAAGTGATGGCAGGAGGAGCAGCGGTTAAAGCGAAGGAGACCAGATCCGCACCTGTCCAGGCGAGCAAGACCCCGGTGGCGAGATTGTACGCCAACACCTGGCCCGGAACGATTCGAGTCGCGGAAAGACTCGAACCATCCAGACTGAGGCGGGTCGCGATCTGCGCAGGCAAGCATTCCGCGGGAGCCCCAACTAGTGCCGGAAAGTCATCGGAACTGGCTTGGCCCGAGAGGTAGATTCCGTCACTGGAGAGTGCTGCGAACGTGATTGTGTCCGTCCGGGTGCCGCCAAGGAACGTCGAGTATATAAGGGCGCTACCGGTAGCGTTGAGCTCGGTGAGATACCCCGTTGCGGCTGGGGGGAAGACGCAGCCGAATAGGCATGTCTCCGGAGGCGGTACTGCATTGGCAACGTAGAGGGGTTCGAACGCATTAGCCGTAGTCGGGTAATCTGGGGAATTGGTGGTTCCGGCGAGCAACACATTGTGCTGTTGATCTACCAGAATTGCGCCCGGCTTCGCACCCCATGAGCCCGAGACGTATGTCAGATAGACAATTTGTCCGAGGTCCGTGCTCAGCTTCGCTACATACTGGTACGAACACACGGTAGCCGTCTGCGTGGAGCCCCCGCACAAATTCACTGAGTAGGTCGGCTGGAAAGCCCCCGAGGTGACTGGCAGAGTAGTCGAACCCTGCGCCGAACCGGCGACGTAAAGGCTCCCTTGGTCGTCAGTGGCCAGTTGCCCACCGATGCCACGAATGCCGTTCACCATTGTCGCCCCGGCGCTATCAAGGGTCAGGACAAAGAACGTATTAGTGTCGGTGCTCGCGAATGGCGCGCCAGTCGTCTGGGGAAAACCACCGTATACTGTTTGGCCGGAAATGGTCACCCGTCCGGCGGAATCGACCAAGAGGCCGCCATGTAGAGGGAACACCTCGGAAGCCCCCCCAATGAGGGTCGCATATACGATCTGACCTTGTGGCGACACCTTTACAACAAACCCAAGCGGCGACTCACCCCCTACTGCACTTTGCATGGCGCCTTGGGTAGTGGGAAAATCGGTCGATGCCGTCTGGCCGTAGATGTATGCCGCGCCGTTTGGATCGATGTTCAACGCAACGGCGTAGTCCTGCTTACTGCCTCCAACAGTCACGCTGTACGCTACCGAGCCATCGGGGTTGACTTTGGAGACAAAAGCATCCTCGCTATTGGGTTGAGTCGGATCTCCTTGAAAGCCCGCAATAAATATGTTGCCCGATGGGTCTATACGAACGTCAGTGACCGTCGAGTTCGTTAAGTGTATT
The DNA here is from genome assembly GCA_049509915.1 of Bryobacteraceae bacterium. Taxonomy (GTDB): domain Bacteria; phylum Acidobacteriota; class Terriglobia; order Bryobacterales; family Bryobacteraceae; genus JBEKYD01. The sequence goes on along the minus strand of JBEKZL010000005.1, from coordinate 35,029 downwards.
GGGGAGGTTGCGGTCGTGGCTCCTGCGGAAGCGCTCCAAAGCGCTAGCATTGTCGCCAGACAATAGAACTCACTGCAGCGTCTAGTTCCACGCTCACCGTTTACCATAGACTTCTCCTATTCTAGGACACGGCCTCACCATCGCCCACCAACAATTCCGCGAGACGGGGCTGGTCACCTGGTATTTCCGAGCATCTTGGGCGGCTCCTCTGCGTCTTGACCGGATAGACACAGTGGGTGTGTCAAAACTATCCGCTGCTCGCCATCCATCATGCTCCAAATTAGGGCGCAGACTATTGGGTCTGTCATTTTCGAACCTCACCAAGCAAGCCGAAGGCCACAAACAAAAATTCACTGCCGCCACCGTAGCCGCTTATCCAGCAAGACCGGCATCGACTCGCCGCGCAAGTCGAGGCCGGTGGGCGCGGTGAACGATGCGATCCAAAATTCCCTCAGCTACAGGTGGAGTCGCCGGTCTGCTTGTGCCATTTGGCCACCGGGACTTGCGAGGTCAATATGGGAGCGGTGAAGCCGGCCGGCTGGCATCGTGACTGGCGGCGCCAGTCATGTCCGCGGTTCCGGTTGTTACGGGCGGCGGAGTGCAAGTGCCGGTCATCAGTTCGGTCCTCTCCACGGGAACGGCAGGACTCTACCAGATTACGATCCAGATGCTCCCAGCGTGCCTACGTGCACGCCAGCAGTACAAACGTCCATCGGCGGGGCGCAAACGCAATCGGCGTGACCCTGTCATGAAAAGTCGGCGCGGCTCTGGCACGACCTCCAGGATTTCAATGGAGGCGTGGCCTTGGTCGCGCTCTCTCGATTGCAGCACTCCAGGTCCGCGAGCGCAGTTTGGCGAACTGTGTATTAACTGAGGGGGCAGGTTCAGTGCTGTATGAGTATGCCGTTCTCGCGACCACATTGCCGAACGAGGTGTAGACGGTCGCGCAGCACTATCGGGATCGCGAGGATTCGGAAAATAACTTCGATGAATTGAAGAACCAGTGGGGGCGGGTAGGTTTCACAACCCACGACCGCAACCGATGCCAGGTAAATGGGCGCGCATCGCCGCCCTCCTCTACAACTGGTGGACGATCTTAATGCGGCTCGAAATTCCGGACAAGCACCCCGAGGCCATCAACTCCCGTCCGCTGGCGCTGCACGGAATCGCACGACGCACCCGGCATGGCAACCAAACCACCCTAGAGATCACCAGCACCCATTCCAAAGCGAAACGTGATCACCGCGACCCTGTTTGCGGTCAGCGCCTTTCTGAAGCGCATCAAGGCGACTGCGGAGCAGTTGAGCCAAACAGCGCGATGGCCCTTAATCCTCAGTGCAGCCTTTCAGCAATTCCTTCACGGAAAAATACTGGGAAGCACTCCAAAACTCACCCCAGCCATTGTGTAACTGCCGTTTCTAGGATCAGGGTTGACAAGATGGTATGACCCCCTGGCGTCCGTCCCCATCCATCCAGGGGAGCGCCAACGCCGTTCGTGGACGCCGAGAGGCTGCACAACTCCGCAAGGGCGCAAAGTCACGGTATCTTGTTGGTGTCCGCCAACAGGGGGCGCCTTGCACCATCCCTCTTCAATGTATGACGACTGGGTAACAAGTCCAGTCCCAGGGCAAACGTCGCACGCAGAGAAAGTAATTCCCCGGCTCGAATTTGGAAAGGTCCATTTTCGCCGTGAGAGCAGTCGTGCCGTTCTCGACCTTGGCATCGTCTGCGGCGGATACGAGGGGTTGATCCGCGCTCTTTGCGATCCGGACCTCGTACGCTCCCTCTCTGCTTCCGAACGGAAGGCGAATGTTCAGCGCCTCCGGCTCGCGGGCAAGCACGAGAGGCTTGGTGTCCTCCTTACCTTCCTCGGAACGGGTCGTCGCCCGACCTTGAAGGTCCACAAGGCGCGGCTGGAACACCAGCTCGCCATCGGCATTCTGCGGGCGCCTTGGGCCAGTCGATTCCCGAACGACCAACAGCGCACCGACGCCGATGAGAATGGCGGTGACGGCTGCAGCTACGCCTATCTTGGCCCACCGAGCCCTAGGCTGCCGCTGGAGCTCGGCGCGGTACCCGAGGAATTGTCGATAGCATTCCGAACAGTGTGTGATGTGATGCCAGCGCAGATCTTGCTCCAGGCTGTCGTCGAAGGGGCGGGCGGCGAATTCTCTCAGAATCGGATCGCCGGGACATCCATTGCGCTCTGGGTTCGGATACTCGCGCACGATCGAGTCTTGAAGCTGTCTCTTGAGCCTGTCGAATTGGGAGTCGGGTGCCTCGTGGCGCGACATCAGTCCCCTGAACATTATTGCACTGGTTGCGTGGCGTTAAAAGATTTTGCGAAAAATTCACCACGTGATGCCCGCGGCCGACGCGGCCCTGCGCATTCCCCGATAAAAGCGCTGCGAAAGAGTGTTGCGTGATTTACGGAACCGGTTCACGAACTCGTGGGCATCACAGTCCCTCAGCATCATTGGAACCATCTCGCGAATGTCGTGCAAACCCTGCCGGTCCAACTCCTCCATTAGCCGATCCAGGGTGTCCTTCGCAACCAAATCGGAGACCAAATCGTAACGGTCCTGCAGGGTCTCCAACTTGGTGGTGAGCAACTCGACTTCGGTCTTGCGGCGCGCTCGCCGGCCACCAACCCGAAGATCCTCTGCATACCAATGCGCACGCTTCAAGACGCGGAGGCTGGGGTCAGCACCCAGATCCGCCCCGTGTTTTCGGGAAAGTGAATGTACCGAACGTTCTGTGAGTTCCGATACACGCCACACATCGTTCAAGACACGTTGCGCGATCTTTCTCAGCTGGTCGGCAACGGGCACGACGCCATGCTCCACCCACTCCCGGAAGATCGGGTTCCCATCCGAATCGACGTCGCCGATGCAGATTGGAACAACAGAAATGCTGGATTCCTCTTTGTAATCAAAGGGAACGATGATTACTTCCATTGTCTGGCCCCCCTCGCAAGTTGAAAGGCCCGCCTTCTGTCACAGTTCCAACAGTCGGAGGCCTACTGGGTGTAGGCGTGGATACCTTGCTAGGAAAAATATAAACCAGAGCCTGATCAGAAAGCAATGGCAACATCGATTCTCTACCATAACGACCAGTACATCAGGCTCGAAGCGAAGCTAAAGCGGGAACTGGGCGAGTCCATTCTGAACCTGCTTGCGGAGGAGGATGTCGAGGACATCTTACTTAACCCGGACTCTACCTTATGGGTCAAACGTCGCGGCGCAGACTTCGTGCCGGCTGGAACCATGGCGGCGGCGACCGCCGCCAGCGCCCTGGGGACGATAGCGGCGTGGCGAGGCACAGTACTGAACCACGAAAATCCCATCCTCGAAACAGAATTGCCATTGGACGGCAGCCGTTTTGAAGGAGTAGTACAGCCGGTCGTGCGGCAGCCGGTATTCGCGATTCGGCTGCGCCCTCGCAAGGTATTTACACTCGACGAGTATGAGACCGCCGGAATCTTGACCTGCAAGGGAGACATATGTAATCGCGCGCGCCAGCAAGAGGATTTCGCGCTGGCGGTTCGTGGACTGCGGCACGCCGAGATTATTCGCGCGGCCGTCCGCGAGAGAAAAAACATACTGGTTGTTGGCGCGACGGGGTCCGGCAAGACAACGCTGCTGAACGGAATCCTGGACGCTATCGCCGAATTGACTCCTTTCGACCGGGTGATCTCGATCGAGGACACCACCGAGCTGCAATGCCGCGTTCGCAACTATCTAGACCTACGCGCAGTGGGCGAAGTCACGATGCTGGAATGCCTGCGCGCCTCAATGCGCCTGAAGCCTACACGCATCGTTGTCGGCGAGGTGCGCGGCGCGGAGGCGCATACACTGTTGAAGGCCTGGAACACCGGCCATCCAGGTGGCCTCGGAACGGTTCACGCCAACGGCGCACTACTGGGCCTCACGCGCCTCGAAAGTCTCGTCGCTGAGGGCACTGACACACCGCAGCAACAGCTTATCGCAGAGACTGTCGATCTGGTGATCTTCGTAGACCCCGAGCCCTCGCTCAAAGCCGGGCGGAAGGTCCGCGAGTTGTTGCTGGTCAGTGGTTGGAAAGATGGGCAATACCAAGTCGAGCACGTTTAAAAGGAGCAAACAAATGAAGTTTTTCAGACGCAAGTTTTCCGGCTCCCGCATCGGAGCCTTACTGTTGGCTACGCAAGCCTTCCTGGCTCGCTCATATGCCGCGCCAGCGGGTGGCGGTCTGCCGTGGGAGAAGCCCATGACGTTGATAGCAACCTCACTCACCGGCCCGGTGGCCTACGCTATCGGTCTCATCGGTATCTGCATCGCAGGTGGCACGCTGTTGTTCGGCCACGAATTGGGTGAGGTAGGCCGGCGCGCCTGCATGATCGGGCTGGTGGTGGCAGTGCTCATCTTCGCGGCTCCCATGCTGGCGTCGGCGTTCGGCGTAGGTGGCGCGGTGGTCTAACCATGGCAGACGCTTCCACACCACGGACTGTGCTGATCCACCCTTCGATCAACCGGCCCAACCAACTGCTGGGCGGGGATCGGGAACTGGTATTGATCGCGGCCCTCACAGCTACCACCCTGGGCCTCAGCTTGGGTACATGGTGGGGCGTCTGCCTGGCAGTGATCTTTTGGATTTGTGCCGTAAGTGTCCTCCAGCGCATGGGAAAAGCCGATCCCTTGTTGCGGAAGGTATACGTGCGGCACATCCGTTATCGGCAGTTTTACCCGGCGAAGAGCGGGTTGCATTCGATTTGCGTGCCGGTGCCGAGGTTCTGGCGATGACGAAAATCGACCAAGACAGCGCGATGCCCGCGGCGGAAAACTTCAGGAGCGACGAGCATGTTTCGTAACGAATCTCGCAAACTACCCCGCGGCCTAGCTGACCTCTTACTGCCGTTCGCCCTCATTGACGACGGCATCCTGTTGCAGCACGATGGAGCACTCCTGACCGGCTGGTCATACCGTGGCCCCGATATGCTGTCCGCCAGCACCGCTGAGATGGAGGTACTCAGTGCCCGGCTTAACGCGGCCTTGCGGCTGGGCACTGGCTGGATGGTTCAGTGCGATGCCATTCGCTCTCGTGCCCCTGGCTATCCCGAGCGTGGCAGCTTCCCTGATCCAGTCACGCGCGTAATCGACGACGAACGCCGCCAGCAGTTCATGCAGGAAGGGGCGCATTTCGAATCCGAGTACTTTCTCACTTTGACCTACCTTCCTCCGATGGCCGCGGAGGAGCGGGTCAAAGGTTGGTTGTACGAAGGGCGCGATAGCTCCACAGGACGCGCTGCCCAAGCGGCTTTGGAGCATTTCCGCGCCAAGGTCGACACTTTTGAGAATGTCTTCAGCGCCCTGTTCCACACGGAACGGCTTACCCACGTCGCGGACGATTCCGGCTTCATGTTTGACCCCTTGTTGCGCTACTTGCATCGCGCGATTACCGGCATCGACCACCCCTTCGTGCGGCCCGCCATCCCTGTCGATCTGAACGATGTGCTTGCCTCGCAGGACTTCTCCGGTGGCGTTGAACCGCGAATCGGTCGGAAGCATATTGGCGTCTTGGCGATCGACGGGTTTCCTCAACTGAGCTTCCCCGGCATCCTCCGCGATTTGGATGCGTTGCCAATTGAGTATCGCTGGCATACCAGAGCCATATTCCTCGATTCTCACGAGGCGCAAGGCTTGCTAGACACCCACCGCAAGAAGTGGCGCTCCAAAATGCGCGGATGGAAAGATCAGCTTCTGAAGACGACTGAGGGCGCCATAAATCTGCACGCTCGCGATATGGCCGCCGACGCGGAACAGGCGATGTCGCTCGCAGCCTCGGGAGACGTGCAGTTTTGCCAGTACACCAGCACCATCCTATGCCTCGAAGAGGACGCTGCAGCCCTGCACGATAGTGTGCGTACCGCCAGCAAGACCATCCAGAACCTTGGCTTTGGCTGCCGGCTGGAGACCATCAATGCGGTCGAGGCGTGGCGCGGCTCAATACCGGGAGATGGATATTCCAACGTCCGACGGCCACTGATGCACACTCTGAATCTGGCAGATATGCTGCCAATCACGTCCGTATGGGCGGGCCTGCGTGAGAACCCCTCGGCGCTGATGCCGAAGCACAGCCCGCCCGTGCTGTATGCCGCCACCACTGGCGCTACTCCATTCCGCTTCAACCTGCATGTCTCCGATACCGGTCACACCTTGATCCTAGGTCCTACTGGCGCTGGCAAGTCCACCGCGCTGGGATTGATTGCGGCGCAGTGGTTCCGCTACCCCAACGCTAGAGTCTTCGCTTTCGACCGCGGTTACTCGTCCTGGCTGCTCACAGTGGCAGCGTCCGGCGCGTTTTATGACCTGGCGGGGCCCCGCACGGCCTTAGCATTCTGTCCATTGGCAGCGCTCGACAAGGATAGTGATCTGACGTGGGCGGTGGGATGGATCGAAGCCCTCTGCGAACTGAATGGATTGAAGTTTACGCCGCGCCACCGCAACGCCGTGGCGGAGGCCGTGGCGCGACTCCAACTCTCGCCCACCCGAACGCTGACCGAGCTTTCCGCCAACGTGCAGGACACCGATATCCGCGATGCCCTGGAGCACTTTACCGTAACCGGACCGCTGGGTTCGTTGCTGGATGCCGAATACGACTCACTGAGCAATGGCCGATTCCTTACCTTCGAAATGGAGAATCTCCTCCAACTCGATAACAAAGCCGTTATTCCGGTGTTGCTCTATTTGTTCCGCCGCATTGAGCAATCTCTCGACGGATCGCCCACGCTAGTCCTGCTTGATGAGGCGTGGTCTTATTTGCAGCAGCCCACCTTTCGAAACCGACTGAAGGACTGGCTCAAGACCATGCGCCGCAATAACGCCGCGGTGATCATGGCCACCCAGCAAGTCAGCGACATCGCCAACTCCGAAATCGCCGACGTGGTCTTGGAGAATTGCCCGACCAAAATTCTGCTGCCCAACGCGGAGGCGCGTAATCCCGGTTCACGCGAATTTTATGGGCGCCTCGGCCTAAACGAGCGGGAACTCGAGCTGCTGCAAGTGAGCGTCCCCAAGCAGCACTATTACGTGATCAGCAAGCTGGGCCGCCGCCTGGTCGATCTCCGGCTGGGTAAGGTCGCGCTGGCCTGGCTCGGTGTGAGCGGGCGCGAGGAGCGCCAGATTGTTCAAAGCGTCATGGATGAATATCCTTCGACCTGGCGCAGCGAATGGCTTCGTTTGAAAGTCCCAACATGGTCCGACTACTTTCGTGACCTGGACATGCCCGAAAAGAAGGAGGAAGCGTTATGCGCAAATCGTTAGTCTTGCTTTTGCTCGTGCTCATGCTCTGCTCTGCGCCCGGCCCCGCCCAGGCGGGCGCATTCGCCACGGAATTCACCCAGATTCTGAATCACGTCGAGCTCGTGCTGTCCTACGCGGCTCAGGCTCAGCAGCTCGCCACGCAAATCAAAATGCTGGCCGACGCGATTAAGAATTCTGTGAGGAATCCGAATCAACTCTTCTGGAACATCCAGTCAGATCTGAATGCGCTGGCCGGAATCGTGCAAGGCGGGCGCTCTCTGGCATACTCGCTTGGCAATCTGGATGCGCTTTGGCAACAAACCTATCCCGGCTATGGCGCCTACGCACAAACCGGTTATTACAACCGCTATCAGGGTTGGTCGCAGACCACGCTGGACACCGTCGCCGGCGCCATGCGTGCCGCGCGGCTGCAAGGCCAGCAAATGAACGGCGAGGACTCCCTGATCATCAATCTGGAAGGCCAATCGCAAAGCGCCGATGGCCGCCTGTTGGCCCTCAATGTTTTGACTCAGATGGCCGACCAGCAGGCCCAACAGATGCAGAAGCTGCGCGAGATCATGCTGGCGGACATGCAGAGCAAGGCATCCTACTACAGCACCGTGATTCAGCAACACGCCGACCAGACGGCGGCCTCCCAGGCTTTCTTTCAATATGCGCCAGCGCCGCCCGATGGCGCTGGGTTCTTGCCCGGATGGCACTGAGGAGGAGACGATGAGAACACACTTACTTCATAGCTTACTGCTCGTGATTACCCTGTGCGGTTGTAGTCACGAGCGACCCAGCCGCGTCGTGAAACTGGCGGAAGAAGCCGGGGCTGGAAAACTCTCTGGCGTTAGCACGGTCGATATACGCGTGTGGTTGAACGCCCACCCGGATACCGCCATCCGAGTGGATGCCCTTTGCGCTCCGTTGCGCAACAATGCGACGGCCTCCTGGCCACAAACAACCGAAGGCCGCCTGTGCGCCGCTGCCAGAGCCTCGGTCGTCGAAATCGATTCGAAGCGTCATCCCCGGCGCAACCCGGACAGCACCGGCTTTCTCCCTGGATGGAAGTGACTATGGACCACACAATCGTACCCCTAGAGCACCCCTACGCCGCAGCGCGCCACGAGTGGGACGAGCGTTATGGCGGGCTTCTCACCCGCGTCCGCAATTGGCGCATCGCAGCGATGCTGGCGGGACTGACTGCCTTGTTGGCGGTAGCTGGTCTCGTGTGGTCGGCGTCGCACTCGCATGTAGTTCCGTTCGTCGTACTGGTCGATCAATTGGCGCGCCCGGTTGCCGCGGGCGTGGCAGACGAAACGACGGCCAACGACGACCGCCTCAAACGCGCCGCGTTATTCGGCTGGATTGAAAACTTGCGCACCGTAACCAGCGATGGGGTTGCCCAGCGCAAGGCCATCGACCGGGTCTACGCGCAGATTGCTAACGCCACCCAAGCCCAGACTTTTGTCACCGAGTTTTATCGGGCCGCCTCACCTTTCCAGCGAGCCCAGACCGAAACCGTGGCTGTCGAGGTCAAATCGGTGCTAGCTACTAGCGATCGCACCTACGAGATCGAATGGGAAGAAACAACGCGCGATCTCTACGGCGCCATCAAGTCCGCGGAGCACTGGAAGGGCTCGTTCACAATCGCGCTCAATCCGCCCAAGGACGAACGCATCATCCGCATCAATCCGCTGGGCCTGTACATCACCAACGCCAGTTGGACAAGGGTCTTATAAAGGAGAAATCGTGAAGCTCATTTTGTTGTTTTCCGTTGGCTCGCTTTTGCTTGCCCAACCTGTCCCCGTAACTCGGAATCCGCCCCCAGCGGCGCTCCCGAACATGCAGGACATCGCTGCTGGTATCCAGGCTCTCCAACAACCGGAGCCAACCGCTACGGGCCTCGACAAGCCAGCGGGGCCTATACCCAAGGACTTCAAACCACGGAGCGACGTGCCGCTCTCTCCGGCCGCCGCAGCTGCTGTTCTGGCCAGTCAGCAATGGGGCGCGCAGCCGAACACGCCCGCAGCCGGGCCGGATGGCCGGGTCTTGTACTCCTACGGAGCCGGTATGCCCACAGTGGTCTGCGCTCCCCTGCGCGTCTGCATTGTCGAGATGGAGCCCGGCGAAAAAATTGTGGGCGAGCCCCAGATCGGCGACTCCGTGCGGTGGAATGTCGCTCCAGCGGTCTACGGAGAGGGGTCACTGGCCACGGCGTTGATCGTCCTGAAGCCCCAAGGCCCAGGGCTCGATACCAACATGCTCATCACCACCGATCGCCGAGCTTACTATCTGCGGCTTATCTCCAAGCCCACTGATTATATTGCGCGGGTTGCTTTTGCATATCCGGACGACGATCGGCAGCGCTGGCAGCGACACCTGTTGGAGCAGCGGACGTCGGAAGAAGTGGCCTCCGCCAAAGTACTGCCCGCCATGATCGCCATCGAGAAGATGAATTTCGACTACCGGGTCACCGGCGGGACGACTCAAATCAGGCCCGTGCGGGTTTTTGACGACGGCGCCAAGACGTATCTTCAGATGCCACCCGCTATCGAGCACATGGAAGCCCCCGTGTTGTTGGTCATTGGCACGGACGGCCAGTCCATCATGACCAATTATCGAGTCCAGCAGCAGACCTACATCGTCGATCGGCTCTTTGACCGCGCTCGCCTGGTGCTGGGCTCCGGCAAGAAAGCTCAGAAGGTACAAATCAGCCGTGCTGGCAAGGAGTAACGAAGATGAAACCAACCAACCCCAACAGCAAACCGGAGGTTCCGCCGATTGCTGCGCCCGCCGGCATCGACTTGCATCCTGCTCCGCGTCCCACGGTGCGCATCAGCAAGCGCGCCGGGATCGCCATAATCAGCGTAATCGGATTACTTCTGCTCGGTTTCGCATGGGGAGGTTACCGGCGTAGCGTTCAGAACCAGATCATCGCGCGCCAAGCTGGCCTGCCCAGAACCGTTACGCCGGCTCACGCCGACGACCAATTACTTCGTGGGATTCCGCCTGCTGATGCATCGGCATTGCAGCCGCGCAATGGTCTGATACCGCCCAGCGGCTCCGCCTTAGCCGGTTTAACACCCGGCATGAATGCCGCCCCGTGCGGCCGGGACGCGGCGGGTACGCCCATGCGATTCAATCCGCAGACCGGACAGCCTTGCGATCTTCCCGTGGAGCGCGTTGTCGTGCGCCAGGCGCCGCCCATCATTCCACACAGCAGTCTCCCGCCTCAACCTGTTGCCCCGCCGGAAGATCACACTCTCGAAACCGCGTGGCAGCTCGAGCACGAAGCCATAATCGCGCCTACTACCATACGCACTGGTGGGATCGCCGGCGGCGGCCCGCAGGCCGCCGCGCTGGCACAACTCGGTTCTTCCGGAGATCAGATCTCCAACCTGACCGCCATCGGCAAAGCTCTGGGCGTAGGCTCCAGTGGAAGCACCGCGCCCACCGCGGCCGTCGCTGAGACGGACTATGAAGCGCAGAACGCGCAGACGCGCAAGGATGCATTTCTCAAGGCCGCTCAAAATAGAAGCGCAGCCGAAGACTACCTCCACTTCACAAGAGACGCGCCGCTGTCCCGCTACGAGATCAAAGCTGGCTGGGAGATTCCCGCCGTTCTGGAGCAAAGCCTCAACTCCGATTTGCCAGGCGAGTTGAAAGCGCTGGTCACATCCAACGTTTACGATACCGCGACCGGCCAGTACCTGCTGATCCCGCAGGGCGCCCGATTGGTTGGCAAATACGACTCCCGCGTCTCTTACGGCCAGGATGGCGTACAGGTCGCCTGGAGCCGGATCATCTTTCCGGATGCCTCGTCGATCGACCTCGATGGCATGCTGGGCCTCGACTCTCACGGCAACGCTGGACTGCGCGATCAGGTCGACCGCCATTACAAACGCCTGATCGGAATGTCAGTGCTCAGTTCCATGTTCATGGCGGCTTTCGCGATCTCCCAGAACCGAAGCCAGACGATCCTGACTTACCCAACTCCCGGCCAGGCAGCCGAAACTGCGGTGGCGCAGGACCTCAGCATGACCGGCGCTCAGATGGCCCGCAGCAACATGAATGTGCAACCGACCATCAAGGTATCTGCCGGTTACCGCTTCACCGTTCGCGTAAACCGGGACATCCTTTTCGAGGCGCCCTACGAGCCAGTTCACCCGCTGGGGGCCGAGCCACAGTCACACCGCTCAGCCTTAATCGGGAGCAGGTGATCCGTATGCAAATTAGTCCTCCCACCCAGTTTCTGCAGACCATGCAGGCGATGCGTGGCCAGTGGTTTGCGGCCGTGCAAGGACCGGCCCAGACACTGTTCGGTTTGCTGGCCCTCATCGAATTCGCCTGGAGCGCCGCGGTTCTCGCCCTGGAGCGCACCGATCTGCAATCCTGGACCGCTGGCCTCATCCGCAAACTTATGTGGATCGGCGCGTTCTACGCGCTGCTGGTCTTCGGTCCCACCTGGATACCCGCCATCATTGACAGCTTCACGCAACTCGGCCAGCAAGCCAGTGGCGTTGGCTCCCTGCAACCAGGGGCGGTTTTCGAACGTGGCCTGGATCTCGGCGGAGCGCTCTTCGCTGGCGCCTCCGACGCTGGCTTCCTTTCTAATTTCGGCACGGCCATGGCCATGGTCTTCGCGGGCATTCTGACCTTTGTGTCCTTCTGCTTCATCAGCATTCAACTGGTTGCGGCCTTGGTGGAATCTTACATCGTGGTGGCCGCCGCGTTCTTCTTCCTCGGCTTTGGAGGTTCCCGCTGGAGCGCGCCCTACGTCGAGAAATACATCGCGCTGGCCGTGGGCGTGGGAGTGAAGATCATGATCCTGTTCCTTCTCATCGGCGTTGGCATGGCTCTTTCTGGCGGCTGGGTAGCAGTCGCCCAAACCGTAGCCACTTCCGCGAATCCCGCCATGGGCGCGCTAGACATTGTCGGCGAATCCTTAATCTTCCTCGCGCTTTGCTGGTTTGTCCCGAAAATTGTCGCCGGAGTGCTTGGCGGATCGCCAGCGTTCACCGGCGGCGAAATCATTGCCGTCACCGCGCCGATAGCTTACGGTGCCGTTATGGTCGCGCAAAGCGCGGTGAGCCTGGCTTCCACCGGCGTCGGCCTACTTGCGGGCGGACCGCCAGGCGCTGCTGCCGGTGCGGGCGCGGCAGGCGCCGCGTCACCCGCTTCTGTCGCTTCGGTCGGTATGAATGGCGCAAGCGCCGCAAGCGCGCAACCGCCACCACCGTCACCGCCAACTACCAGCGCCTCCACAGGCCAACCGCCACCGCCATCGAAGAATAGCGAAGCGTAAGTGGACGTGTCTTATGCAAGCACAACCAATTTCCAAAATCCCCGCCAAGCGCGCCGCCCTCGAACCTTGGCAACAATCGCTTAGCGACGCCCGCCGAATAGTGAAAACGGTGCTCGGAGCTGCGGCTTCCACGATCGTAGCGGAGCGCCAAAGCGGCATCTATCGCGGTGTAATTATCGGCCAGACACGCGACTACATCATCCAGCAAATTGGCAAGCAGCCCAACGCGGTCATCCATTTCAAGGATCTGTTTCGCACGCCCAGTCACGAGTTTTCGTTGCCCGAAGTGGGCCGGGCTTTCTCCATCCACTATGCGCGGTCGCGTGCCATCGCGCGAGAAATTCGCGAGAGGCTGCGCGAAGAGGAGCGGAGCCGGTGAGTCAACCCCAGCTTTATCAAAAACCGCCGAAACCGGGATACCTGGGTGGATACAACTGGCCAGCCGTAGTAATCGGTTTACTGGTGTTGGTAATCGCCAATTTCTTCTGCACGCAATATATCGCCAACCGTTTCCAGTATCAGCCGGCGCTGGGTCCGCCACTGCTTCGCCTGCGAGCGGGTGCCATCTATCAACCGTTCGCCTGGGCATATTGGAGCTGGCAACACCTCACCGATCAGGACCCGGCGATCCGCATGCCCTTCCTGTTGGGCATGTTGGTCCTGGTGGCCGGGTGCTTTCTCTCCATTGGTGTCTTTTTCGCCATGACGAACCGTCGTGCGCGGCTGTTATCCATGAATACCGAGCACCTGCATGGCTCCGCATGCTGGGCGGAGGAGAGCGATATCCATGCCAGCGGCCTGCTCACACCGAATAACGGCGTTTTCGTGGGTGGGTGGTCGTCAGAAGGCAAGCGCCTACACTACCTGCGGCACAACGGCCCCGAGCATATCCTCGCCTTCGCACCGACCCGCAGCGGCAAAGGCGTCGGTCTGGTGATCCCGACGCTTCTTGCGTGGTCGGAATCCGCCATCGTCTACGACATCAAAGGGGAGAATTGGGCGAAGACCGCCGGCTTTCGGGCTCAGGCTGGGCATGTCTGCTTCAAGTTTGCGCCAGTCGAGCAGCAAGCTACTTCACGCTTCAATCCACTCAGCGAAGTCCGGCTGTTCACTCCCCGAGACGTCAGCGACGCGCAGAACATTGCCAGCATGATCGTCCGGACCGGCGAGGATAGCCCGCAAGAACGCTACTGGCAGGACGCAGCTACCTCCATCACCACCGGCATGGTGCTTCACGCCTGCTACGCTGCTGCGCTCGAACGCCGCCAGGCCAGCCTGGCCGACCTCGCGCACTTGTTCACCCGTCCCGGATTGAGCTTTCACGACACGCTCGAAGAACTGCTCAATTTCGAGCACGACCCCGGCTTTCAGCATCAGTGGCGGATGCCGGACGGATCACGAACAGTGACTCATCCGGTGGTCCGGGAGAAAGTGCAGGAAATGCTGGACAAGGAGGATAAGGACTTTAGCGGGGTGCTCTCGACCGCGAAGACCGCCCTCACGCTTTACAGCGATCCCCTCGTGGCCAAAAACACCTCGACCAGCGACTTCGCGATCAATGACCTCGTCAACTACGACCGTCCGGTCTCGCTGTATCTCGTGGTGCCGCCCAGCGACAAGATCCGCTTGCGCCCGCTCATCCGCCTCATCCTCACGATGACCGTCAACCGCCTGACAGAGCGTACACTCTACGCCGGCGCGGAGCAGCAACATAACCGCCACCGCCTGCTGTTCCTAATCGACGAGTTTCCTTCCCTGAATCGCATGGAGATTTTCGCCGATGCCCTCTCGTATATGGCGGGTTACGGCCTGAAAGCGTACCTCATCACGCAGGACATTCGCCAGATCGTGGACGCCTACGGCAACAACGAAAGCATCGTCTCGAACTGCCATGTCCGAATCGCCTTCGCCCCGAATCAGTATGAGACCGCCAAATTGATCAGCGACATGAGCGGAACCACCACCGTACAGAAGGCCACCTACAATTTCAGTGGCCAGCGCCTGTCGCCGGTCATGGGGCACCTCAATGCTTCGGTGGACAACATCGAAAGGCCTCTGATCACGCCGGACGAAGTCTTGCGCCTAAAGCCGCCGCAGAAGGCTGGGCACGGCATTCAGGAACGCATTGTGGCGCCCGGGCAAATGCTCATCTTCGTCAGCGGACACCACCCGATTCTGGGAATGCAGATGCTGTATTTCCTGGACCCAACGTTCAAAATACGCTCGGAGATCCCGCCGCCGGTCGAGTTTTTGAGCCTCAAAGGCAACCAGATTTTGGAGCAAAGCCAGGAAGAATTGCCGGAGCCTTCCACGGAAAGCTCCGAACCCACATTAGATCTGTCGCGCGCCGAACAGGCCTTCCTGGATGGTCTCGACGAGATGGATGACTACGACGAACTGACGGAGGAACCCCATGCAAAAGAATCGCATTGAAGTCTGCGGCTGGCTCGCGGCCAAGCCCACGGTGCGGTATCTGCCCTCGGGCACACCCGTGGCCAGCGTGCGCCTCGGCGAGACTTATTCGTACACCTCGCAAGGCAAGACGGAGCAGCACACCAACTGGCACTCGCTTTCGTTCTACGGCGATCTGGCCAACCTGGCGGCCGCCTTCGACAAAGGCGCCCACCTCTTCGTAGAAGGCAGTATGGAGCAGCGCCAATTCACGCCGGCGGATGGCAGCAAGAGGACGATCTGGGAGTTAATCGTGCACTCGTTTCATCTGATCGGCGACTCGAGGGCGAAGGCCACAACTCCACTGCCTGAGACCGTAAGCGCAATCGACGGGTCGGCCCACGATGATTGGCCGGTAGGGTAGGGACAATGCGCTGCCGAATCCTGATCCTTGCGCTGGCTCCCGTCCTCGGCGCCTTTGCCCTTTTCAACGCCGCGGACTTGCGCATCAACGCCTCGGCATCTCTGCCTGTGGGCCTTTATATTGTCAATCCTAACGGTGGTTTCGTAGAGTTCTGTCCCGACGACCGTGGTCTATCTGCTCATCGGCATTATCGGGCCAGGGGGGGCTGTTCGGACGGAGCAGCGCCGCTCCTGAAACCTGTGATCGCCGGCCCTGCCGACGAGATTGTCCTGAGTCCCGCGGGCATTGCTGTGAACGGAAACCTTCTTCCGCGTACCGCGCCGCTGGAACATGACACCGAGGGCCGACCCCTGTCGCACTGGCCGCCAGGACGCTATAGTGCAGCGCAGGGAATTTTGTGGGTCGCGAGCTCTTACAATGCCCGCAGTTACGATAGCCGTTATTTTGGGCCGATCCGGGAAAGCGCCGTACGCGCAAGGCTGCGGCCTCTGATGGTGTGGTGACCATGAAAATTGAGCAAACCATACACTGTCTGGCCGCTGTGATCCTCGGGTTGGCCGTGTCGAGCGCGCGCCCGGCCGGCATCGTCGCCGCCTCTCTCCTGCTGCCGGCGCTCACATTCCGGCTGCCATCCCGCCGAGGTTGCTATTCAGCGGCAACTGGTTACTACACTGGTGCACTATGGCCCGTAGCGGTGGGCGCCAAGAATTTCTTTGGGCCGGACGTTTCAGTTATCGGCGCGATGGCATTCTGGGCGGTCTGCGCTTTGTTGCTGGCCCTGCCATACGGTTTGCTTTGGACGGACAAGACCCGGCAACTACTCTGGCGCGCACCAGTCGCACTACTGGTCGCGGTCTTCCCGCCTCTCGGGCTCATCGGCTTTGCTTCGCCGTTGACTGCCGCAGGCTTTCTTTTCCCAGCCTTGTCCTGGGGCGGCTTCGCGTTATCCCTGGCCGGATGCGGATTGATCGGGGCCCACCCAAAGGTCGGCATCCTCAGCATCACAGCCGTTGCCCTTGTCGCAAACATCTTTTACCCCGGCGATCGACAGCCCCCGTCAGACTGGAAGGCCGTCGACACCCATTTTGGGGCCATCAGCCACGGGCCAGTCAGCCCGCTGGGCGAATACCTTGCGACGCAGAGCATTCAGGCGCAGGCAGCCGCGTCCTCTGCCAGGGTCGTCGTGTTCCCGGAAAGCGTGGTGCCACGCTGGACAATTTCAACTGATCTTTTTTGGAAGCCCACTACAGATACACTTCGTCTAAATGGCAAGATTGCCGTGATTGGAGCGCTCATTCCGGAATCGCTGCCACTCTCGGATGATGATATTCGCGCGGCGATCGAACTCCTAAGAACACGGCGGCAAGTATGGCGGATGCCGAGTCCAGCGGCGGCTTACTTCTATCGGAACGCGGCGATTATCAGAGGGGTCCAATCCGGCATTTTCTTCCAGCGGGTGCCCGTGCCATTTTCGATGTGGAAACTGTTTTTGCGTGGAGGCGCTCCGTTGCATTTGGACGGGCCGGCGGTGCTAGAGTTGGGTGGCCAGCGGGCTGCGATTCTGATCTGCTACGAGCAGGTGATCCCCTGGACAGTCCTGACCGCCGCGATGGCCCACCCGACACTCTTCGTCGGGATGTCCAACGATCATTGGGCTATAGGGACACCAATCCCCCGATGGCAGGCACTCTGCCTTCGAGCATGGAGTCGCCTGTTTAGGGTCCCCTCTCTGCTGGCAATGAACACCTAAAAAGGTAAGGTATTCCGCGGCTCGATTCCCCTTAGGGGCCCTGCGTTTACCGATGAAGGCCGACGTGCTGGCTCCGCCGGATCTAACTACGTTTAGCATTCCTGCTCGCGTGCACCTGGCTTGGGCGCGTGAAGTTCCCTTCCGATCCGTCCATTCAGTTTCGCGTTTTCTCAGCCTTTTCCAATAACTTGGGGAATCTGCTCTTCGCTCGACGGACAACCCGAATGGCCTGGTTCAGATGGGAGTTTTGATAAAGAGGAAAAGCAGGCGGACTGGCGCATCGCCGGTTTTTTCTGTTCGTCACTTGGGAATGAATCCCTTAACCGCTGATCCATGCTCGGCCGAAATGGGTACAGTTCATCTTCGAAATAGGAAGGGTCAAGGGGCAACCCCGAGCTTTTGATCCCCCAGCGATTGACCGCTCTTCCTGTGGACAGTCCAAATGAATCATGCTATCCTTCCTTTACAATGGCCAATGGAGAGTTCGGAAGCAAATCGGAGGTCTTACAGGGAACGCTCGACCTCATGGTCCTCAAGACGCTGCAGGCTATGGGGCCTCTGCACGGATTTGGCATCGCTCGTCGTATTGAACAGGTCAGCGAGGATGTCCTCCGGCTCAACGAAGGCACCGTGTACACCTCGCTCCTGCGACTGCAACAGAGCGGCTGGATCTCCTCCGAGTGGGGGGTTTCAGAGAACAATCGCAAAGCGCGGTATTACGTTATCACTCGCTCGGGGCTCCGGCAACTCACGCGTGAGACCGAGAATTGGGAGCGCATCGCGGCAGTGATCGGGCGCGTGCTTCAGCTTGCGGCGGAAAAGTAGCCGATGATTCGCGCCATCATCCGGAAGTTGCGGCGCCTCTTTCAGCGAGGCGCCGATACCGATTTCGACGCCGAGATTGCCGCTCACTCCGCGCTCCTTGCCGAACGCTATCGAAGCCAGGGGATGTCGCCGGAGGAAGCTGCACGTGCAGCCAGCCGGCAATTTGGCAATACGACTTTACTCAAGGAGGATTGGAGGGCGATGCAGACATTTCCAGCGTTGGAAGAACTCGGGTGGGATGTGCGCTACGCCGCTCGCGTCCTGAAAAAGAACCCATCGTTTACGGCCGCTGTCGTGCTGACTCTGGCGCTGAGCATTAGCGCCAACACTGCCATCTTCAGCGTCGTGAATGGCCTGCTGCTCCGTCCGCTGTCCTTTCAGCAACCCGAGCGCGTAATGATGCTCGAGGATCGTTGGCTCCCCCGCTTTCCAAGCTTCGAAACTATACCGGAACAGTTCCAGGCATGGCGGGAGCAGAGCCGTGGATTCGAGCAGTTGGCGGCCTTCGCGCCCGTGGCATTCAACCTCACCGCCGATGGGCAACCGGAACGCATTTCAGGCGCTCGCGTCAGCGCAAATCTGCCGTCACTTCTCGGAGTGAATCCCATTCTTGGCCGGGGCTTCCGTGCCGAAGACGATCAAGATGGTTCTGACCGCGTGGTGCTCTTGGGTTTCAGTTTGTGGCAACGCCACTTCGGCGCCGATCCCCAAGTGATCGGCCGTGTTCTGACGTTGAATAATCTCGGGTTCACAGTCATTGGCGTGATGCCGCCGGGATTCCAATTCCCCCAGGACGCCGAGATCTGGAAGCCGATGGCGTTTACGGCGGCGGATGTCAACAGGGGGCACTTTATACGGGCGGTTGGCCGTTTGAAGCCTGGCATGACACGCGAACAGGCCCAGGCTGAGATGGACCTCATTATGCCAAGGCTCTCCCCCGTCTGGAGAGCATCCGTAAACCCGTTGCTCGATTATTACATCGGCGATATTCGGACCCTGCTTTTTGTGCTCATGGGAGCAGCGGGGTTCGTGCTGCTGATTGCCTGCGTCAACGTGGCCAACCTGCAATTGGCTCGGGGTTCCATGCGGCAGAAAGAGATCTCGCTCCGTGCGTCGCTTGGGGCTAGCCGCGGGCGCGTTGTCCGGCAATTGCTGGCCGAGAGCCTCGTCCTTGCGGTAACCGGCGGCGCCTTGGGCGTCTTGGTAGGGCTCGCGGGAATCAGAGCGTTGAAGGTCTTCGTGCCCGGTATCCCGCGTCTGGACCAAGTGACCTTAGACACTCCGACTCTGTTGTTCACGATGATAATCTCCGCTATCACTGGGCTTCTATTCGGGATCGTGCCGGCACTTCGTCTTTCCAACAGCCGCCTTCAGTGCGGCCTCACAACCGGTGGCCGAGTCGCGGGCCACTCGCGTAGCCGGTTACGACACGTCTTTATGGTGTCGGAGATCGCGTTGGCGCTCGTGCTCGTCACCGGCGCCGGGCTGCTTCTCAAAAGCTTCAACCAGCTACTCAAAGTTCATATCGGATTTCAGCCGGAGAAACTGCTCTCGGGAACCATTAATCTCCCCGGGGCCAAATACGGGGAACCATATATGCGCGCGGAGTTTGTAAAACGTCTGATCGAGAAGCTGGAGGCCTTGCCGGATATCCGTCAAACCGCTGTTTCCGCCGGCCTTCCTTTCTCCGACACTTCGGATGTCGGCATCCAATTCGACAGGTCTCCCGACGGTAGCGTCGCCGGCACCACCGCAAACTATTACGCGGTCAGCTCCTCTTACTTCGAGACGATGGGAATCCGACTGGTTCGCGGGCGGCTCTTCTCCGAGCGTGACGATGCCATTGCGCCACCCGTGGTGGTCATCAATGAAGCCATGGCGAAAGAGTTCTTCGCCAACGAAAATCCCCTGGGGAGGCGGTTGGACATAGGTGGTCCCACCTACATGCGCGAGATCGTCGGAGTGGTTGGCGATGTGAAGCAATCAAGCCTGAAGACACGGGTTGAACCGCAGGTCTACGAACCATTCTTACAGAAGCCATCGAATAACTTCCTGGTGGTGATGCGTGGCTTGGGTGACCCAACTCACCTCGCCGGGATTCTCCGAAGCCAGGTATTGGCCATTGACAGAGACCAGCCCGTCTCCGACGTAAGAACCATGGAGGAGAGGATCGCCCGGTCGATGACGCAAGACCGGTTGTCGGTTTTCGTGCTGACTCTCTTCGCCGGCTTGGCAATAGTGCTCGCGGCCACCGGTATCTATGGCGTATTCGCCTACTCCTTCAGCCAAAGGACCCACGAGATCGGAATCCGAATCGCGCTGGGTGCCAGGCAACAGGAGGTATTGAAGCTGGTCCTAGGCCAGTGCCTTCGTGTGGTATTGGTAGCCGTGGCCATCGGCGTTGCGATCTCCGCGGTGCTGACTCGTTTCTTGGCGGCCCTGCTTTATGAGGTAAAACCCGCCGATCCGATCGTTGTCGCAGCTGTTTCGGCGATTCTCATTGCCGTGGCCCTCACCGCCGCGTTTGGACCAGCCTGGCGATCATCGCGCGTAGATCCCGTCGTCGCACTGAAGTTAGAATAGAGGAGTTGGATCTTTTCCTTTTGCTTAGAAGTTCGCTCCCGTGAACACCCGGCGTGATGTCCAGAACCTCAATCCTGAGCCGAACCAGTTGCTCGATATCGTGCAGGCCGATCCTGGGCGGATAGCGCTCTTGCATGAACCATAGGAGCGATGGACTGCCTGGCATTCATTCAAGAGTGTTCCAAAAATGTTAAACGGCTTACGATGGTCGGCACTCGGGGATCAGCGGAACTTCCGCAGTTCGATCCAACGATTCGAGGTCTTTTCTGTCGAGGTGGATGCGCGATCCCTCTCGGACGGCGGGGATGCCGCCATTTGAAATCAAGGGGGTTAGTAACGCTTCGGGGCCGTGTAGACTGATTCTGCCGGTATCATCCTCCATCGCCAACTGTTCACGTACCAGTTCGGTTACACTTGCGCCACCATCGGCGCCAGCTTGGTGATTGTCCGTCCACCGCCGCAGCCCACGTCCAACGCCATCGCGCCGGTGGGAATCTCCAGAACGGGTAAACGCCCAATCCGTAAGCGCATGGCTGCGGTTCATCAGCCGGGCAAGAAACCGCCCCACAAGCGGATGCGGCTTCTTTACTTGGCGAACCAGGTAGAGCCCGAGGCAGAGGGCGGCACCCATAACGCGGGGGAAGCATATAGGGAGGTGGAGGCAAGAGCTTCTCTCCGGCTCAGTAAATTATGGCAGCGATATCGCTGCAGTTGGTGTGGCGGCCCGGTTTACATATTCGCCGATCGGAAATGGCGGTGAACTGGACAAGGTGTGCTTCACTCAAGCACTACAACGAAAAGGAGACCGATTCGGAACGACGCCAAGGCGATGGCAGCCCGCCCCCTTTTGAGTTGATCCAAGTCAGGAATGTCGTCGATCAAGAAGGTCTCCATGGATGGCAACAGATCTGCGCCAGCGCCATCAAGAAGGAGGCGAAATACGCTCCGGGATTCCCGAACATCCTGGTATTCGTCAATCACAGCGACGCCCTGGACTTGCAATTGCGATCCGCCCTCAACGTATTCGATGATGCGGTTCGGAAGGCCGAGGCGTCAGCGCGACTCCGCAAATTGAGCGGGATGATGATGCTCAAGAACTACCAATCGGTTGGCTGGAATGCGACAAACGTCGAGTTTTGTTACACTTCCTATGCCCTGCATGGCGGTCGATCCGCAGTTCGTTCATCTGATGAGCCAAGGCCACCTCGCGTGAACCGCCGTGGCGCGCGATAATGGACTCGTGTACATCGCGAGAGCCATAGCGCAGCAATCCGTATTCTTCGCGGCCGTCTCGCGGATCATGCTTCCGCCGCAAGTCGTAAGCCTCACGCCAATGCTCGGAACGGATGGAAACGGCAACGATGCTGTTTTCTTCAGGGTCGTCCTGGCCGACAATTCGGTACCTCGCAACCAGCTCCTTGCCTTCACGCGCCAGATTTCGGCTTCGATCATCGCCCAGCTAAATCCGAACGAGGAGTGGGGCGTCTGGCCATATTTCGATTTCATCACCCAAAGCGAAGAAGCTCGGAACAAACAACCAATATGGGCGTGATCGAATGGCCTACCCGGACGATCTCCTGCAACACGCAAAGCAGATGGCCGAGGCTTATCCCAACGAAGCCCATCAGCCAAGTTTACGGCGAGCACTCTCCAGCGGCTACTACGCCTTGTTCCATTTGCTGATTGCCGACGCGGTCGCTCATTGCTCTGATCCGCGCTTCCGCTCTGCACTCGGGCGCCTGTTCGACCACGGCCCGATGAAGCATGTCTGTGAGAACACGGTGGAGAGAATCAAGAATCTGTTCCATCCGACGCCGCCGGATGATCCCGAGCGCACGGTTCAATATCATCTCCACAACGTCGCTGACACTTTTTCCCAAGCGCAACAGAACCGTACTGACGCCGATTACAACCTACTCAAGGAATGGCAGCCAGGCCAAGTCTCTTTGCTAATCGAGGCCATAGAAGATGCCTTCAAAAGCTGGCAGATCATTCGGGAGGAACCAGCGGCCAAAGATTTCCTAATAGCCATGATCCCGACTCGGGAGAAGAAGCAGGGTCAAAAAGACGGCCAAAAACAGAAGCCGAGGCCCACCTTGGCTGATCCGAACGCTCCCGCTCCTTAGGGCAAAGATTCCGGCCCTTGTATACGCGCACGAGCCAGTGACGGGCCGCGCGGTACGATCTGTCCAACTTTTCGTGCCATAGAAATACCTCTGCTGACGCGGGGCACACGAGTGGCACACGAAAGACAGCTTTTGAGTTGTTAGGGTTGAATTTTAGAGGTGTGATAGCTGATCGGGGTTCAGTAGCCGAATCTACACACACACGGCTACTCGCCACACCATTGGAAACGGCGCACTTGCTTGCCAGGTAGATGCCCCGGTCAATCCGCACCAAAGTTAGTTAGCTTGCCATGGCGACGGCGGCCCTGCCCACCCGGCCGTGGCCCGCGCGAGGGTGAGACGTGACCTGCCCGGTTTTTGTTGGGCATGACGAGCTTAACCCTGCGCGTGTCACAGTCTGGCGCGGCGGAGGCGTGCTGGGTAGGTCACGTATGGAGACACATCGTCGCGCCGGCTTGGACGGGCATCCGCTGAATGGCAAGCCCGCCTTCGCGTTTTCCGCTAGCAACCGAATATTTGAGGGAGATCTAAGCTATGTGGCATTTTCTGTTTCTTGCATTTCAGTGGCACAGAGGTAAGCGGTTTTTTGTCATCCTGTCCCTGGCGCTACTGGCCTTCCTGCTGTATGCGATTCGCACACGTCCGTTGAACGGGACGGTGAATGCTTCCCATGGCTGCGCGCCGGACCTTTGATTATTCCCAGCAGCTTGACCTCTTCGGAGGCGCCGACGTAGACTCGTGGGCAACCACACAGGAGTCCCCAGATGTACGAGAGAAACCGGCTCGGACAGATGATCCTCGAGCACTGGCAGAAGCACCGTCCGCAGACGGTCGCGGAGCTGCGAGAAACGAACCAGTTGGACCAAACGATCTACGAAGCCCAGGAGACGACCGGGGAGTTGCTGTACGAACTGGTATCGGTCCAGAAGATGGACTACCAGGCGGCCTGGGAGATCGCGATGCGCGAATGGACGCAGTCGCCGAGCCCGAACCCTCGGTAGTCATCCTTGCCGCCTACGCTGACGACCCGCCATCCACGCCCTCTCGCGATTTCCGAATAACCTCGGAGCATCGAATCGGCGACGGTAGCCTGCGGGAAAAGGCGCTCTCCAACCTCGCCGCGATCCGAACTCTCAAACGGCTTGAGGCCGAGGATCGGGACGCCACCGACTTTGAGAAGGCTGCCCTCGCGCGCTACAGCGGGTGGGGTGCGCTGGCAAACGTTTTTGAGCTTCATCCGCCGCGGGAGTGGGAAAAGGCGGCCGAGGAACTACGCCAACTCCTCACTGCGGACGAATACGCTTCGGCGCGTGCCTCCACTCCCAACGCTCATTACACCTCGCCTGCGGTGATTTCCGGCGTTTGGCAGGCGCTCGAACGCCTCGGTCTGGCGGATGGCGCACAGATTCTGGAACCGTCAATGGGTGTGGGACACTTTTTCGGACTCATGCCCGAAGCCTTCACGCCCGGCGCCCGCAGGACCGGCGTTGAACTCGACAACCTCACAGCACGCATCGCACAGCGGCTCTATCCCGACGCCACGATTTTCGCCAAGGGCTTTGAAGAGACGTCCCTGCCGGACAATTTCTTCGATGCGGTGGTCGGCAACATTCCGTTTGGCAACTATTCGGTATTCGATCCCGGTTACCGCAGTAGTCCAGCCGTTACACGGGCCATTCACGACTATTTCTTTGCCAAGGCGCTCGATAAGGCGCGACCCGGCGGTATGGTGGCACTCATTACCAGCCGCTACACCATGGATAAACAGGACGCGACCATCCGGCAGTATCTGGCCGAACGCGCGAACCTGGTCGGGGCCATACGGCTTCCCAACACCGCTTTCAAGGCGAACGCCGGCACCGAAGTCACCACCGACATTGTCTTCCTCCAGAAGCACGGGCAAGGCGTGCCCGCGAGCGCTGAGGCATGGCGGAAGCTTGCGCCCATCGAAAGCCCAGATGGGCCAATACTCATAAACGAATATTTCGCGCGTCACCCAGAGATGATGCTTGGGCAAATGCGGCTTGAGGGCAAGATGTACCGGGGTGGAGAGCCGTCGCTTGTGGGCGAGGTGACTGAGGCGAATCTCGCGAAAGCCATAGCCTCGCTGCCTGCCGCCCTCTACGTCGCCAGGGCCGCAAGCGTCAGCTCCCGTGCTGAGCTAGCCGCCGAAGAGGCCACCGCGGTTGGAACCGTAAAGGAGGGCGCGTTCTGTGAGCGCGATGGCGCCATTGTTGTCAGGAGCGGAAATCGTTTCGAGCCTGCCAACCTGACCGCTTCGGTCGGCGCGCGGGTTCGTGGCATGCTGGCGGTGCGCGATGCTGTGCGGCTGGTATTCCAGACACAGCTTGAGGACGCGTCAGAGAAATGCATCACCGAAGCGCGGCAAACCTTGGGCGCCGTCTACGATTCCTTTGTCGCAAGGTACGGTCCGGTATCGTCGCGCGAGAACTTCAAGGTTTTCGCCGGCGATCCCGACCATCCTCTGCTTCTGTCCCTGGAAAACTACGACCCGGAACTCCGGACCGCCACCAAAACGGCCATTTTCGAGCGGCGCACGCTGGAACGCTATCGTCCGGTGGAGCACGTGGAGACGGCTGCTGAAGCGCTCGCCGTGTCGCTCAACGAGACGGCCGAGATTCAGTGGCCGCGCATGGAGCAACTCACCGGGCGGACGGTGGGACAACTACGGCGTGAACTGGGCAGCCTCGTCTATCGCAATCCAGAAGGCGGCAGTTGGGAGCCCGCCGACCAATATTTGAGCGGCAACGTGCGCGCGAAGCTCGGCACTGCCACGGCAGCGGCGGAGATCGATTCGTCCTACCGGCGCAATATCGAAGCCTTAGCAGCCGTGCAACCCCCAGATCTGGAACCCGGCGATATCGAGGCGCGTCTCGGGTCGTCGTGGATTTCGGCCACCGACCTGCGCGATTTCGTGGCGCAGTTGCTCGACGTTCCTGCGGCCAACATCAACGTTGCCCATGCCGAGGCGATTGCCACATGGACCATCGATCTCGACGCCGCTGCGAGATTCAACGTAAGCAACACGACGGCTTGGGGTACGGCGCGGTTCCGCGCATCCGATCTCGTCGAGCAGGCTCTGAACGGGCGCACGCCCACCGCTTACGACCAGCACCAGGACGGCTCGCGCACCATCAATCAGCAGGAGACCATCGCCGCCCGCGAGAAACAGCAACAAATCAAGGACCGTTTCCGCGAATGGATCTGGCAGGACGGCGAACGCGCATCGCGCCTTGCCAGCGATTACAACGAGCGCTTCAACAATCTCCGCCTGCGCAATTTCGATGGATCGCATTTGACTTTGCCCGGAATGGTGCGCGACCAGCTTCGTAACCGCGACTTGGCCCGCCACCAGAAAGACGCCGTGTGGCGCATTTTGCAGAGCGGCAGCACTCTACTGGCGCATGTGGTGGGCGCCGGAAAGACCTGGACCATGGCCGCCGCCGCAATGGAAATGCGCCGCCTCGGGCTTGCTAAGAAGCCGATGTTTGTTGTGCCGAACCATCTGGTAGAACAATGGGGCTCGGAGTTTCTTAAGCTGTATCCCCAGGCGCGGCTCTTCATCGCCGGGAGCGAACACTTTGCCGCCGGAAACCGCGAGCGGGCGATGGCGCGGATAGCGAGTGGCAATTTCGATGCCGTGATCGTCTCGCATCGCTCATTCGAGTACTTGCCCGTCTCCGACAAACTATTCAATCGCTTCATCGATCGCCAACTCGATCAGCTCGAAAAGGCTATCTACGAAGCCAACGCGGAGAAGGGCGACAACCATCGCATCGTGAAAGAGCTGGAGAAGTCCAAAAAGCGCCTGGCCACCAAACTTAAGCAGCGTGCGGATCGCGAGCGCAAAGACAACACGATCTCATTCGAGGAACTGGGCGTGGATCAGATTTTCGTCGATGAGGCGGATCTCTATAAGAACCTGTTCTACACCACCAAAATGAACCGGATCGCGGGCCTGCCGAACTCGGATAGCAACCGCGCTTTCGACATGTTCATGAAAACCCGCTACCTGTTGGAACAGGTTGGAGGCCGAGTAGTGTTCGCGACTGGCACGCCCATTTCCAATACGATGGCGGAGATGTATACGATGCTGCGCTACCTCGCGCCTGGCCTGCTACAGGAGCGCGGCGTGGAGCATTTCGATGCCTGGGCCGGGAATTTCGCGGAGGCCGTTACCGCGTTGGAACTCGCGCCAGACGGCTCGGGCTACCGCATGCATACGCGTTTCGCCAAGTTCATTAACCTGCCCGAACTCCTGACCATGTTCCGTACTGTCGCCGACGTCCAGACTGCCGACATGTTGAAGCTGCCTCGCCCGGAAATTGCCACGGGACGGCCGGAGATCGTCGCAGCGCCAGCGAGTGAACCTCTCAAGGCATTCATCAAGGGGCTTACTGAGCGCGCCGAGCGTCTGCGCACGCGACGCATCGATCCTTCCCAGGACAACATGCTGAAAATCACGGGCGACGGCCGAAAGGCTGCCCTCGACATGCGTCTGGTGGAAGCATTCGCCGATCCGCACGGCGATACGAAACTCAGTCGAGCTGTCGAACGTGTTCACGGCGTCTGGCAGGCGACTGGGAATTCACGCTCAACCCAGCTTGTGTTCTGCGATCTGTCCACGCCCAACCCCTCGCGATTCAATGTCTACGATGACCTGCGCGCGCGGCTAATTGATCGCGGCATCCCGCAAGATGAGATTGCCTTCATTCACGATGCCGATACGGACGGCGCGAAGATGAGGCTTTTCAATTCAGTGAACGCAGGTATAGTGCGTATTCTCATCGGGTCGACCGAGAAGATGGGCGCCGGGACCAATGTGCAGCGCCGTCTCGTGGCGTTGCACCATCTGGATGCTCCCTGGCGCCCGCGCGACATTGAGCAGCGCGAGGGCCGCATCCTGCGCCAAGGGAATTTGAACTCGGAGGTACGCATTTTCCGATACGTCACAGAAGGTTCCTTCGATGCCTATATGTGGCAGACTTTGGAAACGAAGGCTCGCTTCATCCAGCAGGTGATGGCGGGACAGACTTCCGTCCGTGCCGCTGAGGACCTTGAGGCCAGCACCCTCACGTACGCAGAAATCAAGGCCATTGCGTCGGGCAATCCAGCGGTGATGGAGAAGGTCAAGGTGGACACCGAGGTCCGCAAACTGGATCAGCTCCGGTCGGCGCATATCAACCAGCAGCACACCATTCGCATGCAGCTCCACCGGCTGCCGCTCGATATTGCCGAAACGCAGCGGAACCTCGGCAGCGTCGCGAGGGATATTGCGACGCGCGACGCGCATGCCGGAGACCAGTTCGCCATGACCGTGGGCAACCTCGTTTATTCCGGCAAGGGCGCTCGCGAGGAGTCGGCGAAGGCTCTAACACACGCGGTGCTGTCGTGGTGCGATGACACAACTGTGCAAGTGCGGGGCACGTTCCGCGGATTCGAAATCCTGAGCAAAGGCAAACTCACCACGGGGTTCACTAGAGAGGATGAGCGCGTACCGGACCTGTTCGTCCGCGGCGCCGGAATCTATCCTGCACATCTCAACCCGGAGAATACCATCGGCACCGTCCAGAGCATCGAGCATACGCTGCGATCACTGGAAAGAGTTGCCGCCCACCAAGAGGAGCGCGCCGAGTATCTCCAAAAGACGCTTTCCGATTACCAGGATCAAGCGAACCGTCCCTTTGAGCATGACGCGCGCCTCAAGGAATTGCTTCAGCGGCAGGAGCAAATCAATGCACTGCTGGACCTTGACAAAGGTGAGCGACAGGTAGCGGAAGCTACCCGCGACCGCGACGATCTCACGATGCCCAACCAAACTCCGGAAATCTCCGCCACACCCGGCGCTGAGAATATCTCACTGTCGGTGCCCCGGAACGGTTCGCAGAGGCCGACGGAAAACGGTCGGGATGACCTCGCCAAGAGGGCGATGGAGTACATGCGGCATTCACGAATGGCGATAACCGATATGGCCATTACGGAACGAATGCGGCCAGACTCCGGCGTAGTGAGCGGAGCCGCAGTCGCCATCAATGGAACCCTCCTTGCGGTCGCTACTGCCCCGAATACGTTCGTAGTCCTCGAATTCGACGGTTCCCTCCACGATCTCTCAGTGGGCTCCGACGTCCGAATCCGCGTCAGCCGCGGACATGCCGCGGTCGAGACTCAAGAGCGATCACGTGGACGGTGAGCTGGTTTCGCAGCTTGAAACCGCCGGTATCCGGGATTCAAATACACGGCGCGAATTGTGCGCTGAGCCGCTGAGTGTCACAGGCCGGCGACGCGCGCACCTACAGATTAGAGGCTGACGGTCCTTGGCGGCGGGTTGCGACCTTCTCCCAACGCGGCCGTTAGCGTCTACCACGGATGGCGCATGAGCAAGCTGTTTCTGCGGGTCTCCCTGGGCCTGAGGCGGGGAGCAATGGCATCGGAATCGAATGACATGGAAATGAACTACCGTGAGGCGGCAACATTTCTGAGTAACAGCGAGAGAACGTGGAGCGGTACGTTTTCGTCAGCGAGAGTCGCCGAACGGGGCTGGCCGCTCTCGGCGACAACGGCCGCGAGCACGATCAGCGGGCAGTGGAAGGGGCAAGTTCTGGTTGGGGGGCAGAACGAAACTTGCTCAGGAAGTTCGCCCTCACACGATTCTCGGCGTCGCCCCCTGGGCGGAAAAGGCCCGACGAAGCCGGAATGAAATGACCCTTGTCCATTCGCGTTTTCGTTCCCCGAAATGCTAAGGTGCTTCACCATGAACTTAACTGCCGCCGGAAACGAAGCGATCCCGGATGACCGGTCGGAAACGCACTTTCCAGCAGAGATCATGACGGCGGAGGATGTCGCCCGATACCTCCACTGTTCGAAGGCCCACGTATATAACGCGATCAACGGGAAAATCCCGAATGTCCCACCGCTTCCAGCGGTGTGCCTCGGCCGACGAAGGCTCGTACGGCACCCGTCCCTCGATTTGTGGATCGCAATTAATGAAAACGGCCCGGCCAGTGGTATGATGCCCATCCTGCAAGGGCGGAACGATGATCGTGAATCGCGAGTGAGGCAAATAGTGGAACAACACAAACCTATCCGCGCGCACGAATATAAAGCAACTGCTCGCCCATCATTCAAGGCCCAATCCTCATCGACATGAACGAACTATCACGGCGCCTGAGCGTGCCTAAAAACTCGCTAGACCAGAAGATTTATCTACGACGCATCCCGTTCGTGAGAATCGGACGCTCCTCGCGGTTCGATATGCGCGACATTACGGAATTCCTGAGACTGCACTCGCATGGTGAACGCCATGGTTGACATTGAGGATGACGACTTTATGCGCCGTTATGAAGCGGCGCTCATTCCTTACGAGGCCAAAAGTTACGAAGCGGCCCTAGATTCCGCGTTTCGTCCATACCCTTCCGGACCCGATCGGGATCTCGAACACTGGGCGCTGACAGGTCCGACCGCGTTCGGGGGCGGCTTCCACAGCCACATAGGCGACCTCTATTGGCTCTGCCCGGAGGGCGTGGCGATAAACGTATCTGCCGCCCCCCTTCATCGTGAATCCGTCAGCAGAGAAGAACCTCTCACGACCCGCCAACGGTTGTACGAGATTTTGAACCGCTGGCGGAGGAACAGGTATTGAGGGCATATACCATCGCCACTCCTACCCCGCCGGATGGGAAGGAATTCGGCAATCCATCATTTGAAGCCCTCGCCAGTGCCGAGGAAGCGGCGGGCTACTTGAGAATCCATGTAAAGACCTTGCGTCGCCTTGCGCGGGAGGGACGTGTCCCCTGCGCGAGAATTGGGAAATACTACAGATTCCGGCTTTCGGAGCTTGACCATTGGGTACGACAGAATCACAATGAGATCAGCCGACCGTTCCGCGTGGAATCAGGAGATGATCTTGAAATTCACGCGTAACCGATACCAGGAGGGCAGCCTCCGCAGGGTGCAAAGGAAATCAGGCGCAGAGATGTGGGAATACCGCTATCGCAACCATGCCGAAGACGGCAGTCCCATGCGCCAGATAACCCTGAGCGTCCTTGAATACCCAACCGAAACCAAAGCACGGATTCGCCTCCAGGAAGAAGTGCTGCGCATCAACGGGCCGGAGTCGTTCCGCGCCCACGTCAAACCAACCCTGGGAGTTGTCATCGAGAAGTTCAAAACCGAGGAGCGCTTTGAGGAAATCCTTCACATGCCTCCCGGTGCGGAAATTTCACCCGATGGCATGTCCTACAGCACCGTGGCGGGCTATAGTTCCTATTTAACGAAGCACGTCGAACCGCGATGGAGTTCCGTCCTTATCGCAGATATCAAGCCATTGCAGGTGATGGAATGGCTAAGAAAGTTGCCGCTTTCCCCGAAAACCAAGGGGCATGTCCGCGCTCTCTTTCACATGCTGTTTGAGCGCGCAATGCTCTGGGGGCTTCTCGATCTGCAGCGCAATCCCATAGAGCTGATAAAGCTTAAAGGGACCAGCCGCAGGCTCAAGAGGCCGCACACCATCACGCCTGAGAAGTTTCAGGAGTTGGTTGCGGTTCTGGAAGAGCCCTACCGGACCATGGCGATCGTCGCCATGTGTACCGGTTTACGGGTATCGGAAGTTCTGGCGCTGCGCTGGGAACATATCGACTTTTCCGCAGGCGTCATTATGGTCCAGCAGGGCGTCGTCAGCGGCCGCATCGGCAAAGTCAAAACCGAGGCGTCCCAGGATGAGATCCCGATAGATCCGTCATTCGCCCAGCTCTTGCTCGGCAGACTTGAAGGCCAGCCAAAAGGCCTCGTATTCCCGTCCCACGTCACCGGACGGTCTTACCATGCCGGAATTCTTCAGCAGAAGATTCTCCGGCCCAAAGGAGAGGAGATCGGCATCCCCAAGCTGGGATGGCACACTTTCAGGCATGCATACCGTTCGCTGCTCGACGAAGCTGGCGCTCCGATAGGCGTCCAGCAGAAGCTCATGCGCCACAGCAATGTGGCGACGACCATGAATGTTTACGGCAATTCGACGCTGCGCGCGAAACAGGATGCGAACAGCAAAGTGGTGAAAATGCTCATCCAGAAGAAGGATGTAGCGTAACGTGGGGTTCTGTGGGGTTGGGCCTCGGGCTAAACGCCTGTAAGTTATTGAAAAATTGGCTCCTCAGGTAGGATTCGAACCTACAACCCTTCGGTTAACAGCCGAATGCTCTACCATTGAGCTACTGAGGAGTATTTCGTTCGCCTTGGTTATTATAGAACAACCTTCGTGCGAAATGCCACGGCGGCTCGGCGGGGCTACGCGATGGCGGCGACCACCGCGTCGGTGAATCCGGTGGTGGAGGACTTGCCGCCTACGTCGCCGGTCAGGTGGGCGCCATCGGCGTAGACTTTGGCGATTGCCGCCTGCAGGCGCGCCGAGGCTTCCGGCTCTCCAATATGGGCCAACAGGAGCACGGCCGACTGCATGAGGGCGGTGGGATTGGCTAGTCCTTTGCCCGCGATATCCGGCGCCGTGCCGTGTACGGCTTCGAAGACGGCGTGGTGGTCGCCGATGTTGGCCCCCGGCACGATGCCGAGTCCGCCGACCAGGCCCGCTGCCAGGTCCGAAACGATATCGCCATAGAGGTTCGGGAGCACCAGCACGTCGAAAGTTTCCGGGCGGATCACCAACTGCATGCAGGCGTTATCCACAATCAACTCGTTGTAGACGATTTCGGGGAACTGGGCGGCCACTTCGCGGCAACATTTCAGGAAAAGGCCGTCGCTCAGTTTCATAATGTTGGCCTTGTGGATGGCGGTGACTTTCTTGCGCCGGTAGCGGCGCGCATATTCGAAGGCCGCCCGCGCAATACGGAGCGACGCCTTTTGGGTGATGATTTTCAGGCTCTCCACCACGCCGGGCACCACTTCGTGCTCCAGGCCCGCGTAGAGGTCCTCGGTGTTTTCGCGGAAGATCGCCATGTCGAGGGGCAGATCCCGGAAGCGGGTTTTCAGGCCGGGGAGCATGCGCACCGGCCGGAAGTTGGTGTACAGCCCCAGTTTTTTCCGCAGAGCGACGTTGATGCTGGCGTGGCCGCCGCCGATGGGCGTGGCGGTCGGCCCTTTCAAGCCGACGCGGGTCACTTCGAGAGACGCGAAGACTTCGTCGGGCAATAATTGCCCATAGTCGAGGAGCGCCTTGGCGCCCGCTTCAACCTGCTCCCATTCCACGGCCGCGCCGGTCGCTTCCACCGCGCGCACCGTGGCGGCGGCCACTTCAGGGCCGATACCGTCCCCGGGAATCAGGGTAATCAGATGAGCCATCCATGTCTATTATAGAGGTGGGTGGCACTGTGATTCCTAATTGGGCGGAAGAACGGCGCGGCATGGTGGCCACGCAACTGGCGGGCCGGGGCATTTCCGATCGCCGGGTGCTGGGCGCACTGTCCGAAATTCCACGCGAGGAGTTCGTGCCGCTGGACGTGCGTATTCAGGCCTACGCGGATGCGCCGCTGGGGATCGGCTTCGGACAAACCATCTCCCAAC
This sequence comes from Bryobacteraceae bacterium, assembly GCA_049509915.1. Lineage (GTDB taxonomy): Bacteria > Acidobacteriota > Terriglobia > Bryobacterales > Bryobacteraceae > JBEKYD01. Next base: position 1,809 of record JBEKZL010000005.1, on the reverse strand, counting down.
CCTACATGACCGCTCTCATGGCCGAGCGGTTGTGTCTGGACGGTTCGGAGACGGTGCTGGAGGTAGGCGCCGGTTGCGGTTATGCCACGGCGGTATTGGCCATGCTGGCGGCGCGCGTGATGGCCATCGAGTTGATTCCAGCCCTGGCCGAGCTGGCGCGCGAAAACCTGCGCCGCACCGGACGCGGAGGAAACGTGGAGGTGATTGCCGGCGACGGCTGCCTGGGGTGGGAGGAATCGGCTCCCTACGGGGCGATTTCGGTGGCGGCGGCGGCGCCGGAAATCCCAGCCGCGCTGGTTCGGCAATTGGGCGACCCCGGCCGCCTGGTAATGCCGGTGGGCGGCGACGGCGATCAGGAACTGCGCCTGGTGACCAAACTGGACGGCCGTATCGACACTTCGGTGGCGACGTACTGCCGGTTCGTCCCGCTGCGGGGCGGCCAGAAACGGCGCTACTGAATGCGGCTGCGCACGGCCAAAGACCGTCTCAAGATCGAGCACAGCATCATTGACGGTCTGCGCTCCATACTGGAAGAAGTGCTGGCGGCGCACGCCGAAATCCGGTCGATTATCCCCGGCGTGATCCGGCCGGTACGGGATGCCAGGGGGAGAATCAGAGTTCGCGTCACGGTACCGACCCAAAACGGATGGAAGGCCATCGCGTTGAGCGCCGGAGCCCGGCAGGAGTTGTTCGTGAGCACCGGGTGGACCAAGCCGGAACTCGAAAAGGCGTTCGAAGAAGCGGGAGCGCTGGTGGAATAGCGCTACTGGACCACGCCCCCGGGATGGGGTTCGAGCCGGATTTCTCCGAAAGCCGCTTCATATTGGGTGACGTTCTGTTGCAGGACGTTGAGCAAGGCCTTGGCCTGTTGCGGGCTGACGAAGACCCCCTGGAAATTGTGAATGGCAACGGTATCGGGGGCGGTTTGATTCAACCGGCCGAACAGCAGCAGAAAATCCCAAAGACTGACCCGCACCTGCACACTGTTGGCGTAATTCTCGCGATATTCGGCGGTGTTGATCAATTGGATCTTGGTTGGAACGGGCGGCGTCATGGTTTTCAGCGTAGCACCTGGCAAAGAGTTTAAGAATCTTTACGAAATCGGTAGAACTCCGGTTAGGGCACAAGCGTCGGATGAAGTGAGGAAAACGCGATGCACAAACCAATCGTGATCGAAACCAAGGTTACCGGACGCGTTCATTGCCCCATTTGCACCCACACGGTGGCGGCGGAAATCGCCCTGAAAGGCAGACAGGTCCGGGTGGTCTCCGGACAGAAATGTGGCCGCTGCGGCGCATCGCTGGATGTGAGCCTGATCGTACAGGTTCCGCAAGCGGCGTAATACTTCTAGTACCGGCAGCCAGAAAAAGAGGGTTGTGAGCGGGCGCGCTTTTTGCGATAGTGTTATCAGGCTGACATAAAGGCCCGCGGATGAAACGCAAAACACAACCAAAGCCGGAGACGATCGTGCCACCCGACATCCTGGAGATTGCCGAGCAGGCAACCAGTGAAACGCTAGGCATCGCAAAGGCCGGAAAATGCTCGGTCTGCGGCGGCGAGACGCTGGAGAGCTCGAGCGAAGCGCTGTGTTGGGTGTGCCGGCGGCTGAAAATCAGCGCTTGGCGGGACGCCGAGCAGCAGATGCCGATGCAGGAATAGGCATCGCCAGCTAAGAGTTCGCTTCAATCGCCTGCGCCACGTCTTCCCACTCTTGCATTAACCCCTCCAATTGTTGGCGGCCCGCTTCGAGGAGCCCGGAAACGCGCTGGGTCTCTCCGGCGTTGACGAAATTTCCCAGGGCTTGCTCGT
>JBEKZL010000049.1:0-60067 GCA_049509915.1 Bryobacteraceae bacterium | reverse complement strand
GACGGGATCGGGATGGCGCGGGTACTGCCGCCGGCAATGTACGGCCCGCCGAGAGGTCCGTCCGCGTTGCGCGTATCGATCACGCGGCAGGGAGCGACCGGAACCAGTTGCAAAGGGTTCGCAGCCGTTACAGTGGTTGTTGATAATTTCACCAGGAAGCCGCTTTCGACCGCATAGGTCGTCTGGAAAGCGCCTCCAGAGACAGGGAAGTTCGAAGAAAGCGTCCAGCCGGCGATGTAGGCACTGGCGGACGAGTCGACCGCGATGCCGTTGGCCTGGTCGTCTTCGAGACCGCCAAAGTAGGTCGACCAGACCAGTGAGCCTCCGCCGGCGGCGATCACGGTGACGAAAGCGTCCTGGGCGCCGCCCAGGGCGGATTGGAGAGCCTCCTGCACCGGATAGTAGTGCGAATAAGTGAATCCGGCGACGTAGGCGACGTCGCTGTGGACAGCGATGGCATTGGCCTGGTCGGAGCCCTCACCGCCCAGATAAGTCGAATAGACGAGAGCGCTCCCTTCAGAATTCAGTTCGGTAACGAAAGCGTCGTAGGAACCGGCGTTACCGGTCTGGAACGCTCCGGCGGTAACCGGAAAGTCAGTCGAGAGCGTGGTCCCGGTTACAAACACGTCGTCCACCGAATCGATCGCTATGGCGCTGGCTACGTCAACCTGGCTACCACCAAGATATGTGGCGAAAACCAAGCCGGTGCCCGACGGAGTCAGCTTGGCCACAAAAGCGTCGCCCTGTCCAGCGGGCGCGCCGTATAGAGCGCTCGCGACCGGAAAATTGAGCGAGTCGGTGTAACCCGCGACGTAAACCGAACCCGACGAATCGACCGCGATGCCGTTGGCGACGTCGTTGCCCGTGCCACCCAGAAACGTGGAATAGAGGAGGGCGGAACCGGTGGCGTTGATTTTGGTCACAAAGGCATCTTGAACGCCGCCACCGTAGGAGGACTGGAATGCGTTGGTAATCGGAAATGCCAAGGAGGCCGTGGACCCGGAAATGTAGGCGTTCCCAGAGCTATCGATGGCAATTCCGGTGGCTAAATCGATCCCCGCGCCGCCGAACAGAGCGGAGTACACCAAAGCGCTACCAGTGGGATTGACCTTCATCGCGAAAACGTCGGCCATTCCCAGCGTCGAACTGCGGTATGCGCCCGCAGTGGTGGGAAAATCTGTGGAATAAGCAAAGCCCGTTATGTAGGCGTTGCCGCCAGAGTCGACGGCCACGCCGCGCGCCGAGGATCGCCCGGTGCCACCGAAGTATGCGGCATACACCATGGCCGTTCCGGTGGAGTTCATCTTCACCAGGAAGGCATCGGTGCTGGAGGTTGAGTCCGAAACCTGGAATGTGGCGCCGAAATCAACGGGTAGAGTCTCTCCCGCCAGGTAAATACAGTCGGCGGAATCGACTGCCAGGGCCCAAGCCATGGTATTGCCGCTGCCCCCCATGAACGTCGAATACGTGAGCACCGGATCGATGACCATCGGACTGTCCGCCCAACCAGGCGCCACCTCGAAGCCAACTTCATTCCAATCGCGAAGCACATATCCGCCGCCGATTTCCAGTCTCTTGCCGTTTCTCTCCCGATAAAGGCGCGGATGGCGATGTCGAAACTCGCCCTGCGCTGTCTTTAGGACAAGATCTCCGCGGTCGAGATAAGTGGTTTGAATGCCGCTGAATACTAACCGGATGGCCGATACCTTGGCCCCCGGGGCAAGCAGAAAATCGTATTCCAGATCGCCGCCATGCTCCGTGCTCGGGGACTCTCCTGGAGAGCCGCCAGGCGAATGGAAGTCCACGTCAATTCCCGGATAGACCTCGGCGTAGCGGACCCCCAAGAACAGTGGGATTCCCCCGATCCAATTCGCTTTAGGGCCGATGAAATAGTTCGCGCTACCCCCGGTAGGACCCAGACCTCTGAGACGGGTTGCCGGGTTGGCGTTGCCGAAAGCCATGCGAATCGTGTCACCGCCGCGTCGGAGCGTTACCCCGCTGGGATCGAATTGGGCGGCGCACTGGGGTGTGTGCGCCACAAATTCCGCCGCCGTGTTCGCCTGACCCAGATTGGGTTCGAACGTCAAAGGCACACGGGACTGCGCGACGGCCAGCTTGGAAACCAGTACGAGAAGATTCAGTACTACGACAGTCCGCCTTCGCATAACCAGTGGAATAATCGGCTGGTTCAGCGGAAGACTTAAGGGTGCACGCCGGCTATGGCTTCTTTCCGGCCTCGGCTGGTACCGGTTGCTGGCGAACCCGCTCGAAATACTGAACGACGTAGGCTTGGAGCGCCACCGGCACCTCGTCACGCGAAATCGAAGAGCCGGTTTGGGAGTGCTGCGCGCTGCGCTGTGCGTATTGGGTATGCAATTGCTGAGTGGTGGATTTCACTTCTACCGTGGCCTCGCCAGTCAGATTGGCGGAGCGCTTGCCAATGATTTCGGTGATCTTGCCCATGGCAGCCAGTTGTTCAGCCTGTTTGATGCCTTTATCGCCCTCCTGGCTACCTACACCGCTACCCGGCTGCCTGCTGACCTGTGCGTCCTGGCTCTTCCCGCTGCCGTTCCCCGCTGGGTTGGGTGCATTTGGGGATTCTTCGGCGGCTTGGCTATCTTGGGAACCTTCCTGCCGATCACCGGAAGGTTGTCCGCTCCGGGCGGATTGGGGCTTAGCGGTGTTCGACTGCCCTTTGCCGGGCTTCTGGCCGGCCTGATCGCGCGAACTTTGCTCCTGGGAGCCGGGATTGCCCTGCTGCGGCTTCATTTTCGACAGCAGGTTTTCGAAGGCATCCTTGACTTTACTGAGCAGACTGGAGTTTTCGCCATCGCCACCGGCGTTCTCCTTAGAGTCACGCTTCTGCGCCTCACCCGCCTTGGAACCGCCTTTCTGGCTCGCCTCGGCGGATTCATTGGGCTCTGCGGAATTCGGGTCGGAGGGGCCCTTGGGGCCGTCTTCGCCTTTGTCTCCAGAGGCACGAGCAGTGCCCTGCTGGTGAGCCGAGTCGCCCGGTTTCGAATCGGGATGGTTCCCCAGCGCCTGGGCGATTTCGTCGTCGACATTGGCGTCTTGGGCGGCGCCGTCGGTCTGGTCATGGGCCACGCCGGCGTCGGAGGCAGGTTCCGGCTCGGTCGGCGCGGCGCGTTTAGGCCGGCCACCGCGGGCAACCGGCTGCGGAGCGCCATCGATACCGAGTTCCCGCTCGATCAAGCGCGCCAGGGGCGGCCTCAGGTCCAGACGCCGACTCAATCCGTAGCGCAAGGCAAGAAGTCCGGATGCCATGGCCACCAACGCCAGCAGAACGTAGATCGATCGCGGCACTACCCACGGAACGGCGCTCTTGGCATCCGCCGCCGCCGCCAGTTGCTCGGCTTGATCGAACTGCAGTTGGCGCAGTTCTTCCGATACGGGCGCATGGACGGGCTGGCTGAAGTGGAACGCCGTCGAAAGGGCGTCGGCAAACGCCAGCCGCCGGTCGACCGTGCAGGCGGCGCTATACGCGGAGGGTCGCCGCCGCCAAGCCCGATGGAATGCCCAAGCCGCGGCTGCCAGCGGCACCGGCAGCATCCATTCCCACGGCAACACCCCGGTGCCCATCATCAGAAGTAGGATCGGCGCGCCCAATGCGACGCTGGCCGCGCGCACGCCCTCGGCAACCAACCCATTCCAGAACAGCCGCCGTCTGGCCAAGCTGATGAGTGCGCGCAACGCCATCTCGCGGGAGCTTCCGTTTTTATCCTAGCACGCGCTCGGCCGGTGTACCCGCTGGCCCATGAAACTGTGAATTTTTATACATTTCGACTCGCTCGAAGATTCGCAACGCAGGGGGAGAATTTGGGTCACCAGCGTACAATGGGATTGAAGTTATCCTCCGGTAAGGTTTGACCTTGAGCCAGCCGATCAAAGTTCTCATCGTGGACGACGAAAGCAGCCAGCGAAGCGGCCTCTCCGCCATGGTGTCGGCCTGGGGAATGGAGCCCGAAACGGCCGCTGAAGGCAACGAAGCCCTTGCCAAGCTGGCGGAATTCTCGGCCGATGTTATTCTTACCGACCTGAATATGCCTGGTTTGGACGGCTTTGGGTTTCTGTCGCGCCTGCGGGAATCCGGTGATATGCCGCCCGCTATCGTACTCACGGCCTACGGCAATATTGAGACGGCGGTCAGGACTGTACACGAGCTGGGCGCTTATTGGTTCCTGGAAAAGCCTATTCAGCCTCGCACCCTGGAAGTGCTGCTGCGCCGCGCCGCCGCCCATGCCGGTCTGCGGGAGGAGAAGCGCAACCTGGAACGGCAGCTCGGCTATAAAGGCTCGCTGGGGCAATTGGTGGGAGCTTCGCCGCGCATGCAGGAGATTTTCGCCCTGCTGCAGCAGGCCGGTCCCAGCAGAGCCTGCGTGCTGGTTACCGGCGAAAGCGGCACCGGCAAAGAAATGGTGGCGCGTACCCTGCACGCGCTCAGCCCGCGCCGCCAAGGCCCGTTTGTCGCCATCAACTGCGCGGCGCTTCCCGAATCGCTCATCGAAAGCGAGCTGTTCGGCCACGAGAAGGGCTCGTTTACGGGTGCCAGCGAGCGTCGGGCGGGCTGTTTCGAAGTGGCCCAGAACGGCACCCTGCTGCTCGACGAGATCGGCGAAATGCCCCTCGGTACGCAGGCCAAGCTGCTGCGCATTCTGGAAGATTCGAAAGTGCGGCGCCTGGGCGGCAAGCACGAATTCGAAGTGGACGTGCGTGTCGTGGCGGCCACCAATAAAGTACCCGAAGAGGCCGTCCGCGGCGGCCTTCTGCGCGAGGATCTCTTTTACCGCCTCAACGTTTTTCACGTGCACCTGCCCCCGCTGCGCGAGCGCAAGCAGGATATCCGGCCGCTCGCCGACGCTCTCCTGGCCGACCTGAACCGCAAACACGAGTGCCGTGTCGCCGAAATCTCTCCCGCGGTGTTCGAAGTGCTGGAGCGCCATAGCTGGCCCGGCAACGTCCGCGAACTGCGCAACGTGCTGGAGCGGGCCGTTATTCTGGCCGGAGAAGGCACTATCGAAATGCAGCACCTGCCGGCGTTTCTGCAGAACCGGGCGCCCGCCGTCGCCACCGACAGTACGGCCAGCCGCACCGAAGAACCGCCCGCCGCGGTGGAGACCGGCGGCGTCCGTTTTCAGATCGGTACTACCGTGGAAGAAGCCGAGCGCGGGCTGATTTTGCGCACCCTGGAATTTACCCGCAACAACAAGACCCGGGCTGCCGAAATCCTCGGTATCAGTCTGAAAACGCTACACAATAAGCTGAAGGAATACGGATCGGGCCAGGACCAGGCCGCGAGCGCATAAATCCTGGTACAGCCTCGCCGCGCCCGCAACCGGCCGGCCGAATCCCGGCTTCTCCACCGCTGGGAAAGTGGTACTCTGTGGTTGCTATGGCGCAGACCCCCACTCCTCCCCTGCCGCCGGCTTGCGCGCAGTGCCTGACCTCGCTGCAGGCGCCCGGAGCGAAACTGCCGCAGGCGCCATCGGCTTCCGCCATGACGCGTTCCCTGGACGGCAAGACGCGCGTCGACATGGGGAACATCTCCGTCATCATCCACCCCGGCGCCATGAAGGCGATTGTGCTCGATCACGTCAAAATGGTGGCCCACACACTTCCCATACCGAAAGGCGCCACGCCGCCGCTACCGGGTATGCCGGGAATGGCTATCCCCAAGCCGTCCGCCCAAATGCCCCCCATGAACGTGCAGGAATTGGGCACCGGCTTCATCCAGGGGATTCAAGCCGTGGGTAAGCGATTCACCGTCCAACCGCCGACCCTCCCGAAGCCGCCATCCATGCCGGGTGCGCCGTCCGCGCCGGGTGCGCCAGCCATGCCCAAGGCGCCGGCAATGCCCGTGGTGGCCGAGGTCTGGACCTGTGCCAAGACCCATCTGCCCGTGCTGACCAAAATCAGCGGCAGTTTCGGCGTGCAAACCTCGGTCTGTAAAACCGCCCAAACCGCCGAGCCGCATCCGGCGACCTTTCAGATCCCTCCCGGCTATAAACAGCTCAGTTGAACCCTACCAGCGAACCACGATCTTCTGCTGCTCGCCGGATTGCGGGACTTGGAGGCTCAGCACGGATCGGGCCTGGTCGAACTGAATCGCCTCGGGCGCCAGGTCCCGGCCGTCCAGCGATACACCGCGCGGCGCATGGGCGAAGTGCAGCACGACCGTGTTTCGGATGTGTTGCGGCGTGAAGCTTCCCTGAGCCGCGCCCAGGGTGACGGTTATGCCCCCGGTTTCGGTCCGGACCGACACGGTGCGCTTGAAGTACCCCTGTTGACGATACGCGAACGTGCTGCCATCGTCCTCGTAATATTCCCGGTCGGTGGCGCCGTGGCAGAAAACATCGAAGATCAGCTCGGAGGCGGGCCATTCCATCGTCGATTGCATCACCGGCGCCCGGAACAGGATGGCGCCCTCGGGGACGAACAGCGGCACGTCGTCTTCCGCCGCTTCCACATCGATCCGCTTCGCACCCTCCAGGGCTTTGTCCGTTCTCAGGTCGTACCACGCGCCGCGCGGCAGGTAGACTTGGCGCGCGGTCGTTTGACGGGCAAGAATCGGCGCCACCAGCAGGTCCGGGCCGACCAGGAATTCGTCGCTGATGGTGTAGGTGGCGGGGTCTTCCGGATACTGGAGCAGCAGCGCGCGCATGATCGGTATTCCCGTCTGCGACGCCTGGTAGAAGGAGTTATAAATGTAGGGCAGGAATCGATAGCGGCGCTCGATGGCATGCCGGTTGTAGGCCTCGTGCTCCGGGCCGAACGCCCAGGGCTCTTTATTGGCGGCCTCCGGCACCGTATGCGCGCGCATGAACGGGAAGAAGGTCCCGGCCTCCATCCAACGCGTAAACAGGTCGGCGTCGGCGGGCCCGGAATCTTTGAATCCGCCGATATCGTTCCCCACGAAAGGAAACCCGGAGATCCCCATGCCCAGCAAGGTTCCCAGACCGTCCTCGAGGTGCGGCCAGTCGGCCACGTTGTCGCCGGTCCACACCGCCGCGTATCGCTGCCCGCCCGCATAGGTGGACCGCGTCAGCACGAAGGGCCGCTGGTCCGGGTGAAGCTGAAGCAGCCCCTCCTGGGTGGCCCGCGACATCTGCTGGCCGAAAACATTGTGGATCCGGGCATGACTCACCGCCGCGCCGGCGCGGTGGAACACCACGTCATCCGGCATGGTGAGGCCATCGAAAATCGAAGGCTCGTTCATATCCACCCAAATGCCCGCCTGGCCTTTCGCCGCGAATTCGGCAATCCGGTCCGCCCACCATTTTCTGGCCGGCGCATCGGTAAAATCGGCAAACACCGCCGCGCCCGGCCACACTCGGCCGGAGTAAAGTTTCCCGTCCGGGTTCTTCACGAAGACGCCCGCCTTCACGCCGCTGTCGTATGCCGCGTAGCCCGGATCCAGCTTCACGCCAGGGTCGATGATCGACACGGTCTTGAAGTGGAGATCCCCGAGGTCCCGCATCATCTCGACGGGATGCGGAAAGCGCCGCGGATCCCAGGTGAAGATCCGGTAGCCATCCATATAATGAATGTCCAGCCAGATGGCATCCGCCGGAATGTGCCGCTCTCGAAATCCCCTGGCGATTTCCATGACGCGGCTATCCGGATAATACGAGTAGCGGCACTGTTGATAGCCGAGCGCCCACAGCGGAGGCATCGGCATGGGCCCGGTCAGCTCGGCATACCGGCGCAACACGTCGGCCGGCGAGGGCCCCGCAATGATGTAGTAGTCCAGCTCCCCGCTTTCGGCTCCGAAGTTGATCGATTTGGGGCTCTCGCGGCCGACATCGAAACTGCTCCACGAAGTGTTGTCGAGGAATGTCCCGTGCGCCACCCCGTTCCGCAAGGTCATGAAAAACGGGATCGTGTCGTAGAGCGGGTCGGTGGTGTTGTCGTATCCGTAAGTGTCCGAATTCCACATAACGAGCGAACTGCCGCCGTTCCAGCCGCCGCGCTTGTCGAGCAATCCGGCTTTTTCGCCGAATCCGAAGAAATGCGAATCCGGCTCCAACTCTTTCCATACCCGAACGCGGCCCTCCGGGTCGTAAGCCATGCCCATGGCTCCGGTATCCCGGTCGAAAAGGCGTCCGGCGGCGTCCAGGAAGCGGAGCCTAAACGGGCTGCGGCCGATCTCAATCGTCAGAAGATCCGTGCGTAACCGGTCCACCGCGCCCTGGCTCGAGAACTGGAATGCCGCTCTCGGCGGCTGCGCCGCGGCGGGCAGGACGGCATAGGAATCGCCGGCGCCGAGCTCCTTACCCGGAGTGAACCGCACGCGAACCGTACCGGGTCCGGCCACGGTGAGTTGCACAATTCCCTGCTGGTTCCGATACTCCACGCCGCCGTCCACGTTCCGGGCCGGCGGCATACTGGCGAGCGACGTCCAGTCCGCCCGAACAGGACAAGGCCACAGAGCACAGGCGGAGAGAAGCAATGTCAGGTGAAGCAATCGTTTTGGGCGTACAGGTACGCCGCCGAGCGTCGATAGCGCGGACGGGGCAATCATCGGAGCGGATTCTAACACGCTTACTTATAGACGCCCAAACAGAGCGCCGGAATCCTCGTGGGGCAGTCCCGCGGCCTGGCCCTCGGCCTGCGGCCAAGTCTGTCGCGATGGATGTGACTCCGAAACGGGCTGCTTCCGCTTCCCACTTGGATGGCAGATGCCCCGGCCTGGCAGTAGCTCGCCAAGCTGAGCGACCGGACCCGGCAGGAGCAATCCCGCCACGCCGCATCTCGCCCGTGGCGCAACTTGTCTGCCTGGGAGCTGTCTCCGAGGTGGCGCCTCATTCGACCGGAGGCACGAAAATCGCCAAGCGCTGGGCTGGCGCGGGCCGGGCGGCAACGACGTTCAGGCCTGCCATGTACGACCTCGCCTTTCCAGCGTGCGGCGCTGGAGGAGCACGCCTCACTTTACAGCAATGGTGACGATATTCGAGGCTGCGCCCCCGATGGCGATCGCGACGGGTATTGCTAGTCCAGGCGACAGCCCTGCTGGCACCTGGACGTTGACTTGGTACTCGCCCACCGTGCCGGGGGCCAGTCCGGAAAACAGTACCGCCGCTTCGACCCCGCCGATCGTGACTGTAGGATTCGTAGTGGTTCGAGAGAGGAGGGTCGTCGAAGCCGGACTTCCGCTCGGAGGAGGATCGGTCACCGCACCCAGCCCTGTGCAGAAGATCTGGACCGCGGTCCCTCCGGGCTTGCGGGATTCAACGAGTCGACCGTTTGATAGGCGGAGTCCACAATCACGCCTTGCCCCGTTCCCTGGCCGTTCGTCGCAAAAATTGCGGGCGCAAACGGCGCCAGGCTAACAGTCTGAGAGGAACCAATAGTGCCGTTTAGCACCTCACTCACCCGCGCTGCGGATGGCCCGGAAAGCTCCCACGGAACCTGGACGTTGACCTGTCCAGCCGAAACAAAAAAGAGCGGTGCATATATGCTGCCACCCGATTGGAACTGGATCGCAAGTCCGGTGAGAGCCGTGGGAAGCGGCACGCCCGCCGCCTGGGACGGGGAAACCGGGCCGAAACTTCCGAACAGGGTGGCGATGCTTCCTGGAGCGACCGGCCCGGGCGTCAAGCTCGCAGCGTTCAGAATTCCGCCGGATGAGATCGATAGGTCCGACGTACCAGCCCCGTTGAGGATCCGAACGCGGTCGAAATAAGCATCCGAGAAGTAGACGTTGCCCGTGGGACTGGCCGCAATTCCGGTTGGATCGCCGAGCAGAACGCCGTTCGCGGAACCGCCATCGCCGGGGTTCAAGCCGAGCGCCGTGACATCTCCCGCTACTGCGGCTAGAGAACCGCCGATAATCTCGTAAACCCGAGTATCACTTAAGGACACCAGGTAACTGGGATCGGTAAAGAACACGTCCCCCGCGCCGTCCACCGTGACGCCGGTGGGGCGATGGAGGGTTGCGCTCAAAGCCGGCCCGTCGACCGGCGGAACAGCGACGGTGGGACTGCCCCCGCCGGCGATGGTAGCGAGGATCCCATTCGACACCTTGCGGATACGAACGTTGCCTTAGTCCACGATGTACAGATTGCCGAGGGAATCGACCGCGACGTCGGTGGGCCCATTCAATCTGGAAGAAGTGGCCGGCAAGCCATCGCCATCGAAGCCATGCTGGCCACAAACACCGGCAATGGTGGAGATGGTCCCGCTTGCTATTCTGCGGATGCAACTGTTAGCGTAGTCGGCAATGTAAAGACTTCCGCTCGCGTCCGTCGCGAGCCCCTCGGGATCGTAAAATTGGGCGGAGGCGGCCGGACCGCCATCGCCCGCGTAGCCCGGCTGGTCACCCCCGGCGATCGTAGAGATGATCCCGTTCGGAGCCACCTTGCGAATCCCGCTGCCCGCTCGATATATACAGATTTCCCAGGGCATCGACCGCGATGCCGCCGACAGCCATGCCTGCGGCGAGAGCGGGCCCGCCGTCACCCGAATTGGCGAAGCTGCCCGATCCGGCGACCGTTGAGATGATTCCAGCCGGGGTGATCGCGCGCACCCTATTGTTCCCCGCATCCGCGACGTACACATTGCCGACGGCATCCAGCGCCAGCCTTTCGGGAGAAGACAGGGTTGCCCGCGTAGCTGGACCCCCATCACCTGAATAACCGCTCTGCCCGGTGCCGGCAAGGGTCGAAATTGAGTAGCCAGGCTGCAGGGTGGTGGTAAACGACCAAGTGGGCGACGCGATGGGACCAGTCGAAGTGTTGGCAACGATCTTCCAATCGTAAGTTGTACCGGGCGCCAGGCCGCTGGTAACACAGCTAAATGAAGGCGTATTCCCCCAGAACGGTGGCGTGGGTGCGATTCCGAAATAGACGTCGTAGGACGTGGCGTAGCGGGCGCCGTTCCACTCCAGCTGAACACTGACGGGTACTTCGGTGGCCTGATTACCGGGTGTCAGGAGGACGGGCGCGGGTTCGTCCGGGGTCACGAGAAATGTGACCGGGTAGGATTCGGACGGCAAGAGGACAGAGTCGCCATTGAACTCCGCGGTAAACGTCCAGACTCCCGGCTGCAGCGGCATTGGAATCGTGGCCACGCCTGAAGAGAGATCCCCATTAGCCATGATGGCGTCGCCCTGGAGAATCGTCACCAAATCCTGGTTCGCAGTTGCAGGGTTGGTAGACGGGCCAAGCCCGCCGGCGCCGTTCACGGTGACCGTTAGCGCGACCCGTCCCTCCACCAACACGCTCGCCGGGACGGTCAGCGTCGTCGTGGTCGGAATGCGAATCCCAAACACGAACGTCCGAACGTCCAAAGAGCCCAGTCCGGTCACCGGATCGTAGCCGGGGCCGGCGCTATAGCCCAGCAAGCCGTTCACGCAATCCGGTGTTCCCTCCACGCATGGAACCAGGTTGTCGCCTGCGATTATATCGTGGTACCAGGGAGCGGCTGTCGCCGGCGCTCCAGTTTGCCCGCCGTAGAGTATTGGATTGATGTTACCGACGCCCTGCGCCAGACTGGACGAAGCCAGACGCTGGTTCAGCAACGCCACCGCTCCCGCGAAAAGGGGCGTCGACGCGGACGTGCCGCCGAATCCGTAAAGGGACCCGCCACCGATCACCAGATAGGGATCGTGGTAGGGAGACGCCGAAAACGATATATCCGGCACATACCGCGCATCGTTGGCCGGCACGCCCGGCCCCACCTGCCATGTCGGCTTGCCAAAAAGCGCGCTCGCGCCGCCCCCACTGGCCAGACCCGTCCCTTGCGCCGAGTCGTTCCATGCGATCTCGGGTATATAACCCGTGGCGGATTCGCCTGCGGAATTATTGCTCAGGGACCAATAGCCCCCGTTCCCCTCGTTGAATTCCGTGCCGCCAACCCCAGTGACCTCGGGCAGGGACGCGGGAAACTCGACGCTAAGGCCGTGGGTCGCCGGAAACGCTCCCGCATCGCACGCGGCGGCGCCAGCGTCGCCCGACCCCGTGACCCATGTAATTCCCTGTGCATTTGCCTGCTGAGCCGCGCCCTGAATGGACTCCACATCCGCGCTCGACAGGTTTGCCTCGCAGGTTCCATAACTCATGCTGATCACCGGAGCGAGATTCTGGTCGATAGCGGCAAGCGTTGCGTCGAAGACGTCCTGCGCATAAACATAGATCAGGCCTGCACGGGGGCCGCGGCACCTGCCCATTCCAAATCGGCGCCGGCCTCCAGCATGTCGCCGCCTAAGTCGACGCCCGGATCGGCGCCGATCAGGATAGTCTGAGGAACGCCCGCTGGCAGACCGAAGGTTTGGCGGAACGTGCCGATATCGGACAGGTAGATATCAGACTGCCCGACGATGACGATACCCTGCCCCGTTCCGTCGCCTCCTGCGAAGTTGTAGATTGTCGTGAGGTCGGCTGGGGCAATGGCATGTGTGCCATCGCCGGCCGTGTACATAGGCTGGAACCGGGGTGACGCCTGCCAGCGGAAGTCGTCTAAGCCCCGAATGCTAGCGACGATCCGCTCAAGTTCGGGTGGTATGGTGGGCGCCGTGGCCGGAGCAAAATGCAACTTGCCGCCTACCCGATACCAGTGAATCTCAGTGCGGAACGCGTTCTCCGCCTGATGCACGGTGCCGGTTGCGACGATCCAGCCGCGGCCGAAAGCCGTAGATTCTAGTTCAAGCCCTTGCTCCCGCAGCCACGCGAGGACTTCACCAAGACTGTTTTGGCTAGCTCCGAAGCGTGCGCCGAATTCTTGTGCCGTGAGCCACCTATGGTAGTCCGGCGACGTAGGATTCTGCTGTTCATCGAGCAACCGGCCAAGGGCCGCGCGTTGTTCGGGAGTGCGTCTGAGCATCAACGTGATGCGCGGCAGTCTCGTGTTGCCGTCCACGCGGCCCCGGTCATTCTCGCGATTGACCCTTGTGTAGCCGGCGCCAGTTGAAAGCACTAACGTGTCATCGTTCCGTTGTCCAGCCCCGCCGCCGACCTGGGCCGCCAGATTCGGCAGCGACAGCGTGATGAAACAGAGGATCACTGCAATGTTCTTGCCCATCTCTAAGCCGGCTTGGAAGATGCTGGACGTCGACACTGAGCCTTTCCGAGCCTCACCTGCCGGTCGCGCACAATCGGGTTTCACGGGTAGTCGCCAACCGGGATAACCGGGCATCGGGACCAGATCGAATATGGTTTGATTCGGGCAGAAGCAGCGTCTGCCCGGCGCGAGGAACGAATCGGGAGTGCCCGACACCCGCTGGGATCGCCCAAGGTCCGATTGTATCGCAGCCTGCTCGCAACCGGGGAGTTCCGCACCTGAACCCTAGCAGGAAAAACGGGAAAAACGGGTCGGGGAAAAACGGTCGCGTACGGGCTGCCTCCGGCGCGGACTTGCTGGAAACCCAATCCGGCAAAGGAGTCCGCGGGTACACGCTGCCTGGGCCCTGTTGGCCGGCATTTTGGAATATTGTGCCAGTCCGCTCTGCCCCCTTTTCGATGAGTCGAAAGGTATTAGTTCAGGTTGACCCGTTTTTTGCAATTTCGGAATTACGGCCACATAATGAGCAACCGCTCTCTTACGGTCGCGGCTCTGAAACGCGCGAAACCGAGCCGCGACCGCCAGGGAGCGGTTGCCCGGAAATACGTTAGCGAACTTAATGAAGTCGTGTACTTTGCCATAGTTTCCATTGGCGAGGGCCGCGGCAGCGATAGAAGGCACCACGATGTAGAATAAAGCTGTGCCGGAGTCTCAGCCGGTTCTTCGGGATTATTAGACGCATGTTTGCCGAACCGGGATCGCCGCATCACGCTGCCCACCTTCACGCATATTACCAGGGCGACATCGGGATTTTCGGCGTTGAGCCTGTTGAACTGATCTCGGGTTCGTGACCGAGGAGGCAGCGACGGCTCAGATCCTGAGGTCGAGACGCTGGTATGGCCGAACGGGGCGGATTTCGACCCCGCTACTCTGCACGAATGGCCGGCCAATGAGCGGGCGTTTAGAGAACTTGCGCGCCGTGGGCAGGCCGTCGAAGCGTGAACGGCATGGCTCGCGCCGCGCCACCGCATCAGGCGGACAGTGGAGAGTGAGAGCCATGGAAGGCGCGGCCGGTTTGGTTGTTGTAGAATCGGGCGATGATGACTGAGGCGCAACTGCGCGAGAGGCTACGCAAGATATCGGCCCTGTTCGAGGGCGCGACCACGGCGGGCGAGCGCAGCGCGGCGGCGGCGGCGCTGGAGCGGATCCGGGCGGCGCTGGGCTCGAAGACGCCGCAGGAGGAGACGCGGGAATTTCAGTTCGCGCTGCCGGACCGGTGGCAAAGGCGGCTGTTTTCCGCCCTGTGCCGCCGCTATGGCGTGGAGCCCTACCGTTACAAGCGGCAGCGCTATACCACGGTGATGGTACGCGTGCCGCGGTCGTTCGTCGACCAAACGCTCTGGCCGGAATACCAGGAACTCCGCGCGGCGCTCGACGAGTATCTGAACCAGGCTACCGAGCGCATCATTCGCGAAGAGGTTTATGGCGACGCGGGCGAGGCTGCGGAACGGGCCAGCTAGAATCGGGTGGAGCGAACCAATTGGGAACCCGGCCGGAAGCCATCAAGCCGAGCAGGTAGGCATAGGCATTTGTGGGGCCGGCCCCCCGACGCTCATGGCTTCACGTTGAGGACGAGGCCGGGTTGGCTGATCATACTGGAACCCTCGAAATTCGGTGGATTCACGGGTCCCATCACCAGCGTCACCCCCTGTTGCGGGGGGATCGGGTTATTGCGAAGGTCCGGATTCAGGCCGGCGGGGTTAGGAACATATACGCTGATTTGGTACACGTTGCCGGGCAGGCCGGCGACCGGGCCCACGACCGCGGCGATGCCGTCGGCATAGAATCCGCCGACGAAGACTGACGGCGCCAGGGCGGTGACCGCGTACGGACCGGAGAGCGTGTAGGCACCTGCGCCGGTGGCAAAGATGTTGATGGCGGAGCCCACGGCGGCGGGATTCGACGGCGAATTCAGGGTGCCGTCGCTGTTCCGGATATAGCCCTGGTTGTAGCCGCTGCCATCCACGGAGTAAATGCCGGGCGATGCCGGCGCGGCGGGGACGTTAACAGGGTTCGAAAGCGTCCCGCCGGTGGAAACCTGAACCTGAAATGCGCCGGATGTCTTGGCGCCGTCCGGGATCGTGCCGGAGATCGTGGTTGCGGTGACGGAGGCGCCGGCCAGCGGGACGCCGTCGACGAGGAGCTGCGCGTCGGGACCGAATCCCGCGCCAATGGCCGCGATTGCTTCTCCGGGGGCGAGAGGCGCGGCCAGCCGGCTGGCATAGTTCACGACCGTATCGAGGCGCGCAGCGGGGGCCGGCGGCAAGGCGATCTTATTGGCCACCACCAGGCCGCCGACGGAGTAGGACCCTTCGGCGGGAAGCGTGGATCCGGCCAGCAGGATATTGCCGCTGCCGTCGGGAAGCGCGGCGTTCGCGTTAAACGGACGTGTATCGCCGAGGTATGTCGAGAAGAGCAGATTGGAGAAGCCGGAGTCGAGGCCGGCAACGAAACCGGAGCCGGCGGAAAAAGACGTCTGAAAGGGTGCGTGAGTCGGGAAACCCCTGGAATCGGTGAACCCGCCCACGATGACGTTGCCGGAGCCATCGATGGCGATGCATTCGCCGAACTCGGCCGACTCACCGGCGAGCAACGTCGCGGCCAGAATCCGCGACAGACGGCTGTCCCACTTCATGACGAACGCGTGCGAGCCGCCACCGTTCAGCCCGGCGTCGGGCAGGTTGAGAATGGCCGGCGGCGCCGGTTGAAAAGCTGCCGGGGTTGCGGGGAAGGCCACGTTATACTGCAACCCGTTCCAGGTGCCCGTGGCGTAGAGATCGGAGCCGGAATCGAGCGCCATGGCGGCGATATCCAGGCCTGGTTGCACGGTCGACGCCAGCAACGCCGAGCCGGTGGCGTTCACCAGCACGACGTTGCCGTTGCCGCCGAAAAACGCATTGCCGTTGGAGTCGATCCCGAGCGCCTGGGCGGTTTCGACGACGTTATTCTGACTATCGGTGGGGACGTACGTGGAATAGACCAGGCCTGTGCCCTGGCCGTTGAACTTGGTCACGAAGGCCGAAGTGAACCCAGGCCCGCAGAAGAAGCCATTCTCTTCGCACATATATTGGAACTGCGTCTGGTATGCCCCAGGGGTGGTGGGCAAATAGCCAAAGCTGACGCCGGCAATATACGGACTGCCGGCGGCGTCGACGGCGATGGTATTGACGGTGTTGTTGTTACTGGCAAAATAGCTGGCCCAGGCGAGCGATCCGTCGGGATTCAGTTTGAATACGAAGTTCGCAGGCGGGCCGGAGTTGGTGGAGCCGTATGCGCCCGCGGTGACAGGGAAATCCGTGGACCTGGTGGCGCCGGTGACGTAGACGCTGCCGTCGGAGCCGAGGGCGATGGCGACGGCCGTATCGTCGGCGCTGCCGCCCAGATAAGTGGAGTAAACGATGTTGCCGTTCGGATCGAGCTTGGCCACAAAAACGTCGTGGCTGGGGGACGCTACCAGGAACAAGTTGGAGCCGGCCACCAGCAATTGAAGCAGCGAGACCTCGGGAGGTCCCACCGTTGAGGTGGTGGTGAATCCGTCGGTGCTTTTGAGGATGCCGTAAGTGGAGTAGTCAGCCGCGTACAGCACGGGATTGTTCGGATCGGCGGCTATCAGGCTCGCCGGCTGGCTGTTCTTCTGGGTCCAGGTGCGCCCCGAATCGACGCTCTGGTAAATGCCGGAGTACGAGCCGGCGTAGAGGATTCCCGCGTGCAGCGGATCGGCGGCCATCACGTTGGGCGGGCTCTGGTCCGGTAACTGGGACAGGGGAGTGAAAGTCTGTCCGTCATCGGTGCTCTTGTCGATGCCTTGGTCAGTCGCCAGGTAGACGGTTCCGGGAGAGAAGGGACCGAAGAGCGGATTACGGTTGGAGTAGTAATAGGGAGTGGCCACCAGAGTCCAGCTTGAGCCGCCATCGGGGCTGCGCATCAGGCCGGTACCGGCGCCGGCGAAAACCACCCGTGGCGAGTTTGGGTCCACCGCGATGTAGTACACGTCGACGGTGCCGTCGGTAGCCGGGGCGATGCCGCTATTCATAGCCGTCCAGGTGAGGCCGGCATCGGTGCTCTTGAAGATGCCCAGCGGAACCGTGCCGGCGTAGAGGGTATTGCTGTTCGACGGGTCGACCGCCACGAACTCGGCGGTCACGGTGGACGCAAATTGGTACAGGATGCTCCAGGTAGTGCCGGCGTCGGTGCTCCGCCAGATGGCGTAGCCGGCGGTAGCGTAGAGAGACTGGGGATTGCGGGGGTCGGCGGCGAGGCTGGTAGGGGCGGACAGTCCCGGGGGATAGAGCTTGTCGGAGACGCCGGTAGCGGTAGGGATGCGGACGAGCGTGGACCCGCCCGGGGCTGACTGGGCCGCGGCCACGGTGGGAAAATCCAGGGCGTAAGTGCTGCCGGCAATGTATAAGTTCCCGTGCGAATCCGCCGCGGCTCCGGCGACCGCGCTGGCGCCCGATCCGCCCAGCGTGATCACCCACTGCAGCGCGGGCGAAGAGTCGGCGTCAAGACCGATCGCAGACAAAACGATGGCTGCGGCGAGAAGCGGCGATCTGCGCATACCCAATAACCTCCGGCGATGGCACGCGGTCGTGCGAAGGGGTCCCCCCAGGACTTGAGGCTGGACGCGAGTACTCTCATTGTCCCAGATCGGCCGCGTTCGCTGGCTGTTGTACGCCACCGGCGCTTAACCGATCTGGGGGAACTAGCTCCCCCAGATCGGTCCCTACCTGCCGGCGCAGCGTCGTTTGCTATGCTCAAATTCATGGCAAGAACCGAATCGACAATGACTGAACTGGGGACTCCCGCTCCCGATTTCTCGTTGCCGGACGTCACCACAGGCAGGGACGTCGGCCTGGCCGATTTTGTGCGCTCCAGGGCGGTGCTGGTGATGTTCATTTCGCGCCACTGCCCCTATGTGCAACACGTCAAGGGGGAGTTGGCGCGCTTGGGCAAGGATTACGCCGGCCGTCCGCTTGGCATCGTGGCCATCGCTTCCAACGATGTGGCCCTCTATCCCGACGACGCGCCCGAGCGGCTGCGGGAGTTGGCCGCCGAACTGGGCCTCAACTATCCCGTCCTGTTCGACCAGACGCAAGCCGTCGCCAAATCCTACGCCGCCGCCTGCACTCCGGATTTCTTCCTCTTCGATGCCGATCGCAGACTGGTTTATCGCGGACAGCTCGATGGCAGCCGCCCCAACAACGGTGTTCCGCTAACCGGCACGGACCTGCGCCGCGCCATCGACGCGGTTCTCGCCGGCCTGCCGGTTCCATTGGAACAGAAACCGTCACTGGGCTGCAACATCAAGTGGCGCCCCGGCAACGAGCCGCCCTATTTCCAGCATTAGGCGGTGTTGCGCTGTCAGTCCGTCTTGGGCATTTTCCCGGCGAGGGTTCTGCTCAGGGAGATGGGGTCCGTGCCGTCCGCGGAAATGGCGTAGCCAGCGATATACCGACCCTGGCGAAACACGCACAGCCGCCCGAGATACTGGTCGGTGGCCTGGAAGCCTTCATCGGCAATGGCCGCTGGAGTGGTGGCGCCGAACCGCTTGCGCAGTTGCTCCATGACCGCCGCGGCTGATTGGGGGGTGGCCTCGAGCACGACGAAAGCCTTACCGTAGTCGTATTGCGCCGCATACCCGCGCTTCAACAGGCGCAGGCCGAGCACACTCTCCGGCACCAGGCGGAGGCTCTGGCGTTGTTCGGTTGGGAACCAGGCCAGCGCCGGGGGCAGCACGGTGCTGCCGGGGATGAGCTTCTCCATCGCCGCCGTCCACTCCTTCAACTGGGCTGTGTAATCGCCCTCGGGATTGGCGGCGATTTCAAGGAAATACCGGCCCTTCGCGAAGAAGGCGCGGCGCGGAACGATCTGCCCGTTCATGCCGATTTTCTGAGTCGGTTGACGGCCGTCCACGTTTGAGGTGAACATGCCGTAGGCGGAATCGGCGTCGCCGAAATCGGAAAGGTCGACGACGAACGTCACATCCCCCTTCTTGCAGGTGACACCCTGCATTTTGAGAAAGCCGTAAATCAGGTAGCCTTCCGCGTTGCCATCCATGTACTCGAACAGGTTGTCGGCGACGTAAGTGCGGTCGGGGCCGGCCTGGGACCAGCCTGGCGCAAGATTACACGACGGAACGGGCAGCTCATCGGCCGCGGCAAGCACGCTTGCGGCGGCCAGTGACAATATCAAACCGTAGATAGGTTTCAACATGCGAATAACTCCTGTGCCCGGGCGACGCGCTCCGGCACTCTCACGCCGTACGGGCATTTCACCGTGCACTCGGGGCAAGACCCGCAGCGCACACCGGCATGCTCCGGGGCCAGTTCCCGGAACCGCTCGCGGCCCAGCGCGAACTGACCGTAACCGTCCGCGTAGGTAAGCATGCGGAGCACGTCCGCCACCGGTAGCCCCTGGCGGCACATCCCGTCGCAGCGCCCGCACGTGCGGCAGTAGAGCGGCGCGATCCGCTCCAGCCGCGCGGCGAGAATTTTCTCGTCGGCGGAGCCAAACGGTTGGGCCATGGCCTTCAGGTTCTCGTCCAACTGATCGTTGTCGGTCATGCTGGGAATGGTGGTGCCGATGTTGGGGTCGTGCAACACCCATTTGAGGGCCGCCAGCAGGCCGCCGTCGCGGTGCAGTTTGGCGTAAGCCGGGTTATCCGGTTTCACGGTGCGAAAGCCCCCGGCCATCACCTTCATGCCCACTACGCCCTTGCCCGCCTCCGCCGCCACTCGGATTGCCGCCGCGACCGCCGGCTCCAGGGTGAAGTTGAAGGCCGACAGGACGACATCGACCTGTGGGTGTTTGGCCAGGAACGGTATCAGCTCCGCCTGCCCCTGGTGCGTGCTGACGCCGGCAAACCGGATCTTACCGGCCTGTTTGGCGGCTTGCTGCGCTTCGATCAGTTCGTCGGTAACATCCGAGGGCTTCGTTTTGTTATGGAGATACCAGATGTCGAGGTGATCGGTGCCAAGTTCCCGGAGGCTCGTATCGAGGTCCGCGAGGGCTTCCGCTTTGGTTTTGGAATGGGACTTGCTCGAGAGAGTGACGCTATTGCGTTTCTTTTTCAGCGCCGCGCCCACCATGCGCTCATTGTTGCCGCCCTGGTAGCCGCGCGCCGTATCGAAATACGTGATTCCCAGGTCCGCGGCGCGTTCGACGACGCTGCCATCGGAGGTGATCATACAACCGAAGCCGACCTCCGTCACTTTCAGACCAGTCTTGCCGAGAGTGCGGTATTGGAATACGGGACCGGAGGAAGAGGTCCCGGCGGTCTGCGGTTCGGGAGAGGCGGAGCGCGATGCGGATGCGATCGCGGGCAGCCCCAACCCGGTCACAAGGAAGTCGCGGCGAGAAGACATAAGAACCCCACGCAGCAGAGTGGTATATAGACATTACCCGGGATTTCCATTTTAGATTTCCGGGTCCGATTCAGTATAACACCCGAGCGCGGATTGGAGCCCCCCAATGGGCCGGCTCCATTGTCACAGCTGGAGCGCCCCCCACGATGTAGTGGTGACTCCGAAGTCCTGATGTTGTGGAATTTGGACTGAGCCAGGTTTTGGCCACACCTATGGACAGCGCGGCTGGCATGAGGCAGACCTGGGCAGGCCACAAGAATCGATGGTCTGCCCGACCGGCGCCGCCAGAATTATTGCCACGAAATGACGAAGTTCTCCAAGTTCGCCAGCGCCCCCGGTACGGCCTCATCCGCACCATTGGAGCTGACCATAATAATTGCTTCGTTGGTGAAGGAACCGATCGCGCTGGTCGTTCCGTTAACCGTTGCGTAGCAAGTGTTGACTACACCGGTATAACCGTCGCCGAAATCGACTGTGCCGAAATTGGCAAGAGGCAGCACGCCCGAATTACTGGATGGCGCTTCGGCGATCCATTCGGCCGACGTCCGCGCGGCCGAGGAGACCGATGTGCTCGTGCTGAACGATTTTCCGGAAGTCTCGTCTGTCATGCTGACAGTGAATTGCTTGCTACTGCTGCTGTAACTGACCTCCGCGGAAATGCGATCGCCGGGCTTCACCGGGAAATTATTGACCGTGTATGAGGGATGCGGATAAAACTCAAACCAGGCGTAATAAGTCGGGTTGCTGCCGTCACAGTCGGAATCCGTTCCAAGCTGCTCCACTGTGTTGGAAGAATATCCGTCGATGCCCACCCAAAACGCCGCGTATTGATCCGGCTGGTTCCGCGATCTCGGCGATACGGGCTGTGCCGCGGGACACGTGGCCGCCGGCACGATCCATGAACCCTTAACATCCGTAATATTGGTTCCGGTCACAGCATAGCCACTCCAGTTTTCGCTGCTGACGGTGCCATCGTCCCTCCGCTCGTGAAGTCTGAACGGGGAACGCTGATGCCGGGATATCGTTGTAGCGACCCCGGACGACACCGGCGCGTCGGGAATCTGCGCAACCACCGGCAAAACCGCAAGCGCGCCCAGCAGTGGAACTTGCAGAAATCGGTTCAGGATGGTGACCTGGATTGGCCTAGTGTACATAAAGTTCTCCTTCGATCGGGGATTTACCTATGTCTCTGTCATGCGTCGGAACTAATCTTCATTCGGACTGCTTGGATCAGAGTATACACTCTTACCAGGCAACCTCGCCAGCACTTCTTTGGATATATATCGGTGGATAACAGCGGCTGGACCGGCCGCGCCAAAACCGCTCTCTCCGGTGGCGTGCCGGTTTGCGCGATTATCGAGAGATGAAGGGGACCGCCTCAGACCCGGTTCAGGCGCTCGCCGTCCTGGCTCCCTGCCAAAGCGCCCGGGCGGAGCGCGAATGGTTGCAGAATACGCTGGCATGGCTCAAAACCGCTCCGCCGGAAGATCGTACTGTACGGCTGCGCAGGCTGGCGGAAGGAATCCGGGGGAATCCTGGGACAAAACAGACATTCGGGCAGATCTGGGAAAGGGCTTTCGCTCCCAGAGTGTTTGCCGAGGCGGGACTGCCGGAAGCCACATCCCTGGCGCGCGAGTTGATGGTACGCGTCAAACGGCGTGTGCTGCCCCAGTTGGAGGACGAACTCGATCTATACGCGGCGTTGCAAGGGGCGGACCTGAATGAGGAGGATGCCGCGTGGGTATCGGGCCTCGGCGACCAGGATGCGTTCCCGTGGCGCGAACTGGTGGGCGGATCGGCGGCAGACTTCGCGGTGGCCATCAGGCTGCTCGCGTTGCGGGCGGCGGCGATCGGCTTGTCCAGGGGAATCATGAAGGTGATGCCGCACCAGTATGAAACCGAATCGCCCTTCTTCGAGCTGGTGGATGCGGCCGGCCGGTTCGAGCGATCGCCGGACGAGCCCGGTGCCCGGGACCGTTTCGAGGAAGTCGTTCTCGAATGCCGGATTTCGGCGGGCCTTTCCCACGCGTGCATGGAGGAACGGGGAGTCTCCTCCGATCTGGTGTTCCGGCTGGATCTGGTGCTGGCGCAACTGGAGAGGATCGAAGTGCTGTTGCGCGTGCTGGCCGGCCGGGAAGACGGCCGCGCGTTCGGGGCAATGTTGGTGAGCGCCTTCGCTGACGAGCGCGGGGTCCACAGCCTGCTCCGCAACAGCGTGAACCGGGTCGCGCGCCGGATTGTGACGCACACCGGCCAGAGCGGCGAGCATTACATTGCCGGCTCCCGGTCCGACTGGGCGACGATGGGTTGGGGTGCGCTGGGCGCGGGAGGGATCACCGCCTTCACCGCCCTGTTCAAGTACCGTTTGGCGAGGATGCCGCTGGCGCCGCTGTGGATCGGCGCCGCCCACAGTCTCAATTACACCCTCAGCTTTGTGCTGATGCAGTTTCTCGGCTGGAGCCTGGCTTCGAAGATGCCGTCGATGACGGCCGCGGCATTGGGTGACGCGCTGGAGAAAGAAGATGGGATGCAATCGGAAGTCAGACTCGTGGCGGCCATTACCCGCACTCAAACCATCGTCACCATCGGAAACCTGCTGGGCGCCATTCCGCTGGCGGTCTTGATCGGCGTATTGATTCAATGGAAAAACGGCAGCCCCTTTCTGTCTCACGAAGCCGCCCTGCACGGTCTCGAATCCATGCACCCGTGGCGCAGTTTCACCATCCCCTTCGCCGCGCTTACGGGATGTTTCCTGTGGCTCTCGAGCCTGGTTGCCGGCTGGACCGGAAACTGGATGGTGCTCAACCGCCTTCCGGCGGGGATTGCGCGAAGCCGGAGAATTCGGTCGTCTCTCGGCGCCGGCCGGGCGGAAGAACTGGGCCGGCTTGTGGAGCATCACTTGAGCGGTGTGGCCGGCTACGTGTGCCTGGGCTTGCTGCTGGGGCTGCTGCCTTTCGTTGGTGTCTTCGCCGGGGCGCCGCTCGAAGTCCGGCACATTACGCTGGCTGGCGCGTCGCTGGCCTATGACGTGAGTTCGCTCGGGGAGCGCAGCCCTTTACCATGGTCCGACATAGGGTGGGCGGGGCTCGGGTTGGCGGCGACGGGCTTGCTGAACTTCAGCGTGTCGTTCGCGCTTGGGCTGTGGCTTGCTCTGCGCGCCAGAAACGTGGATACCGGCGGCCGAAGAGAGCTGATCGCGGCGCTCTGGAACGAACTGCGCAAGCACCCGGCGCGGTTCCTGTGGCGTCATGAGATCGAAACCCACGCGCCCTGAAGGACATGGTAGAGTTGACCGATCATGGACGAAAAATACCATCCCAAGCACGAGATGCTCCGCGTCATGCGGCCCATGTACGCTCGCCAGTGGCTGCTCGGACCGTCTCCCCGCCACTCGGTTCCCGAGGAGGAGATGCCTGCCGCGACGGCCTATCATCTGATTCACGACGAGTTGATTATGGACGGCAGCTCGCGCTTCAACCTGGCCACGTTTTGCGGCACCTGGATGGAGCCGGAAGCGCTGAAGCTGATGGCCGAGACAGTCGACAAGAACATGGTCGACAAGGACGAGTACCCGCAAACCGCCGAGCTCGAAATGCGCTGTGTCCACATGCTGGCGGAACTCTGGCACGCGCCCAACCCGGAGGGCACGCTGGGGACCTCGACCATCGGGTCGAGCGAGGCCTGCATGCTGGGCGGACTGGCGCTCAAATGGCGTTGGCGCGAGAAAATGCGAAAGGCGGGCAAGTCTGCCGGCCGGCCCAACCTCGTGCTGGGCACAAACACCCAGGTCTGCTGGCACAAGTTCGTGCGCTATTGGGATGTGGAGGAACGCCCGATTCCGCTGGAGGGCGCCAGTTCGGTGACCGATCCGGAACGGGCCGCCGCCATGTGCGACGAAAACACCATCGGCGTGGTGGCCGTGCTTGGCAGCACCTTCACCGGCGACTATGAGGACGTCGAGGGCCTGAGCGCCGCCCTCGACCGTCTCGAAGAGAAGACGGGGCTCGATATTCCGATCCACGTGGATGGCGCCAGCGGGGCCTTCGTGGCTCCCTTCCTGCAACCGGATCTCGTCTGGGATTTTCGCCTGCCGCGAGTGAAGTCGATCAACACCTCCGGTCACAAATACGGCCTGGTATTTCCGGGGGTCGGGTGGGTGATCTGGAGGGAAGCGTCGGACCTGCACCCGGAGTTGATCTTCAACGTCGACTATCTGGGCGGCACCATGCCGACGCTGGCGATTAACTTCTCGCGCCCGGCCAGCCAGGTAGTGGCGCAGTATTACAACCTGATCCGCCTGGGTAAGTCCGGCTACCGCGCCATCCACCAGGCCTGCCAGGACGTAGCCGTTCACCTGGCTAAACAGATTGCGGACATCGGCCCCTTCGAGCTTATGAGCCAAGGCACCGACCTGCCGGTGTTCGCCTGGAAACTCAAACAGGAAGCGCACTGGTCGCTCTACGATCTGGCCGATCGCCTCCGCGACCGGGGCTGGCAAGTGCCCGCCTACCGCATGCCCGCTAACCGGGACGACCTGGTGGTGCAGCGGGTCGTGGTGCGCAACGGCTTCACCTGCGACCTGGCTGATATGCTGGTCCGCGACATTCGCCGCCACCTGGACTGGTTCGCCGGGCAGCCCGGCTTCCGCTCCACGGCTCACGCGGCGCAATTCCATCATTAGCAGCGTGTCCCAGAATCTGTGGGGCAGACCTGGGCAGACCCATTTGGACAGACCATCGTTTTTTGTGGTCTGCCGCCGCCTCATTCACGTCGCCGGCAATCTCGCGCTGGTAAGAGGCTGAATGGCACTGCCCGCCGCGCCGAAACCTGGCGCAACCCAACTTCCACGACTTTAGGAGTTCGGACTCACGGCCGCGAACCGATCATGAGGCCGGTGATTCCCGGCAGGCGCACGCGGCGGACGTCGCCGAAACCCGCCTCGCCGAGCCACGCGGCGTATTCCGGCTCGCTGTAGCTCGAGCCCTCGCGTGTGCCCACGAGCATGTTGAGCGCGAAAAGGGCGGCGAAGCGGGGAGCCGTCTTGTCCCGCTCCAGGATGAAGTCCTGAATGACGATTCGGCCGCCGGGGACCAGCGCCCTACGGCTACGGCGCAGCAGATCGAGGTTCTCCGCCGGGCTAAGCATGTGGCAGATGGCGGAGATAAACACCAGCTCGAGCCCTTCGCCCAAACTGTCCGAACGTAAGTCTCCGGCGCGGACCTTGACCCGGTCCGCCACTCCGGCCTCGCGGATATGGCGGAGTGCGATGGGCTCCACGGCGGCGAGGTCCAGTATTTCGGCCTGCAAGGTGGAATTGGCCTTCGCGAAGGCGATCGAATAAGCGCCCGACCCGCCGCCCACGTCGAGCATACGGCCGACATTTTCGACACCCACGGCCCGCACCACCAACGGAGCGCGTTCGGAGGCGTTGCGGTGCATGGCGGCGATGAAGGCCTCGGTCCAATCCTGGCCGCGGGCGGCGATTTCGGCATTCCTGTCGTCGGCGACGGCGGTGCCGGCGTGGACACAGTCGGTGAGCGTCGACCAGCGGTGCCACAGGTGCGCGGTGTGCAGCAAAGCGGGCCGGGCGTTGTCTGGCGACCCGCTAACGAAGTGGCGCGCCGTGGCGGGCGAATTGTGAAAGACGCCTTCCCGCTTCCCGAGCAGGTGGAGCGACGCCAGCGCGTTCAGCAGCATTTCGGTGGCGCGCGGGTGGCTGTGGAGGGTAGTGGCCACTTGCTGGGCTTCGGCGCCGTCCCCCACCGCGGAGAACAGGTCGAGCTCCAGCGCGGTGAGCAGGGCCCGGCTCTCCTGGAATCCCCGGAGCAGGTCAGTCAGTTCGTCGGGCAGCACCCCGGCCGCTTCGCGTGCCCGGCGCGCCGCCAACATCTTGTCCCGGTTCTGCACGATCTCCGCGCGCAGGTCGGCGGCATCGTTTCGCACCAGGCGCTCTACAGGTGTAGCGTGCTCAAAATGGGAGTGAACGATCTCCGGCACGTCGGCCGGGGTTACGCCCGAATACCAGACACCTTCCGGATACACGACCAAGTTCGGCCCGTGTTCACACAATCCCAGCGAACCGCACGTCGTCACCTGGACTTCGTCCGCGAGCCCATGCGCCCCAATCTCGCGCCGCAGCGCCTCCAGCACCTCGGCCGAACCCCGCCCCGTGCAGCACGGCACGCCTTCGGGCTTCTGCTGGCCGCACACAAATACATGAAACCGGAATGGCTCCATATTTTTTCTCCGGTTACACGGTAACAGATTGCTGCCTCCATCAGGCCGGCGCGCGATAGCGAAGATAGAGCATTCCATTAGCAAAACGGCGCTCGTCCACCAGATCCAGCTTTACGCATACGTCGCTGGGCAGGACCCGCTTGCCGCCGCCAAGCATAATAGGCACCACCAGCAGATGATACTCGTCGACGAGCCCGGTTCGGACCGCCTGTGCGGCGAGGGTCGGACCAGCCACCGAAACATCGTGAGGCAATTGAGCCTTCAGGTCGCGAACCGCCTGCGGATCGAATTCCCGCTCGAGACGCGTCTTCGGTGCAGCAACGGTCTCCAGCGATTTGGAATAGACCATCTTGTCGGCCGCCTGCCAGATCCGCGCGAAGTCCATCATGGCCGGCGTCCGTCCAGGAATGACGTCTGGCGTCTCCCAAATCGCCATCGTCTCGTATATCCTGCGCCCGTAGAGATACATGCCGATGGGGCGGTACAGATCGTTGATGAAGGCGAATACCTCCTCGTCCGGCGTCGCCCAATCGGGGTCGCCGGCTTCATCCGCGATATAGCCATCCAGCGACGTAGGCGTAAAGTAGATCAGTTTGGCCATCGTGCAGCATCCATATCGTATCACTGGCACGTTCCGATTCCCGACAAGCTATGTCGGGTTGTCGGAAGCCTGCCGGTAGTCGTGGCTTTTCTTTCCCCTTTTTCGGTCACGGATTTTGAAAATACTTATTACCCCTTCCGCCTCATCGCCTTAGCACCAATCCTCAGCCACCCACCCCCTCGTTTTTCCCGCTCGCCCGCTATCGTGTAGCCGAAAGGGACCCCTGTGCTTTTCCTGACTCCCCAGCAACTTCAGGTCGTAGACGCCCTGTCCAATGGCGCCGCCCTCACCGCCGCCGCCGCCCAGGCCGCCCCGCCGCAACCTACCATCCAAACGTGACCCTGAAAGGAGCACCGCCGACTCAATTTTTATGGGGCACCGTCGAAAACACATTACGCGACCACCTTGACGGCGGCCGGGATGACCTGGTAGCCGAGGCTGCGAAGCGCACGGATCAGTTTGGCGGTGCGCCTTTCCATGGCCGATGCGTTCTGGTCGATCGGCGGAAGCGGCCGGCTCTATCCCAACAATTCCAAAAACGCCCGGGCGGCGTGGCTCAGCGCGCGGCGGGTGGGATATACCAGCCGGATCTTGCGCTCCACGTTCATTTCCGTGACCCGCACTTCGCACAATAGCTTCTGCTCGATCTCCTGTTCCACGCACATGCGCGGGAGAAACGCCACGCCCTGCCCGTTCTGCACCAGCTTGCGGATCGTCTCGATGGTCGGCATCTCCACTTCCATGTGAAGGGGAACCTTGTGAGTCTGGAAATTGCGGATCACCACGTCCCGGTAGGGCGAGGTGACGTTGTGCGCAATAAAAGTCTCCGCGGCGAGTTCGCTCAGCGCCACCCGCTTGCGCCGGGCCAGGCGATGGCGCGGCGACACCACCAGTGCGATCGCGTCGGTGTAGATGACTTTCGATTGGATGCGCTCGTCGCCGGGATCGTAACTGATCACGCCCAACTCCAGGTTGCCGTCCAGCAGGTCGCCGGGGATCTTGCTCGAAAGGCTGCGGCGCACCTGCACCTTGATCCTCGGATACAACTCGCGGTAGCGCTGGATGTGGCGCAACAGATAAAGCGTGGTAGATTCGTTGGCGCCTATGATCAACCTGCCCGAGGATTTGTCGCGGAGCTCGGAAAGGGCGTTGCCGAGTTCCAGTTCCAGGTTCTGGAAGCGGCGGGCGTAATCCAGCACCGCGCCGCCGGCGTCGGTCAGGATCAGCTCCTTGCCGGAACGGTCGATCAGCCGCTCTCCCAGTTCCATTTCCAGGCGCTGCACCGCCAGCGACACCGCCGGTTGCGTGCGCAGCAGCTTGTCCGCCGCCCGCGAAAAGCTCTTCTCGGTGGCGACGGTCAGGAAAACGTGCAGCGGATAGAGCTCCATGACCGTTGATTTTCACTATAACATGCACTAATGGTAGATCCTAAAATTATAAATTTGCCAAATCGATCAGCGGATGCCCATAATCGGGTATTGGATTGAACCTGATGAGCGACCGCGTATATATCTTCGACACCACTTTGCGAGACGGTGAGCAGTCTCCGGGCTGCAGCATGACGGTGCCGGAAAAGCTGCGGATGGCCGCCAAGCTGGTGGAACTGGGAGTGGACCTTCTGGAGGCCGGTTTTCCGATCGCCTCCGAGGGCGACTTCGAGGCTGTACGGGCGGTGGGCGCGGAGTTTCCCGAGGCCCGCGTAGCCGCGCTGGCGCGCTGCTGCACACTCGACGTGGAACGCGCCGCCAAGTCTCTGGAACGCGCCGCCCACCCTCGCATCCATACCTTTATCGCCACCAGCGAAATTCATCTCCTGCACAAGCTCAAGAAGACCCAGCAGCAGGTGTTGGACGAAGCCGTGGCCGCGGTCGAGCTGGCGCGGCGCCACACCGGCGACGTCGAGTTCTCCGCCGAAGACGGCGCGCGCACCGATCCCGGCTACCTGGAGGCGGTATCGAAAGCGGTGGTGGAGGCCGGCGCCGGCACGGTGAACATTCCCGACACGGTGGGCTATTCGACGCCCAAAGAATACGGCGCGCTGATCGGAAGGATCGCGCGCGCGCTGGGCGAGGACGCCATCGTGAGCGTCCACTGCCACGACGATCTCGGGCTCGCCGTGGCCAATTCGCTGGCCGCCATCGAAGCCGGCGCACGCCAGGTGGAATGCACTGTCAACGGAATCGGCGAGCGCGCCGGCAATTGCTCGCTGGAGGAAGTGGTCATGATCCTCAAGACCCGCCCCGACCAGTATCCCTATCGCACCGCCATCCGCGCCGAACACCTCTACGGCGCCAGCCAGTTGCTGAGCCGGCTGATCACCTTCGGCCCGCAGCCGAACAAGGCCATCGTGGGCCGCAACGCCTTCGCCCATGAAGCCGGGATTCACCAGGACGGGTACCTCAAGGAAAAAACCACCTACGAGATTATCGATCCGCGCACGGTCGGAGTGCCGGAGGGCGAACTGGTCCTGGGCAAGCACAGCGGCCGCCACGCGCTCCACCAGCGAGCCCGGAAGCTCGGGTACGAACTTTCCCGCGAAGAGCTGGATGCCTTCTACTATCGTTTCTCCGCCGTGGCCGATCAGCGCAAAAAAGGGCTGATGGACGAAGAGATCCTGGCCCTGCTGCGCGAAACGCCGGTGGCGCAGCAGGCCGCCGCGGACTGATTCATGAACCTGAACATTCTGGTCTTGCCCGGCGACGGCATCGGCGCGGAAGTGACGCGCGAAGCCGTGCTGGTATTGCGGCATGTAGCCGAAAAATGGAGCCATACGCTCACTCTCACCGAGGGTCTGCTGGGTGGTATCGCAATTCACCGGACCGGCTCGCCGTTCCCGGAAGCAACCGCGCGGCTGGCCGCGGCGGCGGACGCCACCCTGATGGGCGCGGTGGGCCTGCCGGAGTTCGACAACGCGCCTCCGGAAAAACGGCCCGAGCGCGGCTTGCTCGCGATTCGGCAGGCGCTGGGCGTGTTCGCCAACCTGCGCCCGGTGCGTGCGTATGCCGCGCTGGTCGATTCCTCTCCACTCAAGAACCACCTGGTGGAGGGCACGGACATGATCATCGTCCGCGAGCTGACTGGCGGAATTTATTATGGAACGCCGCGCGGCATCTTCGAAGACGGCGGCGAAACCCGGGCGGTCAATACCATGACGTACACCCGCTCGGAAATCGAGCGCGTCTCGCATACCGCTTTTCACCTGGCGCGCGGGCGGCGTAAGAAGGTCACGTCGGTGGATAAATCGAACGTGCTCGAAAACTCGCAGCTCTGGCGGCGGGTTGTGTGCGAAGTGGCGCGCGAATATCCCGACGTGGAGTTGGATCATCTGCTGGTGGATAACTGCGCCATGCAGCTCATCCTCAATCCCAGGCGGTTCGACATTGTGCTGACCGAGAACATGTTCGGCGACATTCTAAGCGACGAAGGCGCGGTGCTGGCCGGCTCGATCGGGATGCTGCCATCGGCTTCCATCGGCGCGCGCAAACCGTCCGGCGCGTATGTGGGGTTGTATGAGCCGGTGCACGGCTCGGCGCCGGATATCGCCGGGCAGAATAAGGCAAACCCGCTGGGCGCCATCGGGTCGGTGGCGGCCATGCTGGCTTACAGTTTTGGATTGACCGCGGAATCGGCCGCCGTGGCGAACGCTATCGAAGCGGTTCTCGCCAGCGGCCATGTCACCGCGGATCTGCGACCTTCGGGGACGCCCGCCACCACCGAACAGGTTGGCCAGGCGGTACGTCTCGCGATTGGCTGAGCGGAAGCTTACCGGTTTCCGCCCAGCCGCCATATCGGGCAGGCCGGGGCTCTGACTCGCGCGTTTCCGAGCCGCGACCGCCAGGGAGCGGTTGCCCTCGAAAAAGTTGCCGGAATTCCGAAACGGTATACCGAGTGACATGGCGCGAGTGTAGTGTGCCACACTTACCCATCGCGTGTAAGCCAACCGCCGCCGCCGGCCGCTGAAACCATGGACATCAACCGCTTCACCGAGAAGCTCCAGGAAGCCATTCGCACCGCTCAAACCAAGGCGATCCGTAACGGGAACCAGCAGGTGGATGTCGAACACCTTCTGGCGGCCCTGCTGGAACAATCCGGAGGCCTCGCGCCCGCGGTACTGACCAAGGCCGGCGTCGCCGTCGAGGGCATCCAGCCGCGCCTCGAAGCCGAGCTCGACCGCCTGCCCAAAGTTTCGGGGGCATCCGGTCCCGCCGATCAGATTTATGTTACGGCGCGCCTCAACCGCCTCCTGGCCGACGCCGAAACTGAAGCCGGCAACCTTAAAGACGAGTACATCTCTGTCGAGCACGTCCTGCTCGCCGCCACCGGCGACCGCGGTCCTGCCGGCAAGCTTCTCCAGGAATTCGGCCTCACCCGCGAGCGCCTCATGCAGGCCCTGCGCGACGTGCGCGGCAGCCAGCGCGTCACTTCGCAAAACCCCGAGGCCACCTACGAAGCCCTGGAGCGCTACGGCCGCGATCTCACCCAGGCCGCTTCGCAGGGCAAGCTCGACCCGGTCATCGGCCGCGACGAAGAGATCCGCCGCGTCATCCAGGTGCTCTCCCGCCGCACCAAAAACAACCCCGTCCTCATCGGCGAGCCCGGCGTGGGCAAGACCGCCATCGTCGAAGGGCTCGCCCTCCGCATCGTTCGCGGCGACGTGCCCGAAGGCCTCAAGAATCGCCGTATTGTCTCCCTCGATATGGGCGCGCTCATCGCCGGCGCCAAGTATCGCGGCGAATTCGAGGAACGCCTCAAGGCCGTGTTGAAGGAAGTTCTCGAGGCCGCCGGCGACGTCATCTTATTCATAGACGAGCTTCACACCGTGGTCGGCGCCGGCAAGACCGAAGGCTCCATGGACGCCGGCAACCTGCTCAAGCCCATGCTGGCTCGCGGCGAGCTGCACTGCATCGGTGCCACCACCCTCGACGAATACCGCAAGTACATCGAAAAGGATGCCGCCCTGGAGCGCCGCTTCCAGCCCGTGGTAGTCGACCAGCCTTCGGTCGAAGACACCATCTCCATCCTGCGCGGTCTGAAGGAGCGCTACGAAGTGCATCACGGCGTGCGCATCAAAGACGCCGCCCTGGTGGCCGCCGCGGTCCTGAGCAACCGCTACATCGCGGACCGCTTCCTGCCCGACAAAGCCATCGACTTGGTGGACGAATCCGCCGCCCGCCTCCGCACCGAAATCGATTCCATGCCCGCCGAGCTGGATGAAACCCGCCGCCGCGTGATGCAGCTCGAAATCGAGCGCGAAGCCCTCAAAAAGGAAAGCGACGCCGCCTCCCGCGAGCGTCTCGCCAAACTGGAAAAGGAGTTGGCCGATCTCAAGGCCGATTCCGACGCCCTCACCGCCCGCTGGCAAGCCGAAAAAATCGCCGTCGGCAAGCTCCGCCAGTTGCGCGAGCAGGTCGAGCAAACCAAAAAGGACATCGAACAAGCCGAGCGCCAGTACGATTTGAATCGCGCCGCCGAGCTCAAATACGGCACGCTCGTTGCCGTCGAACGTCAGCTCGCCGAAGCCTCCGCCAAGTTCGATCGGCAGCAGAAATCCGAGCCCAAACTGATTAAAGAGGAAGTCGGCGAAGAGGACATTGCCGCCGTGGTCAGCCGCTGGACCGGCGTGCCCGTCACCCGCCTCCTGGAAGGCGAACTGGAAAAGCTCCTGCACCTGGAAGACGAATTACACGAGCGCGTCATCGGACAGAATGAAGCCGTCACCGCCGTCGCCGAAGCCGTGGTCCGCGCCCGTTCGGGCCTCGCCGATCCCAACCGCCCCATCGGCAGCTTTATTTTCCTCGGCCCCACCGGCGTGGGCAAGACCGAGCTGGCCCGGGCTCTCGCCGAATCCCTGTTCGATGACGAACGCGCCATGATCCGCATCGACATGACCGAATACCAGGAGAAACACACCGTCGCCCGCCTTTTAGGCGCCCCTCCCGGATATGTCGGCTACGAAGAAGGAGGCCAGTTGACCGAGGCCGTGCGCCGCCGCCCCTACGCCGTCATCCTGTTCGACGAAATCGAAAAGGCCCACGCGGATGTGTTCAACATCATGCTGCAGATCCTCGACGACGGCCGCCTCACCGATGGCCAGGGCCGCACCGTGGATTTCAAGAACACCATCGTCATCATGACCTCGAACCTCCCCACCGAGCGCCTGCGCGATCATTTCCGCCCCGAGTTCCTCAACCGCATTGATGAAATCATCATCTTCCATCGCCTCGACGAGGAGCAGCTCAAGCAGATCGTGGAGATCCAGCTCGGCCGCCTGCGCGCCCGCCTGGCCGACCGCCACATCACCCTGGAGCTGACCGACGCCGCCCGCACCCTTCTGGTGCGCTCCGGCCACGACCCCGCCTACGGCGCGCGCCCGCTCAAGCGTGCCATTCAGAAGAAGATCGAAACCCCGCTCGGCCGCCTGCTGATCGCCGGCAAAATCCGGGACGGCCAAACAGTCCAGGTTGGCGTCTCCGCCGGTGAGCTGACCTTCACCGGTGGGACGGACGGCCGCCTCGCATCGTCCGCCACGCCTCGCTAGAACGCAGCCCGCTCGTGGGGCAGACCAGGGCAGACCATCGTTTTTCGTGGTCTGCCTCGCCATTGACTGCCTTAGCGGCGCCGGCGTTTCCGCGATACAATCTTCCTGGGTAGCCGACCCGGCGGCAGGCTTGCGGCAAAGACAGACTGAGGCGCTCCGCGCCGCCTGTCATCGGCGGCTTGCCGCCCAGCGCCGTGGCAAAGGCTCAGCCTCTATGCCCCTCCAGACGGCGCCGCGCCGCCAGTATTGCGCCAAGGCCGAGAGCCAATATCGATAGCGTTGAAGGCTCGGGAGTTGTGCCGCCTGCCGTGAAATCGACCTCTATAAGCGAGCCAATCGGGGTCGAGAGCCCCTGATAGTTGATGTATAAGAGGCCACCTGTCACTGAGACATCGGATATGTTAAACGCGGGAACCGTGGTCGCTGGGTCAACCGAAAATCCCGAACTGGTGAACGCCGACGGATTCGTCACGTCCTGTATGCTGAAACCATTGAAAGCAGCAGAAAGAAAGGAAGTACCGCCAGGAGCCGGGTTCACCTCTGTCAACTCGACCGCGTTCGGCAGCGCGGTCAGGTTGTTGTTGCCGAAGATGTCCAACGTAATGCCACTGGCGGTGACAACTCCCGAAGTGCTAATGCCGTACAAGGTGCTCGAAGTCGGATACAGGTATTCAATCGTGACCGTATCGCCGAGGATGTTCCCAGCCACGGCGCTACTGCACCCAGCGGCCAAAAGTAGGATGAGCCCAAGAGCAATGCTGTACAGCGACCTGGCAACGGTTCCGGCCAGAGCGGAAACGGCCTTCCTGGGGCCCGAAAGTCTGAAACGCTTCATACCGTGGTTCCTCCTGCTATTTCCGGCCGGTTGCTTGCCGGTCAGGAGGGATCATACCACAGCAAAGGTACAGGTATGGCTGTCTTGCATCAACGGTTTTGCATCAACGTCGGGCTGAACCGGGCTTTCGGCTCCATCTACCCCCAACGCCGTCCACTACTTTCCGGCGGTGAGGTCCCGCTTGCCGGGCAGTTGGGTCGAATCCCAGCCGCCACCCAAAGCTTGAATCAGGGCCACGCTGGCCACCAGGCGGCGGGTCAGCAGATTGACCAGGGTCTCCTGGGCGGCTAGGGCGGTTCCCTGCGCGGTAATCACAGTGAGGTAGCTGGTGGTGCCGGCCTTGTACTGCGCGGTGGAAACATCCAGGGCGCGATTGGCGGCTTTCACCGAATCCGTCGCCGTCACCGACTCCTCGGCCAGAACCCGCAGCGCGGCCAGTTCGTCTTCCACCTGCGCGAAAGCGTTCAGCACGCTCTGGCGGTAGGCGGCCACGGTGGCGTCGTAGGCGGCTTGCGCTCCCGCCACCGCCGCGCGCCTTCGGCCGGCATCGAACAGGGTTTCGGCCAGGCTCGGCCCTACCGCGAAGAAGCGGCTGGGGCCGGTAAACCATTTGGCAATGCTCAGCGATTCCAGGCCGAGCGTGCCGCTTAAGCTCAAAGTAGGATAGAAGGCGGCCTGGGTGATGCCGATCTGCTCATTGGCGGCGGCCATGGTGCGCTCGGCGTTGGCGATGTCGGGCCTGCGTTCCAGCAGCGCCGAAGGCACCACCACCGGAAACACCGGCGGAGGGTTCTTCAGCACCTGGGCTTGGATGGTTACCTCGGCGGGCGGCTTGCCGGTCAAAACCGCGATGGCGTGCTCCAACTGGGCGCGAGCTACCCCCAGATCCTGCATCTCGGCCTGGGTGGCGTAGAGTTGCGCTTCGGCTTGCGCCACGTCCAGGTCCGACGCAATGCCACCGGCGAAGCGATTGCGCGTCAGCACGACATATTCCTCGTAGGACTTGGCGGTTCGATTCAGCAGGTCTACGTCGCTATCGGTTCCGTGCAGTTGGAAATAATCCTGCGCCAGCTCGGATTGGTACAGCAGCCGCAAATTCTCGAGCTGCGCCGCCGAGGCCTGAGCGGTGGCGGCGGCAGCCGTCATGCCGCGACGGATGCTGCCCCATAAATCGGGCTCCCAGGAAGCCGTGAGCGGCAGCGTGTACTGGGTATTCGAGCTTCCCGACAGCAGTTCGGATTTGCCGTTGGGCGTGACCGTCTTGCTGATCGTCCCGCCGCGTGCCTCGGAAATCGACGGGGAGGCGCCGGCGGTTGGAAACAGCGCGGCGCGCGCCGTCAGCACGGCCGAACGCGCCTGCCGGTACTGCGCCTCGGCCTGCAGCAGGTTCAGATTGGAGATGCTGACCTGCTCTTCCATCTGGTTCAGCACCGGGTCGTTATACAGCTCCCACCACTTGCCCTTCATTAGCCCGTCGCTCGGCTGCGCCGGCTGCCAGTCGCCGGCTTCCTTGAATTCGGGAGGCGGCTGTTCCTTGAAGGCCGGCGCCGAGGGCGCGCTCGGAACTTTGTAAGTGGGACCGACTCGGCACGCGCTCAGCCCAACCAGCAGGAGCGCCAGTCCCGAGGCCCCCAGCGGGCGGCTCGTCCATCGTTCTCGATTGCCGCGCATCGGTCTAAGCCTCCGACCCCAACGGCGCATCGGAAGGCGCTTTGCGGGCGCGGAACCGCGTCCACCAATGCTGCAGCCGGTCGAAATACAAGTACACCACCGGAGTGGTGTAGAGCGTCAGCACCTGGCTGACGGTCAGTCCGCCGATAATGGCGATACCGAGCGGACGGCGCAGTTCCGAGCCCGTTCCGGTGCCGAAGGCCAGCGGAAAGGCCCCCAGCATGGCGGCCATGGTAGTCATCAGGATGGGCCGGAAGCGCAGCAGGCACGCCTCGAAAATGGCGTCGTGCGAGTTCTTGCCGTCGATGCGCTCGGCCTGCAGCGCAAAATCGACCATCAGAATGGCGTTTTTCTTCACGAGTCCAATCAGCAGAATGATTCCGATCACGGCGATCACGCTCAAGTCTGTCTTGGTCAGCATCAGCGCCAGCAGCGCGCCCACGCCGGCCGAAGGCAGGGTGGAGAGAATCGTGATGGGATGGATGTAGCTTTCATAGAGAATGCCCAGCACCAGGTAGACCGCCGTCAGCGCCGCCGCGATCAGAATCGGCTCGTTTCCCAGCGATTCCTGATAGGCCTGCGCGGTGCCGGCGAACATGGTCTGAATCGTGGGCGGCAGACCCACCTTGCGCGCGGACGCGGTGATGGCGTCCACCGCGTCGCCCAGCGCCACGCCCGGCTGCAGGTTGAACGAAATCGTCACCGCCGGAAACAGCCCCTGGTGGTTGACCGAGAGCGGCGCCGTATCGGGGGCGAAACGCGCGAATGCGCTCAGCGGCACCTGCAGATGGGGATTGCTCGGGCTGGCGACGTAGATATCCCGGAGAACCAGCGGATTCTGCCAGTACCGGGGCGCCACCTCCGCCACCACGTGGTATTGATTCAAGGCGGTAAACATGATCGATACCTGGCGCTGCCCGAAGGCGTCGTAGAGCACGTTGTCGATCAGTTGCGCCGAGAGACCGAAACGGCCGGCGGTGGCGCGGTCGTAGGTCACCATGGTCTGCAAACCCCTGGTCTGCTGGTCGCTGTTGACGTCGGCGATGAGGGGGATGGCGCGCAGTTCCTCGTACATTTGCGGCGCGTAGGTGTTCAGGTCGTCGAGGTTGTCGCCGCGCATGGTGAACTGATACTGCGCCGCGCTGTTGCGGCCGCCCACGCGGATGTCCTGGTTGGCCTGCATGTACAGCGTGGCCCCGGGCACGCGCGCCAGTTTGGGGCGCAGACGGGCAATCACCAGGTCGGCGCTGATGTTGCGCTCGGTCGGCGGCTTGAGCGAGATGAACATGTTGGCGTTGTTGGAAGCCCCGCCGCGCCCGCCCTGCCCCCCGGTGAAGCCGTTCACCGCGGCGACCGCCGGATCGGCGGCTACGATATTCACGATGCGCCTCAGCATCCCGTCCATGGCCTGGAACGACGTATCCTGATCGGCGATAACCTGCCCCGAGATGCGACCGTTGTCCTGTTGGGGAAAGAAGCCTTTGGGCACGCGGATGAACAGGTTGACATTGAGGGCGATCGTACCCAGCAACACCATCAGGGTGAGAAACGGGTGCCGCAACACGCCCGACAACGTCTTGCCATACAGGTTCACCACGGAATTGAAGCCCCGCTCCGAGATCCGGTAGAGCCAGCCGTGCGCCGTGTGCTCCCTCAACATGTGCGCGCACATCATGGGCGTAGCCGTCAGCGAGACGACCATGGACATGAGGATGGCTACCGAGAGCGTAACCGAGAATTCGCGGAAAAGCCGGCCCACGATGCCGCCCATCAGCAGTAGCGGAATGAAGACGGCCGTCAGCGAGATGCTCATAGTCAGCACCGTGAACCCGATTTCGGAGGCTCCCTTCAACGCCGCCGGAAATGGCTTGTACCCCTGTTCCAGGTAACGGGTGATGTTCTCGATCACCACGATGGCATCGTCCACCACGAAACCGGTCGAGATGGTGAGCGCCATCAGCGAGAGGTTATCCAGGCTGAAGTCCAGCAGGTACATGACGCCGAAGGTGCCCACCAGCGAGACGGGCACCGCGATGCCGGGGATAAAGGTCGTGCGGCCGCTGCGCAGAAAAAAGAAAACCACCAGAATCACCAGTACCACCGAAATCACCAGCGAGCGCTCCACGTCGTGTACCGAGGCGCGGATGGTCACCGTCTGGTCCATGGCAATGGTCATGTCGATGGCTTTGGGGATGGCGGCTTTGAGCTGCGGCAGGGTGGCGCGGAGACGGTCCACAGTATCGATGATATTGGCGCCCGGCTGGCGGAAGATGACCAGCAGCACCGAGGGCTTGCCGTTCATGTACCCGGCGTTGCGCAGGTCCTCCACCGAATCCACCGCTTCGCCCACGTCGGAAACCGTGACCGCGGTACCGTTGTGGTAGGCCAGGACCAGCGATTTGTAATCGGCGGCGCGGAAAATCTGATCGTTGGCGCCCACCTCCCACATCTGGTGGCCGTCGCTGAAATGTCCCTTCGGCGTATTGGCGTTAGCCGTGCTCAAAATGGTGCGGACGTTCTCCAGGCTGACGCCGTATTTGAACAGGGAGCCCGGATTCAGCTCGATGCGCACGCCCGGCAGGGCGCTGCCTCCCACCCCTACCTGGCCCACGCCGGAAACCTGGGCGAGCTTCTGCGCCATGATGGTGGAGGCGGCGTCGTACATGGCGCCCTTGCTCAGCACGCTTGAGGTGAGCGCGATCATGAAAATCGGCGAATCGGCCGGATTCACCTTGCGGTAGTTGGGATTGCTCGGCAGGTTGGTCGGCAAATAGCCGCGCGCCGCGGCAATAGCGGCCTGCACATCGCGCGCCGCTGCGTCGATGTTGCGATTGAGATCGAACTGGAGGGTGATGTTGGTCGATCCCAGCGTGCTCGACGAAGTCATCTCCGTCACCGCCGCAATCCGGCCGAACTGGCGCTCGAGCGGCGTCGCCACGCTCGAAGCCATGGTTTCGGGACTGGCGCCGGGGAGCCCGGCGCTCACCTGGATGGTGGGAAAATCCACCTGCGGCAGCGGCGACACCGGCAGAAAACGAAACGCGACCGACCCGGCTAGGCCGATGGCGACGACCATCAGGGTTGTGGCCACGGGACGCCGAATGAAGGGTTCGGCAATGTTCATGCTCTAGTGCGCGGGCTCCATGCCCGGCCCCCCTTCTTCGGATGCCGCCGGCTTACCCGATAAGCGCCGCGCCAGGCGGTCGAACCAGAGATAGATCACCGGAGTCGTGAACAGTGTCAGCGCCTGGCTGAAGATCAGGCCGCCGACAATGGTAATGCCCAGCGGCCGCCGCAGTTCCGAGCCGGTGCCGGTGCCGAGCGCCAGAGGTACGCCGCCCAGCAGGCACGCCATGGTGGTCATCAGGATGGGACGAAAACGCAGCAGGCAGGCCTGGTAGATCGCATCCAGCGGCCGCATTCCCTCCTTGCGTTCCGCGTCCAGGGCGAAGTCGATCATCATGATGGCGTTCTTCTGCACGATACCGATCAGCAGGACGATGCCGATCAGGGCGATCACGCTGAAATCGGTGTTGCAGAGGTGGAGCGCCAGCAGCGCCCCGACCCCGGCCGAAGGCAGCGTCGACAGAATCGTGATGGGATGAATGTAGCTTTCGTAGAGTACCCCCAGCACGATGTACACCGTGATCAGCGCCGCCAGAATCAGCACCGGCTCGTTGGCCAATGAGGCCCGGAACGCCTGGGCGGTGCCCTGGAACGCGCCCTGAATGCTGGCCGGCATGTCGAGGTCGGCTTTCACCTTGTTGACGGCGTCCACCGCGTCGCCGAGCGAAGCGTTGGGCGCCAGGTTGAACGAAAGCGTGACCACCGGGAACTGCCCCTGGTGGTTGACCGTAATCGGGACGGTGGTCTGTTCCACCCGGCTAAATGCGCTCAATGGCACCTGGCCGCCATTGGGGAAAGCGGCCGCCGAGGCTATCGCGGCGCCGCCGAAAACGGCGGTGGAGGCCGCGCTGGATGCGGCGGCGGCGGCGGTGCTCGAAGCCGCCGTGGGCGCCACGCTCGAAGCCCCTCCCACGGCGCTGGTGCTGGAGCTTCCGCCCGCCACCAGCCCGGTGCTGCCCGATGGGTAGCCCGTTCCCGTCCGGATGAACAGGTTCCGCAGATCCAGCGGGTTTCTCTCGAACTGTGGGTCCACCTCCAGCACCACGTGATACTGGTTCAACTGGGTGAACATGGTGGACACTTCCCGCTGTCCATAGGCATCGTACAAGGTCTGATCGATGGTGGAAGCGGTGATGCCCAGGCGCGCGGCGGTGTCGCGATCGTACACCAGCCTGGCCCGCAGACCCGCTACCTGTTGGTCGCTGGCCAGGTCGCGCAGTTCCGGCAACTGCTTCAAACGGTCCAGCATGCGCGGCGCATAGGTGTTCAGTTCGTCGGCGCTGGGATCTTCCAGAGTGTACTGGAACTGGGTGCGGCTCACCCGGTCGTCCACGGTAATGTCCTGCACCGGCTGCATGAACAAGGTGACGCCGGCGATTTCGGCGATCTCCGGCTGCAGCCGGCGGATCACGTCGCTGGCGCCGATCTTGCGCACCTCCAGCGGTTTCAGGTTGATCAGAATCCGGCCGCTGTTGAGGGTTGTATTCGTGCCGTCGATGCCGATGAACGAGGACAGGTTGTCCACCGCCGGGTCCTTCAGAATCACGGCCGCCAGCGATTGTTGCAAACGCGACATCTCGCCGAATGACACCGTCTGCGCCGCCTCCGAGACTCCCTGGATCACGCCCGTGTCCTGGATGGGGAAGAATCCTTTGGGAATGTACCAGAACTGCAGGCCGGTCAGCACCAGCGTACCGATCGCCACCAGCAGGGTAACGGTGCGGAAGCGCAGCACAAAACGCAGGATCCCGCCGTATTGGGCGATGATCCAGTCGAAGGCGTGTTCGGAGACGCGGTAGAAACGGGTCTGCGCGGATTCCGGCCGGTGCTTCAGCAGCTTCGAGCACATCATCGGCGTCAGCGTCAGCGATACCACCGCCGAAACCAGAATGGTGACGCTGAGCGTGACCGCGAATTCCCGGAAAAGCCGCCCCACGATATCGCCCATGAACAGCAGCGGAATCATTACCGCAATCAGCGATATGGTGAGCGAAACGATGGTAAAACCGATCTGTCCCGACCCCTTCAGCGCCGCTTCCATCGGGCTCTCGCCTTCCTCGATGTAGCGGGTGATGTTCTCGATCATCACGATGGCGTCGTCCACCACGAACCCGGTGGAAATCGTCAGTGCCATCAGAGTGAGATTATTCAGGCTGTAGCCCAGCAGGTACATTACCCCGAAGGTGCCGATCAACGATAACGGTACGGCGATGGAGGGGATGACGGTGGCGGCCAGGTTGCGCAGAAACAGGAAAATCACCATCACCACCAGCCCCACCGTCAGCATCAGCTCGAACTGTACGTCGTCCACCGATGCCCGAATGGTATTGGTGCGGTCGGTCAGAATCAGCACCTTCACCGATTGGGGAAGCGTGTTGGTAAGCTGCGGCAGGAGCGCCTTGATGCGGTCCACCACGGCGATGATATTGGCTCCCGGCTGCCTTTGGATATTCACGATGACGGCCGGAGTCCTGTCCATCCAGGCGGCCTGCCGGACATTCTCGGCATCGTCGATCACATTAGCCACGTCAGTCAGCTTGACCGGAGCGCCGTTGCGGTAGGCGATCACCAGCGGCGCATAATCGGCGCTCGAGAGCAGTTGGTCGTTAGCGCCGATCTGGTAAGACTGGTGCGCCCCGTCGAAATTGCCTTTGGCCAGGTTGACGTTGGCGGCGATGATGCCGCTGCGCAGATCCTCCAGGTTGAGGCCGTAGGAGGCCATCACCGTGGGGTTGGCCTGAATCCGCACGGCGGGCTTCTGGCCGCCGCTGATGCTCACCAGGCCGACCCCCGGCAACTGGGAAATCTTCGGCGTCAGCAGCGGGATGGCGGTGGAGGTGAGCGCCAGGGTCAGAATCGGCGTATCGGCGGGATTGATCTTGGCATAGATGGGTGGGGTGGGAAGGTCGGTCGGCAGGTAGGTGCCGGAGGCATTGATCGATTGCTGCACTTCCTGCTCGGCCACGTCGATACTAAGGCTGAGATTGAACTGGAGGGTGATGACCGAAGCGCCGTCGGAACTGGTGGACGTCATCTGCTGCAGGCCGGGCACCTGCCCGAACTGC
Source organism: Bryobacteraceae bacterium (assembly GCA_049509915.1). GTDB lineage: Bacteria > Acidobacteriota > Terriglobia > Bryobacterales > Bryobacteraceae > JBEKYD01. The sequence continues at coordinate 17,556 of JBEKZL010000049.1, read as the reverse complement.
CGTTCCAGCGGCGCGGTCACCGAAGTCGCCATCACGTCCGGGCTGGCGCCCGGATAGAACGTCGTCACCTGGATCGTGGGATAATCCACCTCAGGCAACGCGGATACCGGCAATTGCGTATACCCAACCGCCCCGGCGAGCACGATGCCCACCATCAACAGAGAAGTCGCAACCGGCCGGAGGATGAAAGTCCGCGAGGGACTCACTTCCCCTTTCCTCCCGATTTCCTCGAGCCCCTTCCGCCTCCCGAGCCGGTGGCCGGGCTCTGATCTCCCCACTGCGACACTACCCTGGCGCCTTCCACCAGCTTATCCACGCCGGTCATGACCACCCCGTCGCCCGGCTGAAGCCCGCTGGTGACCTCGGTCTGGTCGCCTTCCGACGTTCCGGTATTAATATCCCGAACCGTAACCGTGGAGTCCGGCTTTAACAGCCAGACGTAGGTTTCGTTGGTGCTGCGCTGCACCGCCGCGTTATTGATCAGCGTCACGCCGCTTTTTTCCTGCACCAGCATGTGGGCGTTGACGAACTGATTGGGAAAAAGCTGGTAGTCGGCGTTGTCGAAATTGGCGCGCAGCCGCAAGGTGCCGGTGGTCTGGTCGATCTCGTTATCGATGGTGGCCAGGTAGCCGGTGGCAATCTTGCGCTGATCGGCGCGGTCCCATGCCTCCACGACCAGCTTCTGGCCGGCCCTCCAGCGCGACAGTACCGCCGGAAGCTGGTCCTCCGCCACCGGAAAGATCACGCTGATCGGCTGCAGTTGCGTGATCACGATCATGCCGGTGGTGTCGGCCGCATGCACGATATTGCCGGGATCCACCAGGCGCAAGCCGACCCTCCCGCCGATGGGCGCGGCGATGTGACAGTAAACCAGGTTGAGCTTGGCCATGTCGATGGCGCCCTGGTCCGCCTTCACCACGCCTTCGTCCTGCGTTACCAGAGCCTTCTGGGTGGCAAGCTGCTGTTCCGGTATGGCGTTCTGCTTGAGCAGTGTTTCGTAGCGCGCCTGATCCACCTTGGCGTTATCGAGCAGCGCCTGGTCGCGTGTCAGGTTGCCCTCGGCCTGTTCCAGAGCCACCTGGTAGGGGCGCGGGTCGATTTCGATGAGCGGATCGTCTTTCTTGACGATATCGCCCTCTTTGTAGTTCACGCTCATCAACTGGCCGTCCACCCGGCTCCTCACGGTTACCGTGTTGATCGGCGTCACCGATGCCAGCCCGGTCACGTAGACACCGATATTGCCTCGGGTAGCGTGGATCGAAACCACCGGCGGAATACCGCCCTTCCCGCCCTTCTTGGCGCTGGATGGCGCCGGCTGCCCGTTCCCGTTCGCGGCGCCCGACCCCCTCGGCCAAAGATAATATGCGGCGACCCCGGCGGCCAGTAATACGACCAGCCACACCCAACCGGAGCGCTTCTTGGTCTTGACCGGACGGTGACCCTCCAGCGCGGAGGGGATTGCCGGCCCCACGACGGTTTCTGGCGTGGATTGACGAGAATACTCGCTCATGATGTCTTTTCAGTTACTCCCAGCCAACCCAGCCCCGTTGCGCACACACGGATGGCCCAAGAGCTTCGATGACGTTTATTCTATCGAAAGGGCGACGCCGAGCGCGCGGCCGTTACCATGCGGTTCACAAACATTTCGAGCTATTCATTAAAGGCTCGGAAGGGCTATTGCAATTTAAGTCCAAGAGCTGTTCGCGGCGAGTTTGAAACTTCGCTCATCCGAAATTCCACGATCTTAGGAGCCCGGGATTCCGTGCACCCCTCATTGCAGCGCATAGCTTGCGAGGGTAGGTGATGGGTGCTCGATCACCAGGCTAACATTGCTTCGCTTCAGTGCGGTCAGGCGGTCGGCGGGAAGCGGCGTGTTCTGCTCAATTTCGAGGCGCGTGCCGGTAAGCTGTATCCGCCGGCGCCAGCCCTTGCCGGTAAACTCCAGCCCGTCGCCGACGATTTTGACGTCGACCGCGCCGGCCCCGGCAAAAGCACCCTCCAGCGGCAGGAAATTCTCGTCGTTGTCCTTGCTGGTGAATTCCATCCACCGGCCGCCGTCCGCACTGGAAAAGATGGCCCGCGCCTTTTGCGATTCGAGGATCCATTCGGGGCTCCCGTCGCCGTCCAGGTCGGCGGTCCAGGCGACCGTGCGGCCGTGTGGAATCAGTAGCGCCCGCAGGATAACCTCCCCCGTTCCCGCCCCGGCCGCGGCTAGCCGCCACTCCCGCAATCCGGCGGCGTCTGCTTCGCCGAACACGCGCAGGGAAAAATGCCTCTCGGCGGTCGCCCCGATGCTGATTTCGCCCGAGGCGGGCAGGAATTCGAGGCCCTCACCGGCGGCCGTCAGCCGAAAGGTCTGAATGGCCGGCCAGTTGTTGCGCACCACGATATCCAGGTCCGAGCCGGCGTGCGGTTCCACCGGTACTACCGGCGGCTCGGTCTCGAGGCGGCCGGTTGGCCCAAAATGCAGATCGATTGCCTGCGCGGCACGCAAGGAAACCGGGCGGAACAGTTGCAGCCGCGCCCGCCCCAGCAGCAAGCCATCGGCTTCGAGACCCAGCCTGGCGAAATCCCCGTGCGCCGCTTCGGCGGGCACCGACACATGGTAGTGGATTTCCGGCAACTCGGCGGCCCCGGCCGAGACTGGCTCGCGGGTGGCTTGGTATCCCTCCGGAAGGCGCAAACGCGAGCGCGACGCCAGATCCGGCGAACTGTAACTGGTGGTCACCGGATTGGCCTGCCCGATTACCAAACGATGGACATCGTCGAAGAACGCCGAAGTCTCCGGCTCCTCGATCGCCAGGCCAACCCGTACGCGATACTCCGGCGGGTGGCCGGCAGGTATCGAAAGCGGCACTCGCTGGGTCTTCTCGTCCCAAATGAAATCGACTTCACGGGCGGCCGCCAGATACGGGCCCACCGGCTCCCGGTCCAGTTGCAGCAGCGCCTCCCCCGCCACCGGGGCGGTGAACTCCATCGCCAGGATGCCGTTTTCGTATTCCACCGAAAGCAATTCCGCGGTGGCGTAGACGATGCGCGCGTTGGGGGAAAAGTTGGAGCATTCGCGGCATAGGCCATTACCAGCCAGTGACACGCTCACCGGCAGCCAAACCGACTCGCCGGGCGGAACGGTTACCCGCGGGATGGTGAGCGCGCGTTTCGCGGCCGGGTCCCACGCCCGCAGGTCGTCGTGAAAAATACCCGGCCCCGGGTTGGTGGCAATCACCGCCGAAGCCACAGGCGACGACAACTGGGCCGCGGCCAGCGGACTGGCCAGCTTGCCGCTCGCCAGGCGGGGCGCAGCGGCCGGGTCGAGCTGCGGCAAAAGCGGCGCCCAGTTTCGCAGCAGGGCGGCGTCGCGCTCGATTCCGCGCACCGCCGGCGTCTCGTCGCCATCGAGACTCACCGCCCCCGGATGCAGCACCGCGCCAGGCTCCGGCCCCCATCCCGCCGGATACAAGCCTTCCTCCACATCCCGCCACAGCACCACGCCCCGCCCCGTCGCCAGAGCCGCCCGCGACCGTGCGAAAGCGCTCGGGTCCATCGCCGATACGTTCGTGACCGGCGCCGGAGGGGCCGCTCCGCCGAGCCCCAATTCGGGGCCTTCCAGAAAGACAATCGGGCCGCTGTGCGCCGCCATCTGCAGTTCCAGCAGCTCCCTCAATTGCTTGATCCACTCCCGGCGTGCTGCCGCCGAGGCGTTGGCCGGCGCGCCTCCCCGCGGCCAGTCCGGCACCGTGCCGAGCGGCCGGACCCACGCTTCCAGGCCCAAACGACGCAGCAGCCGGAGCAGCCCCGCCAGGTCGCGGCGCGGGCTGGTCCGCCCGGCGAAATCGTAATCGCCCGCCGCCACCTCGTGCCAGTTCCAGGGCACCGGAAATTCCACCGTGCGCACGCCCAGGTTCTTCATCCACACCAGCTCGCGCTCCCAGTGCGCCCGCGGACAGAGGTAATAGGGAAACTCGACGGCCAGGGCGCACGGCGGCGCCGGCGGATTCCGCGCCGGGGCCGATAATGGCGCCGCCAGCGCCGCCAACGCCGCCAGAAACAGCCGCCGCATCAAAACGTCTTCGCCTTTCGCAGCCGGTAATCTTCCACCAACGGCATGCGGATTACGGTGCACATCTCGAACAGGCGCGAACGCGCGCGCGCGCCGATGCGTTCCGCCAAGGTCTCAAGGTACTCCTTCTTCCCCAGTAGCGGGTTGTCCCTGATAGTCTTGCTGCCCGCCTGCGGATCGGGCAGGTTGGTAGTGGCGATCAACGGTTTGCGATGATTGCAGCGGTGGGTGATGATCGCTGTCATCATATCTTCCACCCATGGCTGCACGCGATGCGCACCGAGGTCGTCTAGCAGCAGCACCTCAACGTCGAGGGCTGTCCGATAGGCCTCCTTGTCCGTTAAGCTGGAGCCTGCATCCCAGCCGGAGCGAATCCGGTCCAGGAGCCCGAGGTAGTCGGTGAAGAAGCCCTGGTGCCCCTTCTCGATGACCTTGCGCAGCACCGACACCGCCAGGTGCGTTTTGCCAGTGCCCGGCTCGCCAATGAACAGCAGCCCCGGGCGCGAGTCGTTAGGGAACTCGCGAACGAAGTTGGATGCCACCAGAAGCGGCTGTTGTAGCTCGCGTCTGCCTATCGGATTCTCCGGCCCGGGCAAAACAAAGTTGTCGAACGAGGCGTGGCTGTACAATGAAGGTATCTGCGCCTGGTCTTCCAGCTTTTCCGCTCTCCCGACCGAAATACATCCGCATCGTTCGGCCCCCGATACGCCGCCGCGCTCCGTCACGATCCAACCGGCGCCGCCGCACTTGGGACAAACCGCTTCGACCGCCATCGCTTTCATTATAGGAGCTTCGCCATTCCCCCATTCCAGCCTGCAAAAATGGTGGGCGGACGCCCCCTCGTCGGCGCGGGTCCCCATGGACCCGCTCCTCGCCCCAAGCATTCAACTCCCGGCCGCCAGCGATGCGCGACCAGGGGGTCGCGCGCGGACGAGGGCGTCCGCCCCACCAAACCTCCCCCAATTCAGATTCCGTAAAACCGCGCCGCCGCGCCGCCCAGCAGCCACTCGCGCGTTTCCGTCGATTGTGGGCCGATGGCTTGGGTGAAGGCGGCCAGGGCTTGCTTCCAGACATTGTCTGGCAGGGTGCGCGGCCAATCGCTGCCGAACATGACCCGCTCGCGGCCGAACGCCGCTAGCGCATGTTGCACCCACGGACGAAAGCGGGCCGCGTTCCACGGCTTTGGTCCGTGCGTGATCAGCCCGCTTGCCTTGGCGGCGAATCGCGGATTGCATGCGGCCCCTTCAATGGCGCGCTCCCAATCCGGACACTCCTCCGGAAGGCCAAGGTGGACGATCGCGACGCGCAGAGAGGGCACCTTTTGCCCCAGCCCGACGGCCGCGGACAGGTCCTCCAACTCCACCGGCAATCCGCACTGGGCGATCTGCTCGAAGACGCTCACCGGCCAGTCCGCCATCGCCACTACCCCGCGCAACTTCGAGTGCCCGCGCCAGGCCCGAATTTCTTCCCACTCGCCGCACGCGACTACGCCGCGAATGAAGTCGAAGCGGCTGGCGGCTTCGAGCAGTTGCGCCGTATCCCGCGCGCCGGCGGCCACCGCGATGGAGCCATCGAAGCGGTTGCGCTTCAGGATCGTTTCGAAATGCTCCGGCCGATGTTCGGGGGTGAAGTGCTGATGAGCGTCCAGCCGCAATCAGAAAGTGAAGGCCAGGCCGCCGCGGAAACTGCGGGGATTGTCCACCAGCAGCACGTGCGGTCCACCGCTCATCATGAGGGGCAGATAGCCTTGCGCCAGCAGGTTGCGGAGATCGGCGATGGCCTCGACGCGCCCATGGAAGCCCGGCAGCGGTTGGCGAATTTCCACGTTGAAGCCCGGCAGAGTGCGGTACGCCAGCATGCTATAGAGATTGCCGGCCATCACCCAGCGCTGGTCGCCGTTCCATTGATAACTGGCGATCAGGCGCGTGCCGGCACGCGGCAGGATCGCCGCGAGGCGCGCCGTGGCGGCGTGGCGCCGGCCGCTGCGAATCATCGAGCGAAGCTCATCCGGGTCGTTGCTGTCGAGCGCGCGATTAGCCGCCGTGAGCCCGCCATCGGCGCCGTAAATGGCCGTGGCGCTCAAATGGCCACCCAGGTCCTGGGTGGCGGCCAAGTCGTAACCGCTGATGGCAAAATTGCCGGCATTGAGTACGGAGTTGTCGGTGAACAACTCCGGTAGCACGTCGGCCGAACCGTTGAACGCGCCGGAAGGATCCACCATGGTAACCGCGGCATCGCTCACTACCTGCCGGTACGCCGAAGCGCGAATCCGGCGCGATCCCATGCGCCGCCGGTAGGCGACCTCGTATTCTTCGCCGCGCTGCACCCTGGCGTGGCCGTTCAGCTCGGACAGGCGCGGGAACATCGACAGCGAATCGATGTCCCGTTCCAGGTCGGCCGAGCCAACCGATGCCGTGTCCGACTCACCCTGGCCATCGAGCGACGGCGCGGCGTTGCCGGAGCTGTAAGCTGCCTCGAAATCGGAATTGCGGTCGATGGCGTAGCGGACTTGCACGTAGGGGCTGTAATAGGTAGCGTTGCCGAGGAAAGAAATCGAATCGACACCGCTGCCGTAGGCCAGCGTTACCGCGTCGGTAATCGCTATGCTGTCGTGAATCTGCCCGGAAACGGTTCGCAGCATCGGCACCGACGATTCCGGAACCGCGGTCGTGCGGCCCGGTATGTATAACTCCCGCAGCGTCAGCGTCACCTCCGGCTGCCCGCCGCCCAACTCGCGGCTGTAGCTTGCCCGCAGCGCGGTGGCCGGAATGCCGGTCTGCGAGCCATAGCCGAGGTTGCCGCTCACCTGAATGGAACTGGTTTCGCTCAATATGGTGGAAAGCGCGAAACTTGTACCGAGGTCGGCCTGGTCGCCCACGCCGGCCAGCAGGCCGCTATCGCCGGCCGAGAGGCGAACCACGCCCCGCGTTTCGGAGACGACTTCAGCCGTGGAACGGGGCGATTGCGAAGGCGCGGGACTGTCGGTAAATCGCGTGATGGGACGGGCATCGGAGGCGGTACGCAGCACCCACTTCCAGTCTTCACTCATCACGTTGCCGTTTTCGAGGGGCGGATAAGCCAATTGAATCGAGCTGAAGACCGTGCTCAAGCTAACATCGAGCAGGCTGCGCATACCCGGCTGAACCAGCAGATTGCGGCGCACGGCGGGCTCGAAAGTGGCGAGGGTTACGCGCACCGAGTACAGCGCCGGCGCCAGGCCGGTCAGCTCAAATCGCCCTCGTTCGTCCGTGCGGACCCGTCCGATCTGGCGCTGCTGCGGACTCAGAAGGGTGACGCTGGCGCCCATTTGCGGGACGCCGTACGTATCCCGTACCACGCCTGCAATAATGCCCGAGAAATCGAACAGGTCGCCGGCACGAGAAACCAGAGCGAACGGCGCACAAACCAACCCTGCCAGGAGGATCGTAACCGATTTGTACGATCTCAAATTCAGCACAATCTCCAACTTCAAAACCGCCGCGGGGTCAGGAGATCTCCCGACCCAACTCTCCTAGTTTACAGTAAACTGGGCCGACGGTGTAAGCACCTGGTTGCGGTTCTTGTCGGTGATCCGCAACCGCAACGTGTACTGGCCCGGCTGTAGCGTGGCTAGCGGCAGAAGCTTCTCGATGGTCATTTGCTGCGAAGAAGCGTCCGGCACCTGGGAAAAATCCTCGCTGAAGTCGAACAGCTTTTCGTTGGACCCGGAGCGCACCAGTTCATACTGCACCTGGCCGACCGGTTTGTGGGTGTTTTGATCCTGGCCCAGGTTGTAAACCTTCAGGTAGATACCCATCTTCTCGTCGTGCTTGAAGGTGTCGTCCATGCGCGGGCGCACCTTGGTGTCGCCGATGACGAACATGCCGGTGCCGATACTCTTCATGTCCACCCGCGACATCAGGTCGGCCAAAATGATGCTGCTCGTGCTGGCCTTATCCGCGTCCAGGCGCGGCACCGTGATGGCCGATTCGTAATTGGCCACGTTGCCCGCGACGACGTCTTTGGCAACGATGTTCAGACGGTACGTCCCTGGGACTAAAGGAAGCGTTTTCTGGTAGATACGTTTCTGCAGCGCGTATTGGTCGAGGAATTCCTTGGGGCTGTCGACGGTGACCGTCTCCTCGAAGGTGGAAACCACGCGCCGCGTCAAGGTGCTGATCCGGCCAAGAATATTGACGGTGGCGCGCTGCATGCCTTCCTTGGAGGTGAATTGCAGGTCCTTATTGGCGAACTGCACCGTGACGTGGGTCATCACCGTGGCGTCCGTAACCGGGAAATAATCCAGGCGCACCTTCATGGGCAGAATATTATAGGTAATCTTCGAGGTGATTTCGGCTTCCAGATCCTTGAATTTCACTTGCGGCGCCCCCTGGAGTTTGGCGAACTGTTCCAGGCGGGTGAACTCGTTCATGCTCTCCGGCGTGCCGCCGAAGGCCTGGCCCAGGTGGGTGCCGTCGGTGTTGTTGAAACGCTGGGTCTTGCTCGATAGCCCCAACTGCTCCATCATGGTCAAACCGGCGCCGGGAACGTAGAGCAGGGCATCCTTTTCCGAGGGGTCCATGGTCATGTGGAACTCGCCCGACATGGTCGGGTCGACGAATTCGATGATGATGTTGCTGCCGATGCCCTCAATATAGCGATAGCGCCATTGCTGGAAGGGGTAGGTCGACGTCTCGCCGCCGCCCTCTTCCGGAGGCCGCTCGTAGAATCCGCCCGAGGAATGGTCTTCGATTTCGTCCGGCGGCCCATAGGTAATATAGATGCGGCCGCGGTCGGTCTTCCAGCCGGGAATACCCGAGGCGTAGTTGTCGTTGGCGTAGGCGATGCGGCGGTAGTGCTCTTCCTTAAACTCGTTTTCGATAGTATCGGGGGTGGGGTCGCGGCGCAGCCAGAAGTTTTCGATGAACTGCTCACGCTGGTCGTCGGACTGCAATTGCTTGAAGGCCGCCCGTTCCTCGTCGGTGATGATGTAGGCCACGTCCTCGTTCAGCCACTTACGGTAGGGTGTCTCCAACTCGCCTTTCAGCCTCTCGGCTCGTTTTTTCTTCTCGCGCTCGGAAATGGGCTTGGCGATAGTCTCGCTGCCCGGAGGCAGTCCCAGCGTCTTGCCCTTCTTCTTCGGCAGGCCTGAATCGGGCGGCTGCGCCTGATCGGCCGGTATCGATTGATCGGCCGGCTGCGCTTGCGGATTGGACGGCGGCGTTGGCTGGCTTTGCTGGGCGATCACGAGGCCCAGGAGTAAGGACGTAGAAAGGCACGCAATGGAAAGGCGAGTAGCGTTCATACAGCACCGCTTCCTGTGAACAGGCTCCGTTCGGTAGTAACTTATTTTAGAACCTTAACTTTGTCGGGGTCAATCCCGTGAACCCGCGGCTACAGCGTGCGAGGGCGGACACGGCTCGCTCGGTCTGGCGGGCAAAGTGCGCAAAGATGCACCACGGATGCTCCTAACTTATTGATTCCTACCAGGCGTCTCAGCCGGTGAGCTTTTCGCATGCGCACAAAAACACCCAACCGAGGATGACGAACCTACCAGTCGGGACCGGTCCATTTGGCCGCGGCTCGGTTGATGCATAACGCTGGATTGCTACTTGGCTGCCAACCGATTACACTGGCGGGTCCGGTAACCTTTCGGGACAAACGACTATGGCCAACGATGCCGACCCGGTTTCCGCCGATACCCGATTCTTCGGGCATCCTCGCGGCCTTGCCACTTTATTTTTCACCGAGATGTGGGAGCGCTTCAGCTATTACGGCATGCGCGCCATCCTCATCCTGTTTATGACCGATCAGATCGCCAAGGGCGGGCTGGGGTTCAACGACGCCAAAGCCGGATCGGTTTACGGTCTCTATACCGCCATGGTGTACCTGATGTGCCTGGGCGGCGGGTGGGTGGCCGACCGCATCACCGGGCAGCGGCGGGCGGTGCTGGCGGGCGGGCTTTTCATCGTGGCGGGGGAGTTTTGCCTGGTGGCGCCGGGCCTGGCGTTCTTCTACGGCGGGCTGGTGCTGCTGATCTTCGGGACAGGCCTGCTCAAGGGCAATGTCAGCACCATCGTCGGGCAGCTTTACCGCAAGGGCGACCCGCGGCGCGACTCGGGGTTTTCGATTTTCTATATGGGGATTAATATCGGCGCCCTGATCGCGCCGATCCTGTGCAGCTATGTGGGGGAGAAGATCAACTGGCGGCTGGGCTTCGGCGTGGCCGGCATCGGCATGCTGGTGGGGCTGGTGCAATACGTTTTGAGCGGAAAGTACCTGGGTGATGCCGGGCTGCGTCCGGCGGGCACGGGCGACCCCGAGTTGGACCGGCGGCAGAAGCGGAGCGCCATTCGCGGGGTCGGGATCGGGCTGGGCGTCTGCGCGCTGCTCGCGGTGCTGGCGGCGACCGGCGCCGTCAGCCTGAGCGTCACCGCGATTTCCGATGGCCTTGGCTGGGGGCTGCTGGCGATTGCGGCGGCGGTGTTCGGCTGGATGATTTTTTCCCACGGATGGACGCTCGAAGAGCGCAAACGCTCGGCGGCGATTCTGGTGCTGTTCATCGCCTCGGCGCTATTCTGGGCCTCCTTCGAGCAGGCCGGCAGTTCGCTCAACCTGTTCGCCGAGCGCAGCACCGACCGCATGGTGCTGGGCTGGGAATTTCCGGCCGGCTGGTTCCAGTTCGTGCAGCCGATCTTCGTGGTCGCGCTGGCGCCCGTTTTCGCCTGGTTGTGGCTGGCGCTGAACCGGCGCAAAGCCGAACCCTCCAGCCCGGCCAAATTCGCCATCGGCCTGGTTTGGGCGGGCCTGGCGTTCGCCATTCTGGTGCCGGCCTCGAAGATGGCCCTGGGCGGCGCGCAGGTGGCCATCTGGTGGCTTACCGGAACGTATTTTCTGCAGACTTTGGGCGAGCTCTGCCTGAGCCCTGTTGGCCTGAGCGCCATGACCAAGCTGGCGCCCGAACGGGCCGGCGGATTCGTGATGGGGATCTGGTTCCTGTCGACCAGTATCGGCAACTGGCTGGCCGGAAAAGCCGGTTCGCTATACAGCTCCATGCCGCTGCCGACGCTGTTCGGCTCCGTGGCCGCGTTCAGCTTCGCCACCGCGATAGTGCTGGCGCTGCTGGTCAAGCCGACGGTGAGGCTGATGTCGGGGGTGAAATAGAGAAGTGGACTGGAATTGGGAAACACGTAGCCCATCGCCGGTCTCTCCGTGTCACCGGTTTTCTCGTCCCCCGGGTTTCCGCGCTTCCTCGCGAGAGATCCAGGCCGCATCCCTCTTGCCCTGGGTCTATGGCCACCGTTGTTTGGGTCGGCTGGCCGCGACATTCGTGCACCAGCCTGGTCCAGCGCGACCGCGCTACAATCGGGCAGAGGAGCCCTTCATGAACCCGTATGATGAACTGGTGGAGACGCTGGAGGCGCTGCCGGCCGCCAGCGACGCGCGCGCGGCGGGGGAGCAAGCCATTGCGCGCAAGCTAGGGGGTACGCTTGAAAATGCAAGGAGCGTTCTCCTCTGCCTTGAGGGCGAATCACTCATCACGTTGAGAAACGGGCTGTGGGCTCGACCGACCGAGGACGAACGCCGCTCGATGCCCAAACTCGAGCCCGCTCCGTAAGCGACCGGCCCCGGGGGCCCCTGCGGCGGGGCGCTCGGCGAAAACGGCCGGGGCGCCAGAGTCCTCCGACTTTTGCGCTTCCGCGATGGCTGGGCGTTGCCACCATGCCGGCGCCAGACCCTCTGAATTGAACGCAAGTGACCGGCCTTATGGCGGAGCCGGCATCGAACGGCGCGGCGGCTTACCCTGATGCCTGACCGTGTTGGGCACGGCGGCGGGCCGCGTGCCCCCCTGCGCTGAAGTGCGCGTATAATCGGTTGGGGAAAGGGTGGGCGCTCGCCTTGATCGCCTGTAGCAACTGCGGCCAGCCTTTAGCTGGGCCCGAACGGTTCTGCCCACGATGCGGTCGACAGGTGATGGCCATACCTGTTGTTGTCGCGCCGCAGCAAAAGGGAGCCGGCTATAAATATCTCGTTCTCGGCCTCATCGCTACGGCGGTGGTCTTCATGTTCGGTATATTCAGCGTCTTCAGCGGTCACGGGAAGGCGACCAAGCCGTACACGCTGCCGACAGAAATGCTGCTGGACGCTCACGCTGAACGCGGACCAGAGGGTGAGATATATGTGGTTGGCGCGACGAATTTCCCGGTAGGAATGAAGCTCGGGGTTTGGGTTTTCCCGATGGGCTCACGGAAAGCCGTTTCATCCGACCCAAATGTCTACGTCAACAACGCAACATTGATCAACATGGAGAAAGGGAGAATTTTTACAGCGGGTCTCTGGCAAGAGATTCCTAACCCATACTTTTCTCCGAAAATGCTCAACTGGCCTGATGCCGAGAAACTGAAGGTTAGAAGGAGGCCATTGCGGGCTGGGAAGTACAGTGTGCGTTTCTCGGCTTGCTTTGACCTCGCATGTCAGCCAGACGAAATCAAGACGCTATTGGGCGGTGACGGCGGCAAGAATCTTCATGGCAAGATTCTTAGGCTAGCCGACCCAGATGTCATCGACAGCCGGAAGGTCTTGGATGATTTGATGACCTTAGAGTTTCCGCCGTTGAAACCTGGGGCGATAGCTATTGGCCTCGTCAAGGCAGCGGCTCCCACGGTCCCCGGATTGGGCCGGTCCGCGATGGATATAGAGACGAAAATAGATGCGACAATGATCGCTTTTCCCCGTACTCAGCCCAGCAGCGGAGTCAGGTCCGCGAGGGGATGGAGCGCCAACGCGAAAACCAGCGACACGTACGAGGTCGCCTGGGACTTCCTGGACGGCGACGTCGAGAAGCGCCCGCGATGGATCTGGAAGCGGCAAGGCAGAAGGAGCAAGCCACTCTTCCCACTGCCGTAGCAGGTGCAAGACAGCTACGTGAGGCGATGCGCAGCCCGGACTCGTTCAAACTAACTTCAGCGTCGATTATGAACGACGGAGCGGTTTGTTATGAGTTTCGTTCGCAGAACGGCTTCGGCGGAATGAACTCGGGGCAGGCCGTGCTTTCGCTATCCGGGCAGTTCAAAACGAACGAAATGAGCGGGTTTGCCGTCCTTTGGAACAGAGAGTGTGCCGGCAAGACCGGAATGGACGAGACGTGGAAAGTTGGATACGGCGCCGGGTTCCACGGGATGTTTTCTGAGAAGTGACGGCGTTCGGGGCATACAGGGCCGGGGCGCGCCGGGAAAGCCAGTGGCAGGCTGCGTTTTTCCCCGCTTTCTGAGAAAACCGAGGGAGGACCCGCGGCGGAAACCAGCGACTGTCCGCACGAAGAGCGTGCTGTCGGGATCACGAAACGCACGGCTTACGCCGAGGACTGTCTCGCGCCCCTACGGGCTGAGCTACGTTGACCCCACTCGATGGTGCCCTGCGGCTTATGGGTGAGGTCGTAAAACACGCCGGCGATTCTGGGATCTTCCAGGACGGCGGCGCAGATGGCGCTTCGAAGGTCCGGGTCCATGGGGACTGAACGGACAGTCATTCCGTCCACTGAATCGATGGGCGCAGGGCGATGGAATTCGACGACTCGGCGGTGCCTTGTGGGGAGCAGGATCACGGGAAACTGCCAGACCTGGCGGTCGTGGCCGGATTGATGCGATAGCGCGCGGACGGCTGCTTCGGCGCCACCCCCGAGGGCTACTCGTACGGAATTTCCACCTCGGCATAACTGCCGGGTGTGGCTGCGTTGACTGCCGCAATAACCCGATCAATGTAGCGGTGCACGGCAGGGCGCTGCGAATTGCCGAGCATCACGATGGCAATTCGGCGGCCTTTGAGGTTCTGTTGGTACTGGATGTTTTTGTCCGTGGATAGCAAAAGGTCGAACCCGGCTTCTTCAGCCGCCTTCAGCAACGCGCCGTTGGCTAGTCGGTCCCATCCTCTTGCAATGGCTTCTACAACGGTGTGGCCGTGAAGCCAGCCGGCAATGCTTCGGTGTGTGCCGTGATCAAAGAGGACGAGCATCGGCGGGTGGTGCATGCACCGGGGGTGGGAACGGCGCTGCCAAGCTCTTTGCCGCGAAATGCAAGACCGCGTTGATCTGTTCGCGCGTGACGCAGAATTCTTCCATGACTTCTTCCACGGTCAAGCCAGCTTCCAAATTCTCGAACACCGTGGCGACCGGCATCCGGGTATCCTTAAACACCCGTGCGCCGCTGACTTTACCGGGGATGCTCTCCACGGCGGGACATTGGGACCAGTCGAGAGTTGTCATGTTCGGTGTCCTGCTTGCATTGTAACGTTTTGACCGCGGTTCGGCGGCGGAGATTGATACACTACCGGAATGGCCGCGCCGATCTATCGTCGATTCGGGCGCTGGACGATCGACCATTTCCTTTGGGACGTCGATGGCACCGCGCGGGAGGGCCTCGCAGGTTGGCTAAGGGCGAAATGGAGAGTGCTGGCCGCCGCGCTAGGATCGGTCTTTCTCAGCTGGTCCGAATGGGTGGAACACCACCCTCCCCAGATAGTGCTGATCGCGGTGATCCACTTCGTCTTCGTGTTGCTGGCGATTGCGCTCGTTGTGACGGTCGTACGATGGTTTCGGGGAAGCGGTCAGAGCTGAGCGAGTGGTCCCCGCGGTCTCGCGAAGCATACCACTGGCGCTGCAGACAGCCCGCTTTCCGCGAGAAAAACAGCCCAGTTCAGGCTGTTTCGCCATTCGTCAAGACGCCAGAGATTCAAGTAGCGATAGCCAGCCGTCAAAGTGGGGGCACTCCGCCCGGATGCGAAGCAATCCGATCTCCAGGGCAGCAAGAGCGGCTTTTCGTAGCCTGGGATTATCGATTCCATCCGCTTGGAAGGTGCGGTATCCGGAGAATCGTTGATCTCTTCGGGGGTTGCGAACTGTTGGCGGACGTCTTCGAACTTGGGCTGCAAATCGGGCCGTCCAATGCCTCGGCTCAGGGCATCGCAATCACTGAACAGCAGGCTCTCAAACTCATGCATCAAGACGAAGGGAACGAAACGCCGCGGGTTGTCGATCTGCCTCGCCACGTCCTTGAGAAGTTCGTCCTCTACAACGGCCGCTTTTTTCGATACCTCGAGCCCAGCAGCGTTGGCCCGCCCCGGCCAACTGCCGGCCCCGCGTTGTGGAAGGCCGTAATAATCCACCATTGTCGTCGCAATGCAACCCGAGTCCTCCTTTAAATGGTTGACGATGTCCTTTCTCACGGAGGGCCATGGGCGGATACCTCCGCGCCTCCTCCGCAGACGAGCATTGCCCACGATTCTTGCCGCAACAGCGCGATACCCACAGGCCAGCAGGTGTCCCTCAAGAACTTCATTTACGAATGCTTCTTCCGTCTGGCCTTCGACGTGTATCAACAGGCGAGACATCGTCAGCCCCTCACGGGTCGCCCTCCAAATTCGTTCTTCTCCCACATCTGGCCGAGGCTGTAGTCCTCGTGCCAAGCGGCCAGTTGTCCGGAGTCCAACCGACTGATTTGTGTCCCGCCGTCTACACGGTTTGCGATTAGAACATCGTCGGGGTCGAAATGGTCCAACAGCAGAGACGACTGAGTCGAAACGATCACCTGGGTCTGCACCGATGACTGTCGGATCAGTGAAGCCAACATTCCAATCGCGTAAGGGTGGAGCCCCAATTCGGGCTCGTCCACCAGGATGATCGACGGTCGGTACCTGTCAGGCTGCAGGAACAGCGTAGCAAGAACAATGAACCGAAGTGTGCCGTCTGATAGCGATGAAGCGTCAAAGTACTGATCCGATCCCTTGTGTCGCCACTCTAGCTTAATGTCGTCAGCTTTACGCCTGAGCGGCTTGAGCTGGAAATCTTCGAAGAACGGGGCGACACGCTGTACAGACCGTTGAATTAGGCTGTACGAGTCTGGATGTGCCTCGCGCAAATAGAATAAGGAGGCGGCTAGATTCGACCCGTCAGGCCGAAGGAATTCGTTGTCATCTACCTTTGCTGTTTTTCGCGTGGGCGATGACGAACTGGTGTCATGCACGTGGTAGAGTCGCCATCCTCCCAGACGTTCGCGGACCCAACCTGCGACGCGTTCGGATCTCGGATCGCTTATGCCCGCTTCCCGTCGTTGCTCCCGTGGCGAAAGACCCGTGCCGTAGGGTCTGGAGTACTGGCTCTTCTTCCAATAATAAGCGATCTCTTCGGACGGGAAAAGACCATCGTCGGCTGTAGGAGAAAGTTTCAGGCTGTATTGATTGACCCCATCTTTGAAGGAAAGGTGGAAGGACATCTCCTTGGTGTTCTTCGAGCCGAAGTGCAACAGCCTCTCGGCGCCACCGACTTCGGTCACATAATCTCTCAAGCGGCCCTCGCGGATCGCGTGCAGGAAGGAAAAAACACCAATAAAGTTCGACTTCCCTGCGCCGTTTGCGCCGATTAAGACGTTGATCGGGCGCAACGGCAACTGCTCGACCATTGCGACGCTCTTGAATCCCTTGACCGTAATGTAATCGAGCGCAGTGGATAGCACCTTGTCGAGACGGCGTGCTCCGCCACGGGACTCCAAGTGTCAAGGCGACCGTGGCTGGACTGGCCACGTCGATCCGGGTATGATCACGAACGCCTGAACCACCATAATACAACTCTGGGCCGGTCCGACCGACATTCTCGGAGGAGCCTGGGCACCTCAGCGCCCGCCGATCCCGACCGCACGGCCTCACTCACTCCCACTCGATAGTCCCCGGCGGTTTGTGGGTAAGGTCGTAGAAGACGGCGGCGATTTTGGGATCTTCGAGGACGGCGGTACAGATGGCGCTTCTAAGGCTGGCGTCCATTGGGACGGAGCGGGCGGTCATGCCGTCCACCGAATCGATGGGGCGGAGGACGATGGAATCCGGGGCTTCGGCGATGCCGAGAGGGATCAGGATTACGGGAAACTGCCAGACCTGGCGGTCGTAGCCGGATTGATGGGACAGGGCGCGGACGGCGGCATCGGCGCGGCGCAGGCGGGCGATTCGGCTGGCGCTCAGTTCCGACGTCCAGACCTGCATAATCGCTACGGGCACGCGGGTTTCGACGGGAGCCACCACGCGATTCACGCCGCGCACGCGGTTGACGATCTCGATGGCGCGGCCGTGATCGAGAGAATCGATCGCCATCACCGGGGCGTAGCTGCGCTCGTCGCCTTGCACGCCTACCGATTTCACCGGGATGAGCCAGCCTTCGGGCGTCTGGCACAGGGGCGCATCGACGGGGGAGCACAGGCAGCGGATGGCGAGGCCGGGACCGGGGAAGGGATGGCGCTCCAGCAGTTCGGCGGGAAGGCCAAGCTCGGCGCCGACTTCGCGGACCTCATCCTTGTAGAAGGATTTCAGCGGCTCGACGATGCGCCCGGCGGCGATCAGCGCTTGAATGCCGGCGACGCGGTTGTGGTGGGTCTTGATGAGCGAAGCCTTGGCGGTGCCGCCGGATTCGATGGTATCGGGATAAATGGTTCCCTGGCCCAGAATCCAGTGCTCGTCCAGCAGGCTGCGCGATTCGA